>URUX01000057.1 GCA_900551135.1 uncultured Clostridium sp.
CTCAATATCCACCCGGGGAGCGGAGGCAATGCTTCCATAACGCCGCCGGTAGCACCAAAGATTACAGCAGCGCCGGTAGAACGTCCTAACGGATCGTCAAATTTCTCATCGGGCAGATCTAAGAACCGGATACCGGCTTTCTTAATCATTCTGGCCAGTTCTCTGGTGGTCATGGTGTAATCTACGTCCGGAACACCGTTAGCAGCCTCATCTGGACGTCCAATCTCAAATTTCTTGGCAGTACAAGGCATTACGCTGACAGATACAATATCCTTTGCCGGAATGTTTGCTTTGGCTGCATAATAGGACTTGATAATAGCGCCGAACATCTGCTGTGGAGATTTACAAGAAGACAGATTTTCTGTCATATCCGGGAAGTAGTGTTCGCAGTATTTGATCCAGCCTGGTGAGCAGGAGGTAATCAGAGGCAGTACGCCGCCGTTTTGTACGCGATCAAGGAATTCGTGTGCCTCTTCCATAATGGTTAAGTCTGCAGAAAAGTCGGTATCAAATACTTTATCAAAGCCTAAGCGGCGAAGTGCGGCAGCCATTTTGCCTTCAACATTGGAACCAATGGGAAGTCCAAATTCCTCGCCAAGGGCAGCGCGGACTGCAGGAGCAGTCTGTACGACTACGTGTTTGGTCGGATCTGCAATAGCAGCAAAGATATCGTCAATATTGCTCTTTTCAGTCAAAGCGCCAGTCGGACAGACAGCAATACACTGACCGCAGGATACGCAGGAAGTTTCGCCCAGACCCATTTCAAATGCAGAACCGATGTGGGTGTTAAATCCTCGCATATTAGGGCCGATTACGCCGATTCCCTGAACGTGTTCGCAGACTGCTGAACAGCGGCGGCACAGCACACATTTGCTGTTGTCGCGAATCATATGGGCAGCGGAATCATCAATACAGGACGGTGTAACAGCGCCGTCGTAATAACCTTCGTCTTCGACTCCCAGATTGTGAGCCAGTTCCTGAAGCTCGCAGTGACCGCTGCGGACACAGGACAGACAGGAACGGTTGTGGTTGGACAGCAGAAGCTGTACAGTTTTCTTTCTGGATTCCAGTACTTTTGGGGTATTGGTCCAGACTTCCATTCCTTCATTGACCGGATATACACAGGAAGCCACTAAAGAGCGGGCTCCTTTTACTTCTACAACACAGACACGGCATGCGCCGATTTCATTGATTTCCTTTAAGAAACACAGGGTAGGAATCTCAATGTTGGCAAGTCTGGCTGCTTCCAGGATGGTGGAACCCTTTGGAGCAGAGACTTCAATGCCGTTGATTTTAAGCGTAACGTTCTCCATATGTTCTTTCCTCCCTTATTTCTTATAGATTGCGCCGAATTTACACTTCTCGATACAGGTACCGCACTTGATACACTTGTCGGTATCAATAAAGTGTGGATTTTTAACAGAACCGATAATTGCGTCTGCAGGACAGTTACGGGCGCACAGGGTACATCCCTTACATTTGTCTCTGTCAATGTGGTAGGACAGAAGCGCTTTACATACGCCTGCAGGACAGCGTTTTTCTTTAATATGAGCTTCGTACTCATCACGGAAATAGCGCAGGGTAGAAAGAACCGGATTGGGAGCAGTCTGTCCAAGTCCGCACAGTGCATTTTCTTTTACGTAATAGCACAGTTCTTCCAGTTTATCCAAATCTTCCATGGTAGCAGTACCCTTGGTGATCTTGTCTAAGATTTCCAGCATACGCTTGGTACCGATACGGCATGGGGTACACTTACCGCAGGATTCTTCAACGGTAAATTCCAGGAAGAATTTGGCAATGTCTACCATACAGTCGTCTTCATCCATAACAATGAGACCGCCGGAACCCATCATGGAGCCAATGGAGATCAGATTGTCATAGTCGATGGGAATATCAAAATGCTCATATGGGATACAGCCGCCGGAAGGACCGCCAGTCTGGGCTGCCTTAAATTTCTTGCCGCCAGGGATTCCGCCGCCGATTTCTTCGATAACTTCACGGAGGGTAGTTCCCATAGGAATCTCTACCAGGCCGGTATTATGAATCTTGCCGCCCAGGGCGAATACTTTGGTACCTTTGGATTTTTCGGTTCCCATAGAAGCAAACCATTCCGGTCCGTTTAAGATAATCTGAGGAATGTTTGCATAAGTTTCTACGTTATTTAAAATAGAAGGTTTGCCGAACAGACCTTTCTGTGCAGGGAATGGAGGACGGGGTCTTGGCTCGCCTCGTTTGCCTTCAATAGAGGTCATAAGGGCCGTCTCTTCACCGCAGACGAAAGCGCCTGCGCCCAGACGCAAGTCAATATCAAAATCAAATCCGGAATCGAAAATATTTTTGCCTAACAGTCCGTATTCGCGGGCCTGACCGATTGCGATACGGAGACGTTCAACAGCAATTGGGTACTCTGCGCGGACGTAGATGTAACCCTGATTTGCGCCGATGGCATAACCTGCAATGGTCATGGCTTCCAATACTGCATGAGGATCACCCTCTAATACAGAACGGTCCATAAATGCACCCGGGTCGCCTTCGTCGGCGTTACAGCAGACGTATTTCTGATCTGCGTCATTCTGACGGGCCAGTTTCCATTTTAAACCGGTAGGGAATCCAGCGCCTCCGCGGCCTCTTAAACCACTGTCTAACAGAAGTTGGATAACTTCGTCAGGAGTCATCTCCGTTAAAACTTTACCTAAAGCTTCATAGCCGCCGGTACCAATATATTCGTCAATGACTTCCGGGTTAATGATACCGCAGTTGCGAAGGGCGATACGATGCTGCTTCTTATAAAAATCGGTGTCTGCCAGGGCTTTGATCTTTCCTGCAGGAGTAACGGTTTCCTTATATAAAAGACGGGTAACAACGCGTCCTTTTAACAGATGTTCCGAAACGATTTCCGGAATATCTTCTACTTTCACCATAGAATAGAAGGTAGCATCCGGATAGATAATCATAATAGGGCCTAAGGCGCAGAGGCCATGGCATCCGGTCTGGACTACTGCAACTTCGTCGGCCAGGCCGTTTTTCTCGATTTCAGATTTTAAAGCCTCCATAATCTGCTGGCTGCCAGAGGAAGTACATCCCGTGCCGCCGCAGACTAAAACGTGTGAACGATACATTCTGCTTCCTCCTTTTATTTAATGTCAGCTTTGTTCAGTGTGTAATCCTCGATTACATGGCCACCGATTAAGTGACGTTCCACTACCTCCAGGGCCTTGTCAGGATTCATTTTGATGTAGGTGATTTTATCTTTGCCAGGTTCCATTACTTCTACAATGGGTTCATACTGGCATAAGCCGATACATCCGGTCTGGGTAACGGCCACTTTGTCGGTCAGGCCTTTTTCCTGAACTGCATTGGCAAGAGTGGTTAAAACGGGTCTGGCTCCGCTGGCAATGCCGCAGGTTGCCATACCAACTACAACGCGAATGTGGTTGTGGTCTTCGGCGCGCATGCTTACCTGACTCTGAACCCTGTCGCGGATAGCTTTTAATTCAGCAAGGCTTTTCATAGTAGTCCTCCAATCTGTGTTTGCTTAACAGCAACAATTTGCAGACGGTTAAATCAAATTTCCGCCGTCAACTTCCTGTTTATTTTCTGTCAGATATTCCGTAATGTATTGGGACACTTCAGGGATATCAAAGGGAACGTCTCCCAGAATTTCCCGAAGCTGCCTGGTGTCCAGGGTAAAAGATTCTGAATCGTACCGGTAGGTGTAAACAAAATCCGTATCCGGATGGTAGACAATCAGGGTATGGATGGTGCCGGATATATCTCCCAAAGGCATTCGGTCAATATGGGAAAGACCGAAAACCGCTGTAACGGCAGTGCCTTTTCCAAGGGCTGACTGAATGGAAAAACTTCCCCCAGTACTTTCAGCAGCATATTTAAAAAAGGGAATTCCAAGGCCGACTTTCCGGGTGGTCCTGGTAGTAAAAAAAGGATCCGTTACACTGGCCGCCTGTTCCGGGCTCATGCCGCAGCCATTATCTTCTATAGTGATAGTAAGAGTATCGGAAGCGGTCTGGGCATCAATGGTAATCGCAACCAGGGTTGCGCCGGCTCTGGTAGAGTTTTCGGAAACATCCAGAACATTTAAGGAAATTTCTGTCATCATAGGCTTAATTATATTTTGCTAAAATCCCTGGAATATCATCGGGAACCAGACGGCCGTAAACCTCGTCGTTAATCATCATAACGGGAGCCAGTCCGCAGGCGCCGACGCAGCGGCAGGAATCCAGTGAAAATTTGCCGTCCGGAGTACATTCGCCGTTGGTAATTCCCAGAAGTTCTTCCAGTTTGCTGAAAATATTGCCGGAACCTTTAACGTAACATGCAGTACCAAGACAGACAGAAATTTTATATTTGCCCTTAGGCTGTAAAGCAAACTGGGCGTAGAAGGTAGACACCCCGTATACTTTTTCAAGCGGAATCCCGGTTTCATCGGAAATCATAGTCTGTACTTCAATGGGAAGATATCCGTAGATTTCCTGGGCTTTCTGCATAATCGGCATCAGTGAGCCTGGAGTGTCTTTGAGCTGGGCAATGGTTTCTTTTAACGCTGCCTCCTGCTCTTTTGTCCCGGAAAATGGGACAGTTGTTTTTGTGCAAGCCATTATGTAACCTCCTTATTCAAGTCTATAATCAATTGGACATTATAGAGTATATTTTATCACATGATTGATAAAAAATCTACAAAAATTCTAAAATCAGCAAAATGCCTAAAATTAATATTTGTTGATAATTGATAAAAAGAATGGTATTCTTGGTGTAGAAGTTTACAAGGCTGTAAGTGTTATAAATATATGAAAGAGGGGATTGGATATGACAGTAAGAGATGCCATGGAGACATTGGGAGCGAGAGTTCTGGTAGGAGAGGAGCGGCTTGGCCAGGAGGTGAGAAGCGCCTGCGGTTCAGATATGATGAGCGATGTGCTGGCATTTTCCAAAGATCATTCCATTCTGCTTACAGGTCTTTGCAATCCGCAGGTGATACGGACTGCGGAAATGCTGGACATTGTATGTATCATTTTTGTCAGAGGAAAAAAACCAGATGAAACCATTCTCCGGATGGCAGAAGAAAGCGGTCTGGTCGTATTGGCGACTGGACATCGGATGTTTTCTGCCTGCGGCATGCTGTATAAAGCCGGCCTGGGAGGAGGTGCAATCTGATGGAAGAAGCGATTGTTTTGAATTACGAAATTTCAGGAGACGATTTTACGCGGGCAGGAGAAGCCAGCAGTGATGTGAAAAAGAAACTGAAACAAATGGGAGTCAGCCCGGAGGTAGTCCGAAAGGTAGCGATTGCCATGTATGAGGGAGAAATCAACATGGTGATTCATGCAAACGGGGGAGTGGCTACGGTAGAGATTACACCAGAAACGATTCGCATGGTTTTAGATGATACAGGCCCTGGCATTCCAGATGTGGATCTGGCTATGCAGGCAGGATATTCAACGGCTCCTGACGAAGTCCGTTCGCTGGGCTTCGGAGCCGGAATGGGACTTCCCAATATGAAAAAATATACAGATACCATGGAAATAGATACCAGAATTGGAGAAGGAACCAAGATTACAATGGTGGTGATGATATAATGGATAAATTTTACCATTCTGTGCGCCTGGATGCAGACTTGTGCAAGGGATGCATTAACTGCATTAAGAGGTGTCCGACTGAGGCGATAAGGGTTCGGGGAGGAAAAGCCAGAATCAACAGCAAATTCTGTATTGACTGCGGCGAATGTATACGAGTCTGTCCCCACCATGCAAAACATGCGGTGCATGACAAGCTGGATGTTCTGAAAAAGTATGAGTATACCGTGGCTCTTCCGGCTCCGGCACTGTACAGCCAGTTTAACAATTTAGATGATGTTAATATTGTTCTCAATGCCCTGCTGCTAATGGGATTTAATGACGTATTTGAAGTCAGCGCAGCAGCAGAGATGGTCAGTGAGGCAACCAGGGAATACATATCATCTCATGAGGAAAAACTTCCTCTAATCAGTACAGCCTGTCCTTCGATTGTGCGTTTGATCCGGGTCCGGTTTCCGAATCTGATTCCTCATATGCTGCCGCTGAATCCACCTGTGGAGGTCGCTGCTTCCCTGGCGGCAGAAAAGGCGCTAAAACTGACTGGACTTCCGAGAGAGAAAATCGGAATTGTGTTTATTTCTCCATGCCCTTCCAAAGTGACCTATGTAAAGGCACCCCTGGGAACGGAAAAAAGTGAGGTAGACTGTGTTCTGGCTATTAAAGATGTGTACCCGCAGCTGCTTTCCAGAATGAAGGCGGTAAAGGATGATTACCTGGAAATTGGCACAGCAGGAAAAATTGGGATCAGCTGGGGAAGATCCGGCGGAGAAGCCAGCGGACTGTTTACAGAAAATTATCTGGCGGCAGACGGGATTGAAAATGTAATTCGGGTGCTGGAGGATCTGGAGGATCAGAAGTTTAACAACCTGCGTTTTGTAGAATTAAGCGCCTGTCCCGGCGGCTGTGTGGGAGGCGTTTTAACGGTAGAAAATCCTTATGTGGCAGAGGTAAAGCTAAAGAGGCTGAGAAAATATATGCCGGTAGCAAGAAGCCATGTGGAAGAGGAAGCAGAGGCCGTGATTCCGTGGACAACGGACGTTCAGTATGAGCCGGTATTCCGTCTGGGAAATAATATTATGGAGAGTTTTGCCAGACTGAACCAGGTAGAACGGCTGTGCAAAAAACTACCTGGTCTGGACTGCGGTTCCTGCGGAGCTCCGACCTGCAAGGCTCTGGCAGAGGATATTGTACGCGGCGAGGCTACGGAGACAGACTGTGTTTACAATTTAAGGGAGAATCTGCATAAGCTGTCAGAAGAGGTGTCAGTTTTGGCGGGAGATCTGGCAGATACAGGGCGAAGCGGCGAGGAGACGGTAAACCTGTTAAAAGATTATATCCAGCGTATTTCAGAGGAAATGGCAGTCCTGGATAATCGGGAGGATGATGAATAGATGACAGTGCAGACATTAGCAGAAAAACAAATAGCCAGGGTAGTAAATCCGGGAGATAACATGGAAAGAGAAGTTGAAACCGTATTCTGCTGTGATCTTTTAAGCATCGCCATGGGGCGTGCTCCGGCAGGCTGCGCCTGGGTTACGGTAATGGCCAATTTAAATACCCTGGCAGTAGCATCTCTGGCAGATGTTTCCTGTGTGATTCTGGCAGAAGGATTCCATATGGATGAGAATGGACTCCAAAAGGCCCGGATGCAGGGGATTACCCTGCTGGAGACAGATGCGCCGGTGTTTGACGCGGCTCTGGCTGTCTATCAGGCAATGAAAGCAGAGGGATAAGGAGGTTCGGATATGATTAGCCTGACCTACGATTTGCACATTCACTCCTGCCTTTCCCCATGCGGAGATGACGACATGACTCCGGCCAATATAGCAGGGATGGCTGCGGTCAAGGGACTGGATGTCATTGCCCTGACCGATCACAATGCCTGCCGCAATTGTCCGGCTTTTATGGCGGCTGCAGAAGAATACGGAGTATTGGCGATTCCAGGGGTGGAGATTAATACTTCAGAAGAAGTTCATGCTGTCTGCCTGTTTCCAACTCTGGAAGCAGCCATTCGTTTTGACGGATATGTATATGAGCGGTTAATGAAATTTCCAAACAAAGCAGAGATTTTCGGAAAACAGCAGATTTACAATCAGCAGGATCAGGTGGAGGCAGAAGAGGAAAACCTTCTTATTAATAGTGTGGATATTTCTTTTGACAGACTGTGGGATTTGACGATTTCCTATGGAGGGGTAATGTTCCCGGCTCATATTGATAAAAACGCTAACAGTCTGATTGCCAATTTGGGATTTGTACCGCCAGACAGTAAATTTGCAGCAGCAGAAGTGAAAGATTTAAAAAAACTTCATAAACTCAGAAAGGAGAATCCTTATTTGGAGCATTGCAGGATTATCAGCAACTCAGACGCTCATTACCTCGAAGATATCAATGAACCGGATTTGACGATACAGGTTCGGGAGAAAAGTGTGGACGGAGTACTGGACGCATTAAGGGAACTCTAAAAAATGGAAAATAATGGAAGAGTTGTCATTTTGTTGGGAAAAATTAAGAAAATATGACGAAACATTGATAAAATGCATATTTTTCAAAAAGATAGGGGAATAATTCTATATTACAAAATAATGAAGGCTATTTACTTTGCAAAGACAAAGTATTATGATTAAAATCAGATAATTTTAAAATAGGGTTTAAATGCACGAAACGAGAAACGGACAGAACATTGTTTATGTGGCCGAAAGCTTAGAAGTTTCTGAGGGGTAAGCCGTTTCTACCGATTTGAAGTTTACAGACAGAATATCTTTTAACTAATCTTACGAACGTATTTGGGAGAAAGTTTATGACACATTGGGAGATAAAAACGTTTCTTGAAATTGTAAAGTACAGCAGTATATCAAAGGCAGCAGAAAAATTATATTTGACACAGTCTACCGTCAGCCATCGATTAAGTGTTCTGGAAGAAGAACTGGGAGTAAAACTGATTATTCGAAGGAAAGGCTACCGTACTATCGAACTGACAAACGATGGCGAGGCATTTTTGCCCTTAGCATATGAATATGAAGCCTTGTGGGAACGAATTGAAATTTTTTCACAAAGCGGTTCAAAAGCAGTTTTCAGCATTGGATGCCACGACAGTATGAATGACAGCATTTTCTATAAACTCCTGACCCGGCTTTTGGAGGCTGCATCCATGTCAAAACGGCGGATGACCTTCCGTCTGGAAAGCCACAGTACAGAAGAGATTTATCAGCTTTTGGAAAGCGGACACATTAATATGGCGTTTCTGAGAAATCCTCAGGAAAACCGCAATTTTGTGATCGAACCGCTTTTTGCCGAAGAGTTCCGGGTTATTGTTCCGAAAAACAGTATTTATCCTCAGGAAAAGATAGATTTGAACATACTGGATAAGAAAAAGGAGATTGATCTTTCCAGTTCCTGGGGAAAGGATTTTGTCAGGTGGCACGAAGAAACCTTTGGAGCAGAGTCTATGGCAGATATTTCTATTAACGCGGTACCGACGATTCCAAAATACTTGACAGAAAAAGAACAGTGGGTCATTGTTCCGGTATCTGTTGCAGAAGAACTGATTCGGACCAATCAGGTACAGGCTATGGAGATGAAAAATTCGCCTCCGGCTTTGTACTGTTATAAAGTATGCCTGAAATCCCAGAATAAGGTAAAATCAGAGATGTTTGAACTGTTTTACCGGGTGCTGGATGATTTTTTGGACAGCATGCCTTATCTAAAAAGAATTCACAGAGTTAATGATGCGGAAAATTTGGAAAATTAGAGGAAAGCTGATCGCTTTCCTCTGATTTTTTTTAGATTAGATTATTTTTCGTCTACTACCTGAAAAATATAGAATTTTAAATAGTAAGATTCGTCTGCAGACCAGAGAATCGGATGATCGGCAGCCTGGGTGCGGTATTCCACCTGACGAAGTCTCTTATGGACTCCTGCAGCAGCTTCTCGTATCGTTTTGGTAAACAATTCCGGAGACATAAAGTGAGAGCAGGAGCAGGTAGCCAGATAACCGCCGTCTTTTACCAGTTTTAAGCCTCTTAAGTTAATTTCCCGGTAGCCTTTGACTGCATTTTTTATGGAATTGCGGGATTTTGTAAAAGCTGGAGGATCCAGGATTACCACATCAAACTGTTCTCCTTTTTTCTCCAGTTCCGGAAGTAAATCAAAAACATCTGCGCAGATAAAGGATACCTTGTCAGAAAGGCCGTTTAATTCGGCATTTTCTCTTGCCTGGTTCACGCCCAGTTCGGAAGCGTCTACACCCAGAACAGAAGAAGCGCCGGCAATTCCGGCATTTAAGGAAAAGGAGCCGGTATGGGTAAAGCAGTCTAACACCTTTTTGCCGGGACACAGCCGCTGGATTGCCAACCGGTTGTATTTTTGATCCAGGAAGAAGCCTGTTTTTTGTCCGTCTGCAACATCTACAAAGTAACGAACCCCATTTTCTGTAATCTCTACTTTCGTATCGAAGGGTTCGCCGATAAATCCTTTGTACCGTTCCATTCCCTCCTGAAGCCGGACTTTTGCATCACTGCGTTCATAGATGCCGCGGATTTGGATGTGATCTTCTGCCAGAACCTGTTTCAGCTTTTCCAGAATCAAAGGCTTAAAGCGATCAATTCCCAAAGCCAGGGATTCGACTACCAGCACATCAGAAAATTTATCGATGACAATGCCGGGGAGAAAGTCTGCTTCTCCGAAAATAATCCGGCAGCTGGAAGTATCGACAGTATTTTTCCGGTATTCCCAGGCGTTGCGTACCCGCATTTCAATAAAGTCCTCGTCAATAACCGCATCTTTTTTGCGGGACATCATCCGGATGGTAATTTTAGAGTGGGTGTTGATAAAGCCCCAGCCCAGTGGATAGCCGTCAAAATCCTCTACAAATACCAGATCTCCATTTTCAAAGGTTCCTGTTACATGCTCAATTTCATTATCATAAATCCAGGCGCTTCCGGCTTTTAAGGAACGGCCTTCTCCTTTTTTGATTCGGGCAACTGCATATTCCATATCTGTACTCCATTCTGCCGCCAGCTGCGGCTTTCTTTCATTTATAAGAATATCTTACAGGATTTTAACAGGTTGTCAAGATTGGACAGACACAGTATAATTTTAAGAGTAACCGTTGAGCCATAGGGGAGTCAGAAGGCCAATTTTATGGAGTTTTACAGAAATGGAGGGAGTTATGGCAGAACTTTCCGCAAAAAATGAAAAGACAAAATACCGTTTGGCCCAGGCAGTCAAGGAATGTATGAAAACCACGCCGGTGGATCGGATTACGGTAAAAGAAATTGTAGAAACCTGCCAGGTCACCAGACAGACTTTTTATAGGAACTTTCAGGACAAGTACGATTTAATCAACTGGTATTTCGATAAACTTCTTCAGGAATCCTTTGCCCACATGGGCGAGGGCCGGACAGTTTATGAAGGTCTGGTAAAAAAGTTTGAATATATCAGGGAAGAGCGGGTCTTCTTCACAGGAGCATTCCGATCCGATGATTATAATTCTTTAAAAGGCCATGATTTTCAGCTGATATTAGAGTTTTATACCCAGCGGATTCGGGAAAAGACAGGAAGAGAACCGGAAGAAACCATACAGTTTTTGTTGGAAATGTACTGTCAGGGTTCTATCTACATGACAGTAAAATGGGTCCTGAACGGAATGAAAGAGACGCCGGAAGAGATGGCAGAACTTTTGGTCAGCGCCATGCCGGAAGCTCTTGCCAGATTGTTTCAAAAGCTTGGGCTGATATAACCGGACAGGATATTTGTCCGGGAAAATGTGACAAACGGCGGAAAGTGTAACTTTCTTTTTCTGGTGAAATTTGTTAAAATGATAACAAAGAAAAACAGCGGAGTCTGAAGAAAATCCACCAGAAAAGAAAAGGAGAGATTGGTTATGGCAAACAGAATTATGTTAAACGAAACATCTTATCATGGCGCAGGCGCAATTAATGAGATTGCTGCTGAGGCTAAGGCGCATGGCTTTCAGAAAGCGTTTGTCTGCACAGATCCGGATTTGATTAAATTTGGGGTAGCTTCTAAGGTGACAGAGGTTTTAGATAAGGCCGGACTGGCTTATGAGATTTATTCTGATATTAAAGCAAATCCAACCATCGAAAACGTACAGCACGGAGTTGCAGCATTTAAGGAGGCTGAAGCTGACTATATTGTAGCAATTGGCGGCGGATCTTCTATGGATACCGCAAAGGCAATCGGTATTATTATTGCCAATCCGGAATTTGAAGATGTCAGAAGTTTAGAGGGTGTAGCTCCGACCAAGAAGCCATGCGTACCGATTATTGCAGTTCCGACTACAGCCGGTACAGCGGCAGAAGTTACCATTAACTATGTTATTACAGATGTAGAGAGAAAGAGAAAGTTTGTCTGTGTAGATCCACACGATATGCCGATTATTGCAGTGGTAGATCCGGATATGATGTCTTCCATGCCAAAGGGACTGACGGCATCTACCGGTATGGATGCCCTGACTCATGCAATTGAAGGATATACAACTCTGGCTGCATGGGAAATGACCGATATGTTCCATCTGAAAGCCATTGAGATTATTTCCAGATCCTTAAGAGGAGCAGTAGAGGGAACCAGAGAAGGCCGTGAAGGAATGGCTCTGGGACAGTACATTGCCGGAATGGGATTTTCAAATGTAGGTCTGGGAATTGCTCACTCTATGGCTCATACATTAGGCGCTGTTTACGATACCCCTCATGGCGTTGCCTGTGCAATGATGCTTCCTATCGTTATGGAATACAATGCTGAATGCACTGGTGAAAAGTACAGGGAGATTGCCCGGGCGATGGGCGTAAAAGGCGTGGACGACATGAGCCAGGAGGAATACCGGAAGGCGGCCGTAGAAGCAGTAAAGAAACTGTCTCAGGATGTGGGAATTCCTGCAAAACTGGAAGCATTAAAGGAAGAAGATTTAACCTTCCTGGCAGAATCTGCATATGCAGATGCGTGCCGTCCAGGCAATCCAAGGGATACCAGCGTAGAGGATTTGAAAGAACTGTTTAGAAAACTGATGTAAGACATGGACAGAGTTTTATTTGGACAGCATCACTCATATTGGGTGGTGCTGTTTTTTAGATTCTTTTAAGAAAGCCAACACACTTTTTTCACACAAAAATCATACTTCGGGCACAATTCCTTTCTAAAATCATAGGAAAAGAACTGGATTAAAGGAGAGGAATGTTATGACAAAGGTTTATGTACTGCAAAAAGAAAGGATTTTACGACACACGGTGGTATTTACGGTACTTCTGTCACTTTTGCTGGCATTTTTTCAGCCGTTTACAGCAAAGGCGGCAGGAGGGATTGAGTTAAGTACGGCTTATCCCGGAATTACGGTTAAGGCAGGAGAGACCGTTTCAGTAAATCTGGACTTGGAAAATACCAGCGGCTCTTCGTTTGACGCATCTCTGTCAGCAGTATCCATGCCGGAAGGATGGGAAGGATATTTCAGCGGCGGAGGAAAGCAGGTCAGCAAAGTCCACGCATCCAGTGGAGAGACGGTAACGGGAGTGACATTTCAGCTTACAGTTCCCAAAGATGCAGCGGAAGGAACGTACCAGGTACAGTTAAATGCCGCAGCAGACAGCGGGATATCAGATACGGCAGGATTAGAGTTTACGATTAGTGAAAATGAGTATGGACAGAGCAGTTTT
>URUX01000058.1 GCA_900551135.1 uncultured Clostridium sp.
AGTTAGCGGTCCAAATTTTCATAGACTCAAAACGGCATAGCCGAAGCTATACCGTTTCTCTCTTACCCCACGATGTTTTCTTATCGGGAGGCACCTTTTAAGTAAGCGTTTTTATTGCGAAATTAAATTGTAGATACAAAAGACCGCATAGGGAGAAACCACTTTTTATTGTCCTCAAATGCAATATTTTGGGAAGGACATTCATTCCATAATCAGACTTGTAGGTATTCATGTGGAAAACAACGATTTTTACTTGCTTTTTTACACTAAACAACACGAATATTTTTAGAATTTCTACATTATTTGACATGAATCACGTTATTTTCACACCTCATGTCTCTGCAAACAATGGAGTGGACAGATACCGATCTCCGGTATCAGGCAAAATCACTACAATATGTTTTCCGGCATTTTCTGGTTTCTTTGCCTCCTGGGTCGCTGCAAAAAGAGCAGCTCCGGAACTGATTCCTGCTAAAATCCCTTCTGTCTTTGCCAGATTTCGGGCCGCTTCATAAGCCTGTTCTTCCGTAACCCGAACGACTTTATCATAAATGTCCCGGTTCAGGATCTCCGGAATAAAATTGGCTCCAATTCCCTGAAGCCCGTGCGCTGCCGCCTTTCCTCCGGAAAGAAGCGGCGATTTATCCGGCTCTACCGCAATGACCTGAACATCCGGATTTTGTGATTTCAGGTACTCTCCTGTTCCAGTAATGGTTCCTCCTGTTCCGACTCCTGCTACAAGCACATCTACATTGCCATCCAGAGCATTCCAAATCTCAGGTCCTGTCGTCTCTCTGTGTGCTCTTGCATTGGCAGGATTTACAAACTGACCTAAAATCACAGAACCTGGTATTTCCTTTTTCAGTTCTTCGGCCTTTTCAATGGCTCCTGCCATTCCTTTTGCCCCTTCTGTCAGAACAATCTCCGCTCCATATGCTGCAAGAAGCATTCTTCTCTCTACGCTCATGGTTTCCGGCATCGTCAGAATCACCTTATATCCCTTCATGGACGCGATGCTGGCAAGACCAATTCCGGTATTTCCGGAAGTGGGTTCAATAATCGTCGCTCCTGGTGTTAAAAGGCCTTTTTCTTCTGCATCTGTAATCATAAATAGAGCCGCCCTGTCTTTGATACTTCCGGCAGGATTAAAAGACTCCAGTTTTAAAAAGAGGCTTGCTGAAAGTTCTTGCTTCCTCTCGTAATTTTCCGGCTCCAGTAAAGGGGTATTTCCAATCAGTTCCAATGCGCTTTTTTTAATGTCAGCCATACTTCCGCCTCCTATTTCCTAGTATTTCTATATGATTTCATTATTGTAGCATATCAGACTGATTTGTCAAGCAGAAACTACTTTCGGCAGTTCTCCTGTCCGGGCCTGTTCTTCTCCCTGCAGCAGCCACAGCTTCCATAATCCCTTTATATAATCTTTGTATTTCGCCTCTTCCACTGTCCCGTCTGCCACAATGGGAATTTCTCCCAGCTTCTTTCCTCCCAGACTGTAGGAAATGACTCCGGCTTTCATCCCAGGCTCAACAGGAGCTGTCAAAGCCTCTTCTAAAATCAGCGTTTTTTCAACTGCACTGAGATCTTCCCCATTTACGCTTAAATAAGAAAATGTGCCATCATACGTCAGTGGGACAGAAGGTGCCACCCCGTTTTTTACTGCCATTTCCGGCAAAGGCAGCTTTTCTGTATCCTCATACAGACGGCAGACTGCATAACCATAATTAAGCAGGGTGACTGCATCCTGAAATCTTGCTTTATAGTCAGGCGCTGCCATAATGGATGCAATCAGACGCACTCCGTCTTTTTCTGCCGTAGCGGACAGGCAGTACTTTGCCAGAGAGGTAGAACCGGTTTTTAGTCCTGTAGTGCGGAAACTGGTAGCCATTTTCAATAATTTATTGGTATTGGCCAGGCCAAATTCCTTCGTTCCCTGGTTGGTTACATGGGTGATATTCTCCATCCAGATTGTAGAATAATTGTGAATCTGAGGATACTGATTAATGAGTTCCCTGGACATAACCGCAATATCCCTGGCTGTTGTCAGATGTTCCGGATCTTCCGTCAGTCCGCAGCAGTCTTTAAAATGGGTATTATCCATTCCCAGCCCTTTTGCCCTGTCATTCATCATCTGGACAAATGCCTCTTCGCTCCCTGCTATGTACTCTGCCATGGCAACCGTTGCGTCATTTCCGGAAGATACTACAATACACTTAATTAACGTCTCTACCGTCTGAACCTCTCCTTCTTCTAAAAACACCTGAGAACCGCCCATAGATTTTGCATAGGCGCTGGTCACAACCGAATCGTCCATGTTAATCCTGCCCTGGGTCAGCGCATCAAAAATCAGAATCAGGCTCATAATCTTTGTAATGCTGGCCGGACTTCTCTTTTCATCTGCATTTTTCTCATAAATCACCTGTCCTGTAGAGGCCTCCATCAGACATACGGAGGGCGCTGAAACGGCTACCGCCTCTGCTGCGGCATTTACAAGCACAGCCTCTGTTCCCGGTATTCCCATTATCTCTTTTCCCATTATCTCTTCCGCAGCAGCTGCATGGCAAAACAGGGGCGTCAGGCTTAGACTGACTGCTGCCGCCACAGCCCAGACCCGTTTCTCCCAGGAGTATGTTCTATCCCTTTTCATAAATCCCATACCTTCCCAGTCTCTTACCTTAACTATACGCAGAGAAGGTTGGCCTCTATGATAGAATCGCAGCTAATTATTATTGTTCATCATTCCATCAAAAAAGCAGCACAAAAAAGGCCGAAAGGCTTATATAAAATATAATCCCCGGCCTGTTTCCATATTTTTAATCTAGTAATGATTATAATGCAGCGCGGATATCTGATGCCATCTGCTCGTACTCTTCTTCTGTCAGAAATACTTTTTCCGGATTCATCTGGAATACTCCGCCCCATTCGTCGCCGCCATTATACTTGGGAACCAGATGGAAATGCAGGTGATGTCCCGTGTCTCCATAAGCGCCGTAATTTACCTTGTCCGGATGGTATAAATTATGAAGAGCTCTGGAAACTGCTGCAATATCTGCAAAATAGTCATTTCTCTCCTCATCTGTAAGTTCAATCAGTTCGCTGACATGTCTGCGGTGAGCCAGAATCACACGTCCTTTCTTACTCTGCTCTTTAAACAGATACAGATATCCGGATTTCATCTCACAGATTGGATAACCAAACTTTGCCAGCAGTTCCCCCTTCATACAATATGGACAACTGGTATCTTTTACTTCACCCATTTTTATCTCCTCCTTTTTCAGAACTCCATTTGTGTATAGAATACCACAGCCGACTGTTTAATTCAACGAAAACCGGCTTCATTTCCCTCAAAAGTTCTATAGCATGAATATTTTTTTTATGTTATACTAAATGGTACTGAATTGTTCAAATCTATTTTTTATACAGGAGTATTTATGAGTTATATAAACGACCCAAATTACCAGACGATTTTACGCCGCCGAAGGAGCCGAAGACGCCGCCAGCGGACCATGCATAAGTTCCTTCAGGTTCTGCTTTTTTTAGCAATCATTTTAATCCTCGGTACAGGTGGATTTTTCGTATTGAAAGCCGTGAAACGCAATCAGAATCCCTCCGGGAAACCAGAACAGACCGTCTCCGGCCTGCCAGATTCCAGTAATTCTGAAAATCCGGACAGCATCATCATCGACGGTTCCGGCCTGCCAGATTCCTCTGAACCGGCTGCGCCTGCTGAAACTGACTTAGCAGTTCTCCTTTCCCAGGCAGACCGGCTGGCTGCGGGCTACGATTATGACGGCGCTATTGCCCTGCTGTCAGAAAATGCCCAATATTCCGGTACCCAGGAAGCTGCAGATGCCATTGCCCGATATGAAGCTGTGAAAGCTGCTCTGGTAGAAGCAGATGTAAGCCAGATTACCCATGTATTCTTCCACTCCCTGGTAATGGATACTGCCAAAGCATTTGACGGCGATACCCGGTCCAAAGGTTATAATTCCGTTATGACCACAAAAGATGAATTTTTAAAAATCCTCAATGAAATGTATAACCGGGGCTTTGTGCTGGTTCGTCTCCATGACATGGCCTATGAGACAACCAATGAAAACGGGCAGCCTGTTATGAAAAAAGGATCGATTCTGCTTCCAGAAGGAAAAAAACCGTTTATTATGTCTCAGGATGACGTCTGCTATTATGAATATATGGAAGGCGACGGTTTTGCCAGCCGGATTATCATCGGGGAGGATGGAAAGCCAACCTGCGAAATGAAACTGGATGATGGCACAGTGTCTGTAGGATCTTATGATCTAATTCCTATTTTGGAAGACTTTATCCAGGAACATCCGGACTTTTCCTATAAAGGTGCAAGAGCCGTCATTGCCTTTACCGGCTATAACGGCATACTCGGATACCGAACAGATGAATCCTATCGGGAAACCAATCCCAATTTTGAGGCAGACCGGCAGGCAGCCGCTGAAGTTGCCCAGTGTCTCCGCGACAATGGCTGGGAACTGGCCTCCCATAGCTGGGGACACAGAGATTTAGGCAGCATCGACTATGCTGATTTTAAGTCTGATTCTGACAAATGGGAATCCCGTGTGGAGAGTCTCATCGGCCCCACAGACATTATCCTGTTTCCCTTTGGCAGCGACGTTGGAGACTGGCATCCCTATACAGCAGAAAACGATCGGTTTAACTATCTCCACTCTCTTGGATTCCGGTATTTCTGCAATGTAGATTCCAGCCAGTACTGGGTTCAGTTTGGAACGGATCATATCCGTCAGGGACGCCGCAATCTGGATGGCTACCGGATGTGGAAAGATCTGGAAGCCGGATCGGATACCAGCAAACGAAAACTGGATGATTTATTCCATGCGGAAGACGTCTTTGACCCGGCAAGACCTACTCCTGTGGAGTGGAACTAATGGTATACATTTTAGTGGCTGCATGAAAGGTTTATAGCCTTTCGTGCAGCCGCTTTTCATCTAAAATCAATATTCTTCCCTGCTCTTTCTTTATAATCCCCTCTTTCTTCAGTTCACTGGCCAGCTTGGATACGGTTACCGGATGAATCCCCAGATATTTGGCAATATCTGTATAGGTAAATCCCCGGGGAACTGCCCGAATGCTTCCTTCCGGTTTACTGAATTTCAGCAGCCATTTATACAGTCTGGTAGAAATTTTCTCTGCCTGAGTGTCATGAAACTTTGTAACCAGAGACGCATAATTTCTCGTTGTGGCTTCCATTACATAAGATAAAAAGATCGGATCGGTATCCAGCAAAGATTCAAAAACCGTCTCGCTGATGCGGTAAAAAATGCAGTCCGTTTTTGTGTCAATTCCAAAAGGCGTCAGATGCAGATTCGGGTCCACAGGCTTTTCATTCCGGGTTTTGCGGTAATGCCGCATCAGTGCCGGAACAAATCCCAGTAAATGTCCCTCTGGAAAATAAAGAAAATCCTTTTCTATCCCATCATCTGTAAGAGAAGTTAAACTTGCAATCCCGTCTGCCAGATAATAAATATAATTATCAGAAAGCTTTGGATTGCAGATGGAACTTTCCCTATCGACAAATATTTTTGTTCCATACTGCCTGAAATATGACTGAATTCCATCCTGATTCATAATAACAGCCTCCTTCTATTTTTAGTCCAGAAACTTAGTCACGACTATATTTTTCTCTTTGTTAATATATTATCATATTTTTAACGGTTATCAACTACAAATAGGGGGTTATTCTTATGCAAACGAAAAAGAAAGATCTAAGTTACCTGCATTTGGCAATCGGCGTTGGCATTATGCTTTTATTCCGGTTCCTTCCATTCCAGCTTCCGCACATTACGCCAATTGGAATGAGAATCCTGGGAATCTTTATTGGAACATTGTATCTATGGACTACATCTGATCCGATTACTTCCAGTATTCTGGCCATCTTCATGGTCGGCATTTCCGGAAGCAGCGACATGAATTCCGTCCTTACGTCCACCTTCGGAAATCCTATTCTCGTTCAGGTTCTGTTCCTGCTTTTGGTTATCAACACCCTGATCGAAAACCGCCTGACCGAATACTGCGGACGATTCTTCCTGACCAGAAAAATCTGCCTGGGACGTCCCTGGATGCTGGTATTCTGTATTATGACCGGCTGTGTGCTGATGGGCGCATTTATGGGCGGGTTTACCCCGATTTTCCTGTTTGGGCCAATCCTTTATGACATTTTTGAGACGGTAGGAATGAAAAAATTTGAAAAATTTCCTACCATCATGTTAATTCTGGTAACCATTGCAACCTTATTAGGCTTTCCGGTCCCTCCATTTATGGGAAACGGACTTGCCCTGTTAAGCAACTATACCACTGTTACCAATAATATTATGGGCACTCCTGTAGAAATCAACAATGCCGGTTATCTGGCAACCGGTCTGATTCATGCCTTTGTCTGTGTTATAGTTCTGGTTTTATTTGCAAAATTTGTGCTGCGTCCGGATGTAAGCAAACTGAAAAATCTGACCATGGATGATTTAAATAAAAATCCGCTTCCTCCAATGAACCTGCGGCAAAAACTGGTAGCCGGATTCTTTGTTGCCTTTATAACAATCCTGTTGATTCCCAGTATTGCACCAAACTGGAGTGTTGCCCGCATCATCAAGGCAAATACATACGGCATCGCTGCGTTTGTAGTATTTTTATTATGTACTATCAAGATCTCCGGAAAACCATTAATGGTATTTAGTGAAAGTATGAAGCGCTTTTCCTGGAGTACCTACTTCCTGATTGCATCTGCAATCCTGTTAGGAAGCACCTTAACCAATGAAAGCACTGGCGTATCCGCTTTCTTAAACAGCGTTCTGATGCCTTTATTTAAGAACGTTCCTGTTTCTGCATTTGCAGTTATCATCATGCTTCTGACCGTTGTACTGACAAACCTGTGCAACAGTTTTGTTATCGGTCTCCTGCTTCAGCCGGTCATTGCTACATTCTGTCTGGCTTCCGGTATCAATTCTGCTCCGGTTGTATCTATGATGATTTTATTCGTGCTTTCTTCTGCAGCGATTACACCAGCCGCATCACCGTTTGCAGCTATGCTGTTTGGCAATAAAGAGTGGCTGAAATCCGGCGAAATCTATAAATATACTTTAATCTTTATCGCCATTGAACTGATTGTCGTAATGTTTGTCAGCCTTCCTGTGGCAAACATGCTCTTATAAATAAAATAATACTGTAAACAATGAGAATGGGGCTGTGCCTTAACGATGATAAATCGTAAAGTTCAGCCCCATTCTCGTGCCTATTCTTATACAAAGCCTGTTTATGCTGTTACGAAGTCTCTTACATGTTCTGCAATATTGACTGCATGATCTCCAATTCGTTCAAAATATTTGGCAGTCATCAAAAGGTCTAAGGCAATGGCCACATCGATTTCCTTTTTACAAATCAGTTCTACCAGTTCTTCCTTTACTTTCTCAAACAATTCATCTACAAAGTCATCGCTGGCAATCACTTTTCTGGCCAGCATTTCATCGGAATCTACAAAAGACTGTACGCTTTCTGTTACCATCTTGACCGTAGCCCCGGCCATTTCTTTAATATGCACCCGGCCGGAAAATTCAAACCCTGCAATCCCCGGCATCAGTTCCGAGATGTCTTCTGCCTGATCGCCAATCCGTTCCATATCCGGCACAATTTTAAGGGCTGCTGCAATGACCCTTAAATCACAGGCCACTGGCTGCTGACGCAGCAAAATCTGGCGGCAGCGGCGTTCTACTTCCCGCTGTTTATGATCAATCTCCATCTCTGCAGCACTAATTCTGGCTGTCAGTCCCTCTTTTCCATCTAACATCTGGGCTGTCATGGCAATTGCATCCTCGCACAGCTTTCCCATTTCCAGCATATCCTGGTGAAGAATTTTTAACTGTTTGTCAAATTCCGTACGCATATCAGCCAAACCTCCCCGTTATGTAATCTTCGGTTCTGCGGTCTTTCGGAGAAGAAAACATGATATCTGTATCTCCGTACTCTACCACTTCTCCCAACAGGAAAAATGCGGTCTTATCCGATACACGGACTGCCTGCTGCATATTGTGGGTAACCATAATAATGGTATATTTTTTCTTTAATTCGCCGGCCAGTTCCTCAATCTTCAAGGTAGAAATCGGATCGAGGGCTGATGTCGGCTCATCCATTAACAGCACTTCCGGTTCGACTGCCAGCGCTCTTGCAATACACAGTCTCTGCTGCTGGCCTCCGGATAATCCCAAAGCCGGCTTTTTCAGACGATCGGATACCTCGTCCCATAAGGCCGCTCCCTTTAAACTGTTTTCTACAATTTCATCCAGCTTTTCTTTATTTTTAATCCCATGGATTCTGGGGCCGTATGCAATATTGTCATAAATACTCATGGGAAATGGATTGGGCTGCTGGAATACCATTCCAATTTTTTTCCGCAGCAAGGTGGTATCTACCTGAGGACCATAAATATTTTCTCCATCCAGCAAAACCTCTCCTGTAATTTTTACATTCGAAACCAGATCATTCATTCGGTTTAATGTCTTTAAATACGTAGATTTTCCACAGCCGGACGGACCAATAAATGCAGTGATTTTTCTCTCGTACAAATCCAGATTAATATTTTTCAGCGCATGATTCTCCCCATAATATAAATCCAGATTTTTCGTTTGTATTTTTACCCTTGTTTCCACTTTTTCCCTCTCTTATCCTTGTGTTTCCACATTAAATTTATGAGATAAATACTTGGCTAGTCCATTAATTGCCAATACGATTACCAGAAGGACGGCCGCTACTCCAAACGCTTCGTTGTATTTTGCTTTCTGCATAAACAGATAAAGCTGAATCGTCAGAGTTCCTCCCGACTCAAAAATCTTGGTAAACCAGTTTTTCGGCAGATAATAACCGCTTCCTGCCGTAAACAATAATGCTGCTGACTCTCCTACAATTCGTCCAATTGCCAGAATCACACCTGTCAGAATCCCCGGCATGGCGCTGGGAAGCAGAATGGTACGGATCATATACCACTTTGTCGCTCCAATTCCGAGAGCCCCTGTCCGGTAACTGTCCGGAACAGTTTTTAATGCTTCCTGGGTAGTACGGGTGATAATTGGCAAAATCATCAATGTCAGAGCCAGAGTTCCTGTTAAAATGGAATACTCCAGTTTTAATGTAATTCCGAAAAATACCATTCCAAACAGACCAAAGATAATGGATGGAATACCGGAAAGAGTTTCTGTTGTAAATTCAATGGCTTTCACCAGTTTTCCTGGTTTGGCATATTCATTTAAGTAAATTGCAGAACCAACTCCAAGCGGCGTAGCAATGAACAGCGTTAATACCACTATATAAATTGTATTAACAATGTTTCCCAAAATTCCAAAGGTACCTTTTCTGGTACTGGTAACGGTTGTCAGAAACGACCAGGTGACATTGGGAATTCCTCTTACAAACACATATCCCATAATACCGATTAAAATCAGCATGGAAATTCCGGCGCTTATGTAAATAAGTCCTGTCAGAACTGTGTCCGACATGCGAAAATTTTTTCTGCAGATACTGGTTTTTTCCATGTAACAGTCCTGTTCCAAAACGGCTGCGTCACCTCTCATTTTTCTTTTCTCCCTTCTTTAATATCCTGGTCAGACTCATATTGATAATCATGATAAATGCAAACAGCACCAGTCCAATGGTAAATAATACCTGCCTGTGAAGGCCGGCTGCATATCCCATTTCTGAAACAATGGCTGTTGTCAGAAAACGAACGGAATGAAACGGAAGCGGAAGATTAACCGAACTTCCGGAAACCAGACTGATTGCCATTGCTTCTCCAATGGCCCTTCCGGTTCCCAGCACGATTGCCGTAATAATACCGGATTTGGCTGCTGGAATGACCACCTGGAAAATGGTCTGGATTTTCGTTGCCCCTAATGCTAATGAAGCACTTTTTAAATGAACTGGTACTGCCCGAAGGGCCGACTCGCTGATATTGATAACAGTAGGAAGAATCATCAGCGCCAGTACCAATACAGCAGAAATCAGATTGGCACCGCCTGTATACTGGTGGGTTTGCGAACCTTTAAACACCAGAAGTTCCAGTTTATACATAAGAGGATTTAAAATTAAAATCCCAAAAGTCCATAAATAACGGAAGGAATTCCTGCTAATAATTCTACTGCCGGACGTACAATCTTTGCCAGCCATTCTGGTGCAGCCTCTGCTAAAAATACTGCTGTCAGTACACCTATAGGCATTCCAATCAGTACTGCCAGAGCCGTTCCAATAATAGACGTTAAAATAACATATAAAATACCAAAACGTGGTTCTGCTGCCTCCGGCTGCCATACTGTACCAAAAAGCAGTTCCTTGATTCCCACCTGAAACAGTGCCGGAACACCGCTGACCAGCATGTATGCGGTGATGGATACTACCGCCAGAACTGCAAAAAATCCACAAATTGTAAAAATCACCTTTGCAGCGGTTTCTACTGCAGATTTACCGCCATGATGGGATAAAATTGATACTGAATCCTCATTCATAGAGAAACTCCTTTCCTCTTACATATAAACATATGCGTCCGGCCCATGGGAAAGCCGGACGCATACCAGTCTGAAGCCCTTTATCTGTCTACGGCAATCAGGCCTACAGACTTAACGAGTTCATCTCCTTCTGGAGAATAGATGTAATCGAATAATGCTTTAACCAAATCGTTCTGTTCTGCAATTTCACCCTTAGTAGCCATTACAAATGGACGGCTTAAGAAGTAATTGCCAGCCTTAATATTCTTTTCTGTGGGTTCTGCCCCATCCAGCTTAACTGCTTTTACTGTATCATCCAATACATCTAACGATACATATCCAATCGCACCTGGAGTTGCTGCAACCTTTGCCATAACTGCGCCTGTACTGTCTAATTCATTAGCGTATTTGCACTGTTCCTCCAGTTCCAAAAGTTCTTCAAATGCACTTCTGGTACCAGAGCCTGCTTCACGTCCCACTACTACTACCGGCATATCAGAACCGCCTGCCTCACTCCAGTTAGTAATCTCGCCTTTATAAATCCCAGACAACTGCTCCTTTGTCAAATCTTCCACTGTATTGGTATTATCGACAACTACTGCAATCCCATCGATTGCTACGATATTTTCTGCAATACCTGCTGCTTTTTCCTCCTCCTTTAAGTTTCTGGATGCATTTCCAATATCTGCTGTTCCATTCTGAGCTGCTTCGACTCCGGCACTGGAACCAACAAACTCTGCCGTTACGGTAACATCCGGATATTTCTCCATAAAAGCTTCACTTAAAGAATTTGCAAATTTCTCCATGGAAGTAGAACCAACCATGCTGATAGATCCGCTTAATTCTGCTGTTTCTTTTGCTTCTGTTTCTGCTGCTTTTGTCTCTGCTGTTGTTCCTTCTGTTGTTTCTTCCTGCTTTGCAGTCGTTGCTGCTTCTGTTGAAGATGCTGCAGTAGTTGCTGTCTCACTGCTTCCACATGCTGCCAGACTTGCTGCCATTGCTCCTGCTAACATAACTGCTGATAATTTTCTCATAATAGTTTTCCTCTTTTCAAATTCGTTTTCCATTCAAATCTCTGTAACTCTGTTCTTTGTGAGCACATTACAGAGTATACTGATTCTTCGTAAAATCTAATATCAGCCTTTCGTCAAATTTGGGTAAAAAAATGCCGCAAAGTGACTGACTGATCTTATCATCATCCAAATCACTCTGCGGCAATTTTTTAAAACTGCACAACGTCTTTAATCTCTTCTGCCGGTTCTACAGACTCCGCATAAAGTACAGGGCCTTCTCCACCATAATCCTGCCAGTATTCTTTCGCTACTTTTGCTTTTACATGAACCCACTGTCTGGTTTCCAGATGCCTTGCTTCCCTGGCTTTGCAGATAAATCCTAAAAAGGTCATATCTGCCTCGCAGCAGGTCATGGCCATGCGGCCTGGAACAAAGTAGTTTTTCGGGAAATTCTCCGATTTCAGCACCATTGCGGTAAACTCTACGATTTTCCCCTCATAACGTTCTGTATTGTCCATACAGTCAATATACCAGATTCCATAATGTTCCGGTTTGATCGTAATGACTGGCGCCTGCAAATCGTAAGGCAGATCCTCCTCCAGCATATCCTGGGCAATCTCTCCATTGGCATCTTCCAGCACAATCTCGCTGTTTCGGCTCATAGCCCTTAACCCTCTGCGGTATCCTGTCAGTTTATCATCCGATATTCCGTCGCAGCGGTTCATAATAATCAGTTCGCTGTTTCTCACCATTGCGCCCAAAAGAGGCTTCATATTTGCCACATACAGATCAAAGGTAGAACCATCAATAATGGTAATCTGCTGGTACACCTGCCAGTCATCCGGCAGACGCAGTTCATCCTGGTTCCACATACCATTCCATTCCATCAGGACTCTCTCCGGATTATGCATCAATTCCAAATCCGTCAGAAATTCCGGAGTCAGCTGGGACTGGTCTTCCACATATACCACATCGGTACGGCTGTCCTTTAAGATTTTTTCGTCAAACTCCGTGTCTCCCTCTTCGCAGACAATCAACAGCGTACGGCCTTCTGCCTGAAAATATTCCTGCTGCATGGTAAACTGTAAAAACTGGGTTTTTCCCGCTTCCAGAAAACCATTTATCAGAAACAATGGCATGATTTCATCTTCTATCATTTTTTCCATCTATCTCTGCTCCTAAACCTATTTTATGGTAACAGTTCAGCCATGCGGAGATTCTGACAGAAAAAAGCGTTGAAAAACTTGTTTTCATAAGAATTTTTCTGGCTCAATCTTCATAGGGCGGACGCCCGACGCCTCTGGCTCGCTGTAAGCGAGCCAGAAAATGCATGGCAGAATGTTACATTTTATACCTGGCTTTTTCCAAATGCCTGGTTTAATTTCTCTTCTTGCAGTCTTGCGCCAATCACGCATACTTTACCGGTATACTCTGGCTGGCCTTCCCGAATCTCATATTCTTCCGGAACCAGATCAAAATACAGCCATTCCCCGGCCTTCTCAGCAGGAAGCATTCCTTTGGCTCTTAAAATGTCGCCGTAAACAGTGGTCTCAGATAAATCTTCCAAAATTGCTTCCAGTTTCTCTCTGCTAATCGGAGCAGCCGTTTCCATGCCCCAACTGGAG
>URUX01000059.1 GCA_900551135.1 uncultured Clostridium sp.
CATCTTCTCCCGGACGGGTATTGGTTCCGTCTCCGTTGTCAATATAGTCGTCTTTCGTTCCATATTCTCCGTCCAGACCTGGTTTTATCGGTTTATCGTCGCTGGTTCCTGGCTGCCTGTCCTCTCCATTGTTCCACTTCTCATCATCCTTTGTATCCCATTTTCCATCTTCTCCCGGACGGGTATTGGTTCCGTCTCCGTTGTCAATATAGTCGTCTTTGGTGTCAAACACATTATCCATCCCACAGTGAACGTTCTGGCTTTTTGAATTTTCATAGCAGTCGTCCCCTGTTCCAAAAATACCGTCCAGACCTGGTTCCAATGCTATGTCGTCTTCCGTTCCTGCCTGTTTGTCCTCTCCATTGTAGTAATAATGATCGTCTTCCGTTCCCATCATTCCGTCTTCACCCGGGCGGCGGTTTGTTCCATTTCCCAAATCTTCAAAATGCAGTTCCCATCCAGCCCGTAACGTGGTATTTCCTGCTGTCTGATATAAAACATCTTCTGCCACTGGTTTCCCTGTTTCTTCTGAAATCCAGCCTATAAACCGGTAATCTGTCTTTAACGGTATAGGAAGACTGCCATATGGTGCGTCATAAGTGACCATCACTTTTTCAGTTTCGCAGACACCCCCGTTGGGATTCAGCTTTGCTTCATATACATTCGCTTTCCACTGAGCAAACATCTGAACCACATCCTGATCTTTCAGCGTTAAATCCTGAACCGACTGACCTGGCTGATACGGGATTCCATTTCCAGAAGAATCCGTGTTCCACGAAGTAAACGTATAGCCTGTCCGGCTAAATTGATTTTCCCCGATTAAAAATAACGTTCCTACCCTCTGTGGCGAGGGAGACATCATTCCCTCTGTCGCTCCATTTCCTAAATATGCTACCTGATACTGATTGGCAATGGCTTCCAATCTGACTGCGCATCTGCTGCAGTTTTTTACTTTATAGCCCGGAGCAGCCGTGGTATCATAAACTGCCGGACTTGCATGGCCTAAAGCAGGGATTGTCTCATTGATTGTCCCACACATATTGCATCTTCCCGTTATTGCCCCTTCTGATGTACAGGTAGGCTCTGTTCTTTGTATTCCCACATGTCTGTGAGAATCTGCTGCTCCGTTGACTGCCTGCTGCCCTCCAAACGGGAAAATCGTAACCCCGCCATAATCTGCCAGGTGCGGAGCATAATAGTAAAACAGCACTCCCGTAAGTCTGGGATGAGGATTGGTAACCGTTACAACCGTATTCCATGCTCCGGTATCCATATCAGTTGAATTTTGAATCGTAATCCTGTCTGCAACTTTCACCAGTTCCGTATTGCTGTAACTTCCGGTTCCCGTCCAAATCTCTGTCTCCAGATTCCTGACTTCTTTTGTCTCGTTCTGTTTAAAATATTCCCATATTCCGTCTACCTGCCTGGAATTGCCCTTGGAAGAATGATCAGAAATCATCATATTAAATCCATGGCGGTACTGTGCTCCCTGAAACAGCAGATATACGCCCGGCTCTCCCAGCGTACCAGACATTTTATCATTTACTCCACTCCCCGTAATGGTTAAAACGTTAGACGCTTTGCTCTGTCTCATCTTCGCTGGCATAACCGGAACTTCCGGCCTTTCTGTCAGTTCACAGTTTCCAGGCGTTGCATGAATCCAGGATTCCCGGGGTTCATAGTCTGCATTGGCAGCGCTTGCAATATAAGTATCACGCTTTTCAGAGGCAAATGCCCATACTGGAAGATTTTTCAAACAGCTTAAAAACCCTGCAAACATTATAAAGCGGACTGCATATTTCATTTTTTTCGTCAAATAAATTCCCCCTTGTCTTATCTGCTAAACACATTTTTCCTTATACGGCAACAAAAATAAAACTACACAGGCATAAACATCCCCCGCTTTCTCAATTGCTGTAATTAGAATCGTTAAACTTTGGAATTCATCGGCAGTACGCCAGATAATTTAGAAAATAGAATTGATTTCCAGAAAGTTTAATGGATGGAGACATAGTATCATATCTCCATCCATTATTCAAGTCCCCTTAAGGTGTATTTTCATCGCTATTTTTCGACATTTTTGCGCCTCTTCTGGAATTTCAAACCGCTTCGGGACATGTTCTCTTTCCTCAGGAACATGAAACTTCTTCCAGAAATTTTTTCAAGTCCCCGTAAGACTCCTTCGCATCTTCGTAGCCTTGATTGTACAGACCAGTTAATTTTTCTTTATCTTTTTCAATCCGTCCCACATCTACAGTTTTGGAGGGACGTATGACAAATATGGTTCCATCTTCCTCTCCCTTTGCAATATAATCCAGGGTTTCGTTGTATCGGATATGGCGGTTTTCCATTTGAGCCACCAGTTCCGGATACCGGCGGTACAGGGATCGAATCAGCTTTATAGCTTCATTTGGACTCTTTCGATACCTCTGATCTCTGGTAAGAACCACTACATTTTTAACGTTTCCCTGCTCCTGGGAATGCTTTACCGGAATCGAATCGGCAATCCCTCCATCCAGATAAATATGACCATGAATTCCTATCATTCTGGAAACCAGGGGAAGAGAACTGGAAGCCCTGATAGCCCAAATATCCCGGTTCATGTCCTTAATCTGCTGGTATCTGGCTTTCCCCGTTTTACAGTCTGTCAAAACTGCATAAAATCGTCCTGGGTATTTCAGAAACGTCTCATGGTCATAGGGATTCAGCTGATTCGGAATTTCATCATAGCACATTTTTACGCCAAAAAGATTTCCTGTTTTTATCAGGCTTCTTACGCTGCAGTATCTCGGATCATTTAAATATTCCGTACTGATATCAATGCTTCGTCCTCTCTGCTTTGATAAATAACTGCTGGCATGGATACTTCCTGCTGACACTCCGTAAACTTCTTCAAATTCCAATTCCATATCCAGAAAAAAATCCAGTACTCCTGCAGTATAAACGCCCCGCATGCCGCCTCCCTCCAAGATCAGGCCAGCGTTCATCAGCTTTGTCTCTTTTTTCATTGAATCCCCTCCATTTCATGTCAAAAATCACGTCAGAAAAGGAGCTGCCGCAGCAGCCCCTGTTTATGTCTGTTGATTTCCAATCGTATATTTAATTCTGGTTATATCCATCTGGATTTGTTGACTGCCATTTCCAGGAATCACGGCACATCTCCTCAATACCCAGTTCTGCTTTCCAGCCAAGTTCTCTTGCTGCCTTGCCTGGGTCGCAGTAACACTGTGCAATATCGCCAGGACGTCTTGGATCGATCACGTATGGAAGTTCTTTGCCGCATGCCTTCTCATAAGCGTGAATAACATCTAATACGCTGTATCCATGGCCAGTTCCCAGATTGTAAATAGAAACGCCTTCTTTATCTTCCAGCTTCTTAATTGCACATACATGACCTTTTGCCAAATCTACTACATGGATATAGTCACGAACGCCCGTTCCGTCTGGAGTATTGTAATCATTGCCAAATACATGAACACACTCTCTCTTGCCTACTGCTACCTGTGCAATGTAAGGTACCAGATTATTGGGGATTCCCTTTGGATCCTCGCCGATCGTACCACTCTCATGAGCGCCAATCGGATTGAAATAACGAAGAAGAATCACATTCCATTCCGGATCTGATACATGTAAATCTGTCAGAATCTGCTCCAGCATTCCCTTTGTCTGACCATATGGATTGGTAATCTCTCCCTTTGGGCATTCCTCTGTAATCGGTACAAAAGCCGGATCTCCATAAACAGTTGCGGAAGAACTGAACACGATATTCTTTACATTATATTTTCTCATAACATCACAGAGAATCAGGGTACCGGTAATGTTGTTATGGTAATACTCCAATGGCTTTGCAACAGACTCAACAACTGCCTTGTATCCGGCAAACTGAATAACAGACTCCACGTTTTCCTTCTGGAATACTTCCTCTAATGCAGGTTTGTCCAGTAAATCTACGTTGTAAAACTTAACAGTTTTTCCAGTAATCTTCTCTACCCTTCTTAATGCTTCTTCACAAGAATTGTAAAGATTATCTACTACTACTACCTCATAACCTGCATTTAATAATTCTACACAGGTGTGGCTTCCAATATAGCCTGCTCCGCCAGCTACCAGAATTGCCATAACACATCCTCCTTTTTTTAGGCATGTAAATAAGATTTATCTACCGCCTGCTTTCAGTAATACTGGTTTTCTTTAAAAAGCCAGTCTTTTATTATTATACACGGATTAAAAAGAAAACACAATGCAATATCTTTTGGTTTTTTGTATAATTTACAACAGCATTTCCGGACATCAGCCATGCAGATTCCTTTTCAGGCCTGTAACGTTTTGAAAGGAATCCCCATGGCTGCCGGTTTATTTTTGAAACTCTTCCCTCAGTTTTTCTATTGCCCGTTTTTCTATACGGCTTACATAAGAGCGTGAAATTCCCAAAACCGCCGCAATCTCCCTCTGGGTATGCTCTTTTCCTCCGTAAAGGCCGTAACGCAGCCGGATCACTGTTTTTTCCGCATCTTTTAAACAATCGTCACAGGCTTCGTACAGTTTTCGAATATCCTGGCTCAAAATCAAAACATCTATGGTTTCTGTGTTTTCTGCTTCAATTAAATCTACCAGACTGACGCTCTCTCCATCCTTGTCTACCCCGATCGGTTCATAAATCGAAATTTCCCTGGAAAATTTCTTATTGGACCGCAGCAACATCAAAATCTCATTTTCAACACATTTGGCAGCATATGTGGCAAGTCTGGAACCCTTATCCATTTTAAATGTATTAACCGCCTTAATCAGCCCTACGGTTCCTACTGACAGCAAATCCTCCATATCGCAGTCTGTATACTGGTACTTCTTCATAACATGAGCCACCAGACGCATATTTCTCTCAATTAATACGGCTCTTGCCTCCTGGTCACCCTCTTTGTAACGCTCCAGGTAATCTCTTTCCTCACTGGCAGTAAGGGGTTTCGGAAAAGTTTTCAAAGAACGTCACCTCAAAGCTAAACTCATTTCTAGTCTATGCGCCTAAAGCTTGCCCTGTTCCCGAAAAACGTACACTGCCTGAAAACAGCACCGATATACAGAGGTGTTGGTTCTGCATATCGGTGCTGCCCGTTTTTATTAATGATGGAATAAGCGAATACCTGTAAAGGCCATTGCCATACCATATTTGTTGCATGTATCAATTACATTGTCATCTCTTACAGAACCGCCTGGCTGAGCCACATATTTCACGCCGCTCTTAAATGCCCGGTCAATATTGTCTCCAAATGGGAAAAATGCGTCTGAACCAAGAGATACGTCCTGCATCTGGTCTAACCATGCCCGCTTTTCTTCTCTTGTAAATACAGGAGGTTTTACCTTAAACACATTTTCCCATCTTCCGTCTGCCAGCACATCCATATAATCGTCTCCAATATAAACGTCTATTGCATTGTCTCTGTCTGCACGGCGGATTCCATCTACAAACTGAAGATTTAATACCTGAGGCGCCTGGCGTAAGAACCAGTTGTCTGCCTTCTGGCCTGCAAGTCTGGTACAGTGTACTCTGGACTGCTGTCCTGCACCGATTCCAATTGCCTGTCCGCCCTTTGCATAGCAGACAGAATTGGACTGGGTATATTTTAATGTGATTAAAGAAATCATTAAATCTATCTTGGCCTCGTCCGGAATCTCCTTGTTTTCCGTTACGACATTGGACAGTAATTCTTTGTTAATCTCCAGTTCGTTTCTTCCCTGCTCAAATACAATTCCAAATACCTGTTTCCGTTCAATCGGCTCAGGAACATATTCCGGATCAATCTGAATAACGTTATAATTACCGTTCTTTTTGGATTTTAAAATTTCCAAAGCTTCTGGTTCATAGCCAGGAGCGATTACGCCGTCTGAAACTTCTCTTTTGATAAGTTTTGCCGTATCTGCATCGCATACGTCGGACAGGGAAATAAAATCTCCGAATGAAGACATTCTGTCCGCACCTCTGGCTCTTGCATAAGCGCATGCCAATGGTGATAACTCTCCCATATCATCTACCCAGTAAATTTTTGCCAGCGTATCGGTAAGAGGAAGACCTACTGCTGCTCCTGCCGGAGATACGTGCTTAAACGATGCTGCCGCCGGAAGTCCGGTAGCTTCTTTTAATTCTTTTACCAGCTGCCAGCCGTTAAATGCATCTAAAAAGTTAATATATCCTGGTCTGCCGCTGAGAACCGTAATGGGAAGTTCCTTTCCATCATTCATGAAAATACGGGATGGTTTCTGATTTGGGTTGCATCCGTACTTTAACTCCAATTCATTCATTGATTTTTTCTCCTTTTCCTGCAGTCTTATATTCCGTATTAATGGTTTTTATTTACAATTCTGGTCTCATAAGTTCCGTCTTCAATCTTAATGTAACGTACAAATAAAGACACTTTATTGTCTTCATTTAAATTATTCCATAACAGGCTGGTAAACTCATCAATATCATCAGGGATGCTGACCAGCTTCGGCTCTCCCTCAAAGCTTGGAAGCGGATTTCCGTCGTGCATGTAAGTATGGATAAAATGGCCTTCGCCTTCTGCCGGATTCTCATATGCAAAGGTATAGCGATTACAGGAATCCGGATTGCCATTGCTGCTCTTTAAAATAGACATTGCATAATTGTATCTGCCGTTTTCTACATGCATAATTCCAGAAATTCTGGGGGTGTAATTGGGACCATCGGGCTCAAACTCTCTGGAACGCAGAGACTGTTCAAATGTAAGCTGATGATCCATTCCATCATAGATGGTATCTGTCTGATCGCCATTGGTTACAATTGTCTTATTTCCCAAAACGCGTACAGGTGCGTAAATAATCAAGCTGGGATCAACGAGTTTGGATGGATCAAAGGCCTGAGTACGAATTCCTTCTCCATCCTCCACAAATATGCGGTTGCGGCTGTTTTCACTTCTTCCCATAATAAAATATGCGGCAGCAGCCCTGGTTCCGTCTGCTGTTTTTCCGATTACAATGCCTCTTCCTGGATAAGAATTATTTTTCAGTTCTTCTGCTAATGATAACATCTCCATCGCTTTTCCTCCTGGTTTTTCAATAATCAGCGGTTTCTTTTATGTTATGGACAACATGTCCCAGAACATAAAAAACGCCTGGACACCCCAAAAAGAGATGCCCAGGCGGTCGGCTCCATATCAAACGTGCTCCCTGTGGTTTCACCACTTATCCGCCAGTTGCACGTTCTTTATTAATCATAACGGATTCTTGCCCAGATTGCAAGTGTTTTTTACTACTCATTGCGGATAGCTGCCAGAGGACTCAGTCTCATGGCACGCATAGCCGGCATAAAGCCTGCTCCCATACCCACTACAATGGCAAAGGTAATGGCAAGCCCCACCAGCCACAGAGGAATTCTGGAAATATCTCCCTCCATCCCCATCATTGTCTGGCTGATTCCCTGAATGTTATTGATAACATAGGAAATGCCATAACTTAAACCAATGCCGATTAGTCCTCCTGCCAGACCGATAAAGCCAGATTCGATCAAGAACATGTTGCGGATATTTCCCATATCGCAGCCCAGAACCTTCATAACGCCGATTTCTTTCGTCCGTTCATAAATAGACATCATCATGGTATTGGCAATGCCGATGGCTGCAACAAACAGGGAAACGGCGCCAATTCCGCCTAAAACAGCCTGTATCATATTGGCCTGTTTCTGCTGGTTTTCAATTCCCTCAATCATACTGTTTGCCTGGTATCCCATTTCATTAATAGCCTGCTGAACTGCTTTTACGTTATCAATGCTGTCTACCTGGACATTTGCCCTGTCATATACAAAATAACTGTATGGCTTTCCTTTTTTATTGGTAGGCTGACCAGGAATCGGATTCTTTTTGAAAACCTTTTTCAACTGAGCCTTTAACTGTTCCACATTCGTATAGATGCTGTAACTGTACTGACTGTAATCTTCTTTTCCTCCTGCTTCCATTCCCGCCGCATTGATCATATACTTTTTAGGCGGTTTTGATGCAGTATCTCCGCTGGGATACTGAGACTGGTAATAAGCGTTTTGATCAAAGATTACAAAAAAAGGCTGATTCATGTCCAGTTCCGCCAGTTCTCCGGTATCCCAATATCCCTTTTTCGTTTTGCTGTTGTAAAAATCCATGGCTACTTTATTGCCGAAAATCAGTTCCATCTGTCCGGAATTTGGATCTGGAAGATGACCTCCCTCTGCCAGAGGGATCTGGGAAAGCATATGCTGGCTCACTCCCTGTATATTCACATATTCGCATATATAAGGTCCCTGCTTCATAACTGCCGAGACCCGCAGAGTCGGCGAAACAGATACTACGTGATCCAATTTTGAAAATTTCTTAACTGCTTCGTCTGTAATATAGCTGTCCTCACTGGCGGCGCCGGTATCCATAGAGTAATTCTGCTGAACCGTAACTTCCGTCAAACTGACCCATGAGGAAAGCTGCTCCATATTCAGTTCCTTTAAGCCAATTCCCAAAGATACCATTACCACAATGGATGCCGTACCAATGACCACTCCAAGAACAGTCAAAACGGTTCTCAGCTTCCGCCGTCTCAGGTTATTTAAACTCATAACCAGAAGGTCACGAAATCTCATCGTCTATCCCCTCTTCTTCTGCCATCTGCTGTTTTTTATTTTTCCTATGGCGGACAAACGCCCGGATTCCAATTATGATTCCAATCAAAGCTGCGCCTATTCCGCCGAGAATGGAGATTCGTACTGGCATGGAAAGAGCCAGGAACTTATCTTTTAAAGAAGTCGTGCCTTCCATTTCAATAGTATCCATGTTTCCAGCTTCCATATCCCAGTCCATATCTTCCGGCACTGGTTCTGAAACAAACAGGGTCATTTCTTTTGTTACTGTACTGACGCCGCCATTTTCATCTTCATAGGAAATGACGATGGGAATCACACCTTCATCCATAGTAGCAGCCACGCCGGTCAGCATGGTATCTACATTGCCGGTCTCTCCAGGTTTGATATTCCCCACATAGGTTTCTTCCGTTTTAATCGAGTCGGCTTCAAATCGGGCTGTTACATTGTAAAGCTGTACTTTTCCCGTGTTGTTAATACCAAACATCACATTGGTCTCAGCTCCCACATTGATGCTTTCCGGCATAATGTCGATGGTACTGGTACTGAGACGGGCTTCCTGTTTTAATGGAATGTCAACGGTTACTGTTTCTTCTGCATTTTTAAACTCAGGACTGTCATATTTTTCCTTAATCGTAATAGAATAGGATCTGGGATCCGCTCCTCCCTTGCTGGCAAATTTCATCCGAACCTCTGCGGTAGCCCCAGCCGCCAGGGAATTGACCACTACAGAATTAGCCCCGTTTTCGGTAGTAAAAACGGCACTGTCAGAAACTTTTTCTGACTCCAGCGTAAATAAAATATTGCTGGCCGGTACATTTGAGGAAGCGTTCTTCATCCGCAAAACAAGTTCAAACTCCTGGCCTGCATAAATCTCTTCCGGTATGGTCTCATAACTGTCTACAATAATTCTGGCCCTGGTTCGGTCATTGGCATTGAAATCCCCCAGAGAATCTTCCTTACTTTTGCTGACAATCTGGACATACATGGTATCTTCCTGGGTCTGCAGTTCTCCCTCCTGGGAATCCCGGTAGGAAATCTTATATTGAATGGGATAGAATCCGGAATAGCTGTCCTGCCGGATTGCCATGCTGTAGGGAACTTCCACAGTCTGTCCTTCTTCTATCACATCGTAATGTCTGTCATAGTTCCCGTCATTAATATTAAACGGAAACTTTGCGCTGTCGGCATCCAGCACCATGCTGACGGTCACATCGTAAGCCTTAAACTTGCTGCTGTTTCGCATATTAATAGCAAAGTTCATAACGTCTGGATATGTACCGTATGGGGTAGACTGTCCTTCTCCCAGAACGAAATCAACCGTATTGCTTTCTTCGTCAGACTCGCTGTTTCCGGCAGACTCTGCCACATAAATATTAATATATTCTTTTGCCCAGTACCGATCGGTATCCGGTTCTTCCTCACAGTCCACATAGATGGAAATCGGAATGGAATAATATCCTGCCCGGAGATCCTTTCGTATTTTCACAGAAATGCTGGTACTCTTGGATTTTCCGGCTTTGATGCTGCCTAACCGCTTAGGCTTAAAGGTGTCCTGGGTAATTTCAAAGGGATAATTGCTTACTGTATAATCTCCGTTGGATTCATCGGACATCATCTGGTTAAATTCGAAAATATCTGCACTTAATCCAACCCACACGCCCTCCATATCGTCGGCTCCTGAATTGACCGTTATGGGAATGCTTAAGCTTTTTCCAATCTTGCCTTCCGGAATCTTTTTGGCCACCAGATACTGATTGCTTCCCACATCCATAAATGCAGCCAGCGTCTGCACCGGCATTGTCATGGCAAGCATCACTGCAGCAGCCAGTACTGCAAGAGTTCTCCTCATCTTCATCACTCAATCCTCCTGTACCGCAGACTTCTGCGGTGTATTTTCTATAATCTCTACAATCTTTCCGTCGATAATCCGGATCTGGCGGTCTGCATAAGATGCCAGATTATTGTCATGAGTTACCATAACCAGGGTCTGCTGCCTCTCGCGGACGATTTTCTGCATCAGGCGCATAACTTCCATTGTCGTTTTGGAATCCAGATTTCCTGTAGGCTCATCCGCAAAAATAATCTGCGGATTGACCACCAGCGCCCTGGCAATCCCCACTCTCTGCTGCTGGCCGCCTGACATCTGATTCGGCATATGTCTTGCCTGGTCTCCTACTCCCACCAGTTTTAAATACTTCTGTGCTCTGGCCATTCGTTCTTTTTTTGCCATCCCCCGAAAAGACAGAGGCATAGCCACATTTTCCACTGCATTCATGGTATTTAACAGATTATAGGACTGAAAAATAAATCCTACCCGTTCCCTTCGAAATGCTACCAGTTCCTTTTCTGACAGCTTTTCGATGTGTTTTCCGGCTATTACAATCTCCCCCCTGGTAGGACGTTCCAGTCCGGCCAGCATATTCAGCAGAGTCGATTTTCCGGAACCAGAGGTTCCTACAATTGCACAGAACTCTCCTTTATAAATTTCAAAATCCACCCCATTCAAGGCGCGGACTCTGGTATCTCCAACACAATATATCTTATATAAATTACTGACACGGATAATCGGAACCCGCTGTCTTGCATCCTGTTGATTCGTCATATTTTAAGCCTCTCTGCACCTCTTGCCAAACCCAATCCGTAAGGTGCGGTATTATTATACCAGACAAATTTGCCTTTTGTCCCTTTTTATTTCTTAAACTTCCTTACAGATTCCTTACAAAAGCCTCGTCCATGCCTGTAATACGACGACGGAACTCTGCCAGATATTCTTCTGGTGACAGATACTGTTCCTTGTTCATCCGGTATGCAGGACTCCACATATTTACCACAATCACAGCCGTTTTCTCCGGATCACTGGTATGGCGGTAATGGTCATCTGCCGCAAACTGGTAATCCTGAACATTTCCTTTCCAAATCATATGCTCACCACGGTTGCGGATGCTCTTTTTATTACGGAACACTTCTTTTACAATCAGTTTAAAAATCTCTTCCCCTCCGCACACGATCACTTTTGGAACCAGAAGCCGGATTTCCCTTTTTATAAATTCCATATACTCATAGCCATAATTCATCCAGATGCTGTCGGAAGTTTCTTTTCCTCCCCGCTTATTGACATACATTACTGCCAGCGTATCCATGATCTGCTTTTCCGGGTACTTTTCTCCGCTTTCTCCTAATAAAAGGCGCTGCATCCCTGCCAGATATCCCCGTTCATCCTCAAAACCTCCGCCGTAACTCCGATATTCCCGGCGTATATCCGTCAAAACCGGAAACGTCAGGCCTTTTTGAATATAATGCTTCAGACTGGGTTCCTTCAGCACATACAAAACGCCGGAATAGTTTTGGGGATGAATTATGCCGTCCACATGAAAGCTTCGTTTATCAATTTCTTCATAACAGGTGGCTCCGTAGGCATTGTCTTCCATCATCTGGGTTGTCTGCCATAAAACAAATAATTCTTCCATGGAACAACAGTCTCCTGCCAGTCCTTCCAGCACAATCTGTTCCAGCGTTTTTGCCATTGTAATCCATCCTTTCCCGCTATTTTCAGCATTAAAATGAATTATATCATATTTTCACAAAAAATTGTAGAATTTTCTCCCGATATGCTGTATAATAAGGCAAACTCAGAAACCCATTAAACATTCAAAGGAGATTTACATGAGACACTTGCTGAATCCACTGGACTTCTCTGTGGAAGAAATCAATCACTTACTGGATCTGGCTGACGATATTGCCAGCGATCTTCCCAAATATGCTCACGTTTGTGACGGCAAAAAATTAGCAACCTGTTTTTACGAGCCGAGCACCCGCACCCGTTTAAGCTTTGAAGCTGCAATGCTTAATTTAGGGGGCAGTGTCCTCGGTTTTTCTTCGGCCAATTCCAGTTCTGCTGCAAAAGGCGAAAGCGTTGCTGATACCATCCGCATGATTGGCTGCTATGCAGACATCTGCGCCATGCGTCACCCCAAAGAGGGCGCTCCCATGGTTGCGTCCCAGGTAGCCCAGATTCCGGTTATCAACGCCGGGGACGGCGGCCACCAGCATCCGACCCAGACCCTTACCGACCTTTTGACCATCCGTTCTTTAAAAGGACGCCTCAACAATTTAACCATCGGTT
>URUX01000060.1 GCA_900551135.1 uncultured Clostridium sp.
AGAATCAGAATCAGGAAAATCAGATTGCATCCGTTTCCGCCTGTGTTCTGGCACTCACATCCACATCCGCAGTTAGTAGCTGCAACATCGCTCATAGTTAAATCCTCCAGCAATTTTTGATTACACTCCATCATATGCAGCCCTGCCTGTCACAGTTTCCTGAATTTAGAAAAAATTCAGCAATTCCATGTTTACGTTAAATTTGAATCGTAGTATAATGGCAATAATATTTTGAAAAGATAACATGTTTGAAAAGAGGTTGCAGTTGAAAATGATGAAAAAGCTGTATTATGAAACACCGTATGTGAAATCGTTTATGTGTACGGTACTTTCCTGTGTACAGGGGAAGCGGGGATATGAGACAATTCTAAGTCAGACCGGTTTTTACCCGGAAGGCGGAGGCCAGCCGGCAGATACGGGGGTTCTGGGCGGCGTTCGGGTTCTGGATGTTCAGGAAAGGGAAGGGCAGATTGTTCATTACCTGGAACAGCCTGTTGAGGTTGGCAGTATTGCGGAAGGAATCATAGACTGGGACAGACGGTTTGATTATATGCAGCAGCATACCGGTGAGCATATCCTTTCCGGTTTCATCCATGAACGTTTTGGTTATAACAATGTGGGGTTTCACATGGGAGAGGAAGAGGTGACCATTGATTTTGACGGTCCAATGACCATGGAAGAGGCAGAAGAACTGGAATTGATGGCAAATCAGGTAGTATTTGACAACCGGCCAGTAAGAGTTTTATATCCGGATGAGGAAGAATTGAAGGCCATTCCTTACCGGAGCAAAAAGGAATTAACCGGACAGATCCGGATTGTAGAGATTCCGGGGGCAGATATCTGCGCCTGCTGCGGAACTCATGTAGAGAGAACTGGTGAAGTTGGTCTTATTAAGATTACCGGAATCATGAATTATAAAGGCGGTGTCCGGATGACCATGGTCTGCGGACATCAGGCTCTTATGAATTTCCGGGATAAGCAGAGACAGGTTTTAAAGATTTCCAATTTATTGTCTGCCAGGGTAAAGGAAGTTGCACAGGCAGTTGAAAAACAAAAGGAAGAACTTCAGGCAAAATCCTATCAGAATGTGTCTCTATACCGTCAGTTATTTGATGCATGGACAGAAGCCTATGAGGATAGCGGCGAACCGCTGATAGTCTGGAAAGAGGAGCTGGCTCCTGCCCAGCTCAGGGAACTGGCAAATCTGTTCTGCCAAAAGAAAAAGTGCGGCATCATACTGGCCTGCTCTGAAAAGAATGGCGGCTGTTCTTATGTGCTGGCAGGCGCAGAGACAGATGTAAGAGAACTTTCCAAGGCTTTAAACAGCCGGTTAAATGGCAGGGGAGGCGGCAGCGCACAAATGGTACAGGGAACCTTTAACAGCACAAAAGAAGAGATTGAACAGGTTTTTTTGGAGGGATTAAATGGAGTTAAATAAAGAAACGGTTAAAAGACTTCGGGGACTGATCCTGTTTACTGTGGCAGTGTTAATTGCAGGAATGAATTATCACAAACTGCTGGGATTATTTGGAACAGTAATAAAGATGTGCCTTCCATTTTTGCTGGGCAGTGCCATTGCCTTTATTTTAAACGTTCCCATGCGGAATATTGAAAAGCTTTTTCCAAAGAAAAACAGGAGATGGAAACGTCCGGCGGCTCTGGCGGCAGCCATAACAGCAGTGGCAGTCGTACTTCTGACTGTGATAGTTGTCGTAATTCCTCAGCTTTGGAAAACCCTGTACTCTCTGAGAGCCAGCGTTCCGGCATTTTTTGAAGGATTGCAGATATGGCTGGAAAGACTTTTTGCAGATAATCCGGAAATTATTGCATGGATTAATACAGTTGAAGTTGACTGGCAGGGGATGGTTCAGGATGTTGCCCATTTTCTGAAAAATGGCGCTGGTTCCGTATTGTCTACAACGTTTTCAGCAGCAGCCAACATCGTAAGCGGTGTAACTTCTCTGGGAATCGGTATGGTATTTGCCATTTATATTCTGCTCCAGAAAGAGACTCTGGCAGCACAGGCGAAAAAGCTTTTAAAGGCATTTTTGCCGGAAAGATGGGAAAAGTGGATTATTCAGGTTGCGGCTTTAACAGAAAGAACCTTCAGCAGCTTTCTGGCAGGTCAGTGCGTAGAGGCTGTGATTCTGGGCAGTATGTTCTTTGTGACGCTGCTGGTACTGCGTCTTCCATACGCCCTGTTAATTGGAGTATTGATTGCATTTACAGCGTTGATTCCGGTGTTTGGAGCATTTATCGGCTGTGCAGTGGGAATTTTTCTGATGCTGATGGAAAGTCCGCTGGATGCTCTGATTTTTACGGCAGTTTTCTTTATTCTCCAGCAGATAGAAGGAAACCTGATTTATCCTCATGTAGTGGGAAATTCAGTAGGTCTTCCTTCCATCTGGGTGCTGGTAGCGGTAACCATTGGCGGAAGCGCAATGGGCGTAGTTGGTATGCTGGTATTTATTCCGTTATGTTCTGTCCTTTACAGCCTTTTGCGGGGACTGGTAAACCACCGTGTAGAAAGCAAAACGGCAGGGAAGGCAGTCAGGGACAACGAAGGGTGATTATTGATGCGGCTGGAGAGACAGCCGCTTTTCAATATCTTCTAACAGCAGATGGGAGATATGGAGTCCGCCCCGTCCGGTACCAATGGAGATATCCGGCTTATTGGAACCATGAAAATCCGAACCGCCTGTAGGAAGAAGGGAGTATTTACGGGCAATGGAGCGCAGCATCCGGCTTTGTGCCTGAGACTGGGAAGAGTGGTACACCTCTAACCCCATAAGGCCAAGATTCGTAAGGGTGGCTGTCAGAGTTTCCAAATCCTCCCGTCCCAGTTTGTATTGAACCGGGTGAGCCAGGGCAGGGAAGGCATGATTATCGGTCAGAACCTTCATTGCGTGTTCCGGTGTGATCAGTTCTTTCTTTAAACAGTATTTTCCTCCATATTGCAGATAGGTCTGAAAAGCATCAGCCATCGAGGATGCATAGCCTTTTTCCACCAGAACTCTGGCAAAATGAGCCCTGGTAATCACCGTATCGGGATTTCCTGCCATCAAATCTTCTATTGTAATATCAAAATTGTCTGCCTGAAACCGGCGGAGCATTTCTTCATTGCGCCAAAGGCGCACCGACAGCAGTTCTTTTAATTCCCTGGTAAACGAAGGGTCCTGATAATTGACAAACAGCCCCAGAATATGAATTTCTTTTCCCTGGTAGACACAGGATAATTCAGTTCCCGGGATAACCCGGATGCCAAGAGTTTTTCCGGCATGAAGGGCTTCTTCAACGCCAGCAGTGGTGTCATGGTCTGTTAATGCAATGGCAGACAGCCCTGCTTTTTTTGCCGCCTCTACGACCTGGGAGGGAGAGCATGTGCCGTCAGAAGCATTGGAATGGACATGAAGATCAATATATGACATGGTGTAATACCTCCTTGAAACATCTGGTAACAGAATAGTAATACAATAGTAACATGTTTCCCGGAATAAGTAAATTCTAACGAAAAAATAAAATTTTGGTCAAAAAGATTTAATAATTTCGTCATTCCATTTTACACAGAATATGGTATACTACAATTTGTATCATACAGCATAATGTAAATAGAAATAGGTGAATATATGGATGAATTAAGTCGCAGAAGCCGGTCCGCCGGCTCCCAGGGAAGAACCGCCGCCAGAAGTGCGTCTGCAGGAAGGAAAGGCGCTCCGGCAGGCAGCAGCAGAGCCAGAGGCTCTTCCTCCGGTCAGAGAAGCGCGCAGTCAGGAAGTTCTTATAATTCAAGAGGCAGGTCAGGAAGCAGTGCCAGTCGAAGCAGCTATGACAGAAGGCCTCCGGCTTCCTCCGGCAGAAACTCAAAACGCAGAAGAAATTCTTCTCCAAATTATCTTTGGATTGCCGTTGCAGGAGTCGTACTCATAATAGCAATAGCCATTGCCGTATTTGCGTTTAAGGGAAAACCGGATTCCGGGACTGAAACGTCTGCTTCCACAACTCCGGCAGAGACGGAACTCCAGAAAGAAGTAAAAGTAGGAGATGTAGATATTACAGGACTTTCCAGGGAAGCAGCCAGAGAGAAGATTTTGGAATCTTATCCCTGGACTATGAGGGTTGTCTGGAATGAGGAGACCGTAGAGATTCCGAACCTGATAGAAACCAGAGTAGATGCGCTGCTTCAGGAAATCTACCAGGGGGTTCCAAAGGAAAATTACAGTTTGGAAACTGCTGGATTAGAGGAAGAAGTTGCTTCCCAGGTAAGCGCAATTGCTGCCAAATGGGATAAGTCGGCAAAAAATGCATCAATCAGCAGTTTTGATAAACAGAGCGGTAAATTTGTATTTACCGGAGAAGAGGCCGGACATCAGGTCAATCAGGAAGCCTTAATTTCCAGGATTCAGGAAGCTATTGAAAACAAGGATTTCGGTGCTCAGATTGCGGCAGAGATGACTCCGGTAGCGCCTGAGATTACCGAAGGGGCAGCCAGGGAAAAATACAAGACCATCAGCAAGTACACGACAAAAACTACCAGCAACAGCAAGAGAAATACCAATGTACGTCTGGCCTGTGAAGCCATTGACGGCATTGTGCTGGCTCCGGGAGAGACCTTTTCTTTTAACGAACGGGTAGGAGAGCGTACCACTGCAAAAGGCTATCAGTCGGCAGCCGCTTATAATAATGGTGAAGTGGTTCAGGAAACCGGAGGCGGTGTGTGCCAGGTATCCACAACTCTTTACAATGCGGTAGTCCGCAGCGGGTTAAAGACTACGGTGCGTCGTTCCCATACATTTGAACCTTCTTATGTAACTCCTGGTATGGACGCTACAGTAAGCTGGGGCGGTCCGGATTATGCCTTTATCAACAATTCCAATACCGGGATTGGTATTCGGGCTTCTTACGGGGATCAGACCTGTACGGTTTCCATCTACGGAATCCCTGTGCTGGAAGAAGGCGTAAAATACGATTTGAAGTCTACCAAGCTGAAGGATACCGATGTGCCGGCACCTTCTTACGTGGAGGATCAGACCGTACAGCCTGGTACCGAGGTTGTGGAGAAAGCAGGAGATGCAGGCAGCCAGTGGGAAGTTCGTCTGGTTGTAACAAAAAATGGAGAAAAAGTAAGCGAGGATATTGATCATACAGTTACTTACAAAGGACATACTCCGGTGATAAAAAGAAATTCATCCGGCGTATGGGTGCCGGCACCGGGAGAAACCCTTCCGGAAGGCGAGACGCTGCCGGGCGAGACCCTTCCGTCTGGAGGCGAAACGATTGATCCGTCCGGTAATTCCGGTACTCCGTCAGGCTCGGATGGAAACGGTCAGACCGGGGCAGAACCGGAAGGTCCGGGAGCAGGGCTTCCGGCGCCGGGACAGGGCCAGGAGCCGGGGGCTGGAAATGAACCAGGCGGCTCCGCCGCTACAGAGCCTCTGGCACCGGGTTCATCCGGAGGCGGTGTAATTCCATCAGGTCCAGGCGGCCCGGGTGTATAACAAGATCAGCAGCGGCAGAGAATTGGCCGCAAAATGAGGCTGTATAAGTTCAGCCGTCATTTTGTGACAAATTCTCTGCTTTTTTTTGTATACATGCATAATAAGCATTTGCAATTTGTATAAAAATTGGTATAATAGTAGACAGGTCATTCTCTTTTTATATAAAAAGAGGACAAACTAATACCAACTCACATTTGTAGGAGGAAAGTAAAATGGCAAGAAAAATGAAAACCATGGATGGTAATCAGGCCGCTTCCCACGCTTCTTATGCGTTTACGGATGTTGCCGCTATCTATCCCATTACCCCTTCATCTGTTATGGCAGAACATACAGACGAATGGGCTACTGACGGAAGACTGAATATCTTTGGACGTACCGTACAGGTAACGGAGATGCAGTCTGAAGCAGGTGCCGCAGGTGCTGTGCACGGTTCTTTGGCAGCCGGTGCATTAACCACTACCTACACCGCTTCCCAGGGTTTACTGTTAATGATCCCGAACCTTTATAAGATCGCAGGCGAGCAGCTTCCTGGCGTATTTAACGTATCTGCACGTGCAATTGCCAGCCACGCTCTGTCTATCTTTGGCGATCATTCTGACGTATACGCATGCCGCCAGACTGGCTGCGCTATGCTGTGTGAATCCAGTGTTCAGGAAGTTATGGACTTAACTCCAGTTGCTCATCTGGCAGCTATCAAGGGCAAAGTTCCATTTATCAACTTCTTTGACGGTTTCCGTACCTCTCACGAGATCCAGAAGATCGAAACCTGGGATTACGAGGATTTAAAAGATATGGCTGATATGGATGCTATCGAAGCATTCCGTAAGCATGCATTAAATCCAAATCATCCTTGCGAGAGAGGTTCTGCACAGAACCCGGATATCTTCTTCCAGGCAAGAGAAGCATGCAACCCATACTATGATGCTCTTCCGGCAATCGTTCAGGAGTACATGGACAAGGTTAATGCTAAGATTGGCACTAACTACAAGCTGTTCAACTACTACGGCGCTGAGGATGCAGAGCAGGTTATCATTGCAATGGGTTCTGTAAACGACACCATTGAAGAGACTATCGATTACCTGGCTGCACAGGGAAGAAAAGTCGGCGTTGTGAAAGTTCGTCTGTACAGACCATTCTGCGCAGAAGCTTTAGTAAATGCAATTCCGGATACGGTTAAGAAAATTACGGTATTAGACAGAACCAAAGAGCCAGGCGCATTAGGCGAGCCGTTATACCTGGATGTAGTTGCTGCATTAAAGAATACCAAGTTTGATGCAGTTCCTGTATTCACCGGACGTTACGGTTTAGGTTCCAAGGATACTACTCCTGCACAGATCGTTGCAGTTTATGACAATGATTCCAAGGAGAAATTCACCATTGGTATCATTGATGACGTAACCAACTTATCCTTAGAGATTGGCGCTCCTTTGGTTACTACTCCTGAGGGAACTACTAACTGTAAGTTCTGGGGTCTGGGCGCTGACGGTACAGTAGGTGCTAACAAGAACTCCATTAAGATCATTGGTGATAACACCGACATGTATGCACAGGCATACTTTGATTACGACTCCAAGAAGTCCGGCGGTGTTACCATGTCCCACTTACGTTTTGGACATTCTCCGATTAAGTCTACTTATCTGATTCGCCAGGCGAACTTCGTAGCATGCCACAATCCGGCATATGTACGTAAGTATAACATGGTTCAGGAATTAGTAGACGGCGGTACGTTCTTACTGAACTGCGCATGGGATATGGAAGGCTTGGAGAAACACTTGCCAGGCCAGGTAAAGAGATTTATCGCTGAACACAACATCAACTTCTACACCATCGACGGTGTTAAGATCGGTATCGAGACCGGCATGGGCCCGACCCGTATCAATACTATTTTACAGTCCGCATTCTTCGAGTTAACCGGCATTATTCCGGCTGACAAGGCAAACCAGCTGATGAAGGATGCTGCACAGAAGACCTACGGCCGTAAGGGTGAAGACGTTGTTAAGAAGAACTGGGCAGCTATCGATGCAGGCGCTAAGGGCGTTGTAAAGGTAGAGGTTCCGGAAAGCTGGAAGAACTGTGAGGATGAAGGACTTGACTTCTCCGTAGCAACCGGCGACAGAAAAGATGTTATCGACTTCGTTAACAACATTCAGACCAAGGTTTCTGCTCAGGAGGGTAATTCCTTACCAGTATCTGCATTCGTTGATTACGTAGACGGCAGCACTCCATCCGGATCTGCAGCTTACGAGAAGCGTGGTATTGCAGTAAACGTACCAGTTTGGAATCCTGACAACTGTATCCAGTGTAACTTCTGTTCTTATGTCTGCCCGCATGCAGTAATTCGTCCGGTAGCTATGACTGCTGAAGAAGCTGCTAATGCACCAGCTGGCATGAAGATGAAAGATATGACCGGTATGCCTGGCATGAAGTTTGCCATGACAGTTTCCGCTCTTGACTGTACCGGATGCGGTTCCTGTGCAAACGTATGTCCTGGTATGAAGGGCAACAAGGCTCTGACCATGGAACCATTAGAAGGCAGCTTAGGCGAGCAGCCGGTATTTGCATATGGACAGTCTCTGCCAGTTAAGGAAGAAGTTCTGGCTAAGTTTAAAGAAACCACAGTAAAGGGCAGCCAGTTTAAGCAGCCATTACTTGAGTTCTCCGGCGCTTGCGCAGGCTGCGGCGAAACTCCTTATGCAAAATTAATCACCCAGTTATTCGGTGACAGAATGTACATTGCAAACGCAACTGGATGTTCCTCTATCTGGGGCAACTCCTCACCGTCTACTCCATATACTGTAAATGCAAAGGGACAGGGTCCTGCATGGTCCAACTCCCTGTTCGAAGATAACGCAGAGTTCGGTTATGGTATGCTGCTGGCTCAGAACGCTATCAGAGACGGCTTAAAGGCTAAGGTTGAGTCTGTAATGACAAGCGCTGAAGCTTCTGAAGAAGTAAAGGCTGCCTGCAAAGAATACCTGGATACCTTTACCTGCGGTGCTACCAACGGTACTGCAACAGATAAGCTGGTTGCTGCATTAGCTGGCTGCGAATGCCCAACCTGCAAGGATATCGTAAACAACAAAGACTTCCTGGCTAAGAAGTCCCAGTGGATCTTTGGTGGTGACGGATGGGCATACGACATCGGTTTCGGCGGCGTTGACCACGTACTTGCTTCCGGCAAAGATATCAACATCATGGTATACGATACTGAGGTTTACTCCAACACTGGCGGACAGTCTTCTAAGGCTACCCCTGTTGGCGCTGTAGCACAGTTTGCTGCAGGCGGTAAGGATGTTAAGAAGAAAGACTTGGCTTCCATCGCAATGAGTTATGGTTATGTATACGTAGCACAGATTTCCATGGGTGCTGACTATGCACAGACTGTAAAGGCAATTGCAGAGGCAGAGGCTTATCCAGGACCATCCTTAATCATTGCTTACGCTCCATGTATCAACCATGGTATCAAGAAGGGTATGGCAAAGGCTCAGACCGAAGAGAAGTTAGCTGTTGAGTGCGGCTACTGGCATCTGTTCCGCTTCAACCCTGCTGCAGAGAACAAGTTCTCCTTAGACAGCAAGGCTCCGAAGATGGAAGGATATCAGGACTTCTTAAAGGGTGAGGTTCGTTACCTGTCCTTAGGCTTAAAGAATCCTGCAAGAGCAGAAGATCTGTTCGCTAAGAACGAAGCATTCGCTAAGGAAAGATACGAGTACCTGCAGAAGCTGGTTACCCTGTATGGCAATAACTAATTGAATATCTGATTCCTACAGATGATCAAGATAAAGAGGCGGGAACCCTTTTGGGTTTCCGCTTTTTTTGGAAGAATGAAATAGGATTTTCTTGATTTTGTACAGAATGCACAAAAAATGGGAGATTTGGCAAGATGCTGAAAAGTGAGGAAACATGATGAAATATAGGGAAAGAACGATGGGCGATAAAAGACCAAAATTCCATAAAATGTGAAAAATCGACAAAAAACAAGAAAAAGATACAAAAAGATTGACATTTTATATATAGGGTGCTACAATGTAGTTAAATCAAATAAGCAATACATTAACGTTGATGAGCCTAAAAGCCAGCCGTTTCGGTTGGCTTTTTTGTTTTTTATTGACAATATTAAATTGCAATTACCAAAAAAGTGTATACCGGTAACGCACTTTTTTGTTAAAACTGTTTTCGAAAACAAAGTAACCAGTTAATCAGCAGCAATGAAAAAGAAGAGGTATGAATCATGGAAAAAAGTACTATTTACCAGCACATTGACCACACATTATTAAAAGCAGTTTCTTCCTGGGAGGAGATTAAAAAATTATGTGAGGAAGCAATTGAGCACAATATGGCATCTGTTTGCATTCCACCGTCTTATATCAAAAGAGTCCACGAGACCTTTGGCGAAAAATTAAATATTTGTACGGTGATTGGCTTCCCTCTGGGATACAACACCACGGAAGTAAAAAAAGCAGAAGTAGCGCAGGCAATTGTGGAAGGCGCTGGTGAAGTGGATATGGTGGTCAACCTGGGAGATGTAAAAAATGGTGAGTTTGACCGTGTCACAGAAGAGATTGCAGCATTAAAAGAGACAGCTGGTGACAAAGTTTTAAAGGTTATTATTGAGACCTGCTATTTGACCGAGGAGGAAAAGGTACGTCTTTGCAAATGTGTAGCAGACGGCGGTGCCGATTACATTAAGACTTCTACAGGATTTGGAACTGCCGGAGCAAAGATTGAAGACATCCGGTTATTTAAGGAAAATCTTCCACAGGACAAGAACGTAAAGATGAAGGCAGCAGGCGGAGTCAGAACCAGAGAAGATTTGGAGATGTTCCTGGAAGAAGGCTGTGAGAGAATCGGAACCAGTTCTGCAATCCGTATTTTAGAGGACGGAGAGAGCAATAACGGAGTTTACTAAATAAAAAAAAATGACTGAGTGTCCAGGTGAAAAAGGAGAAGGATCATGAAAAAGACAATGAAGCAAATCGGAGCAGCAATGTTAGCAGCATTAATGGTATGTTCAGTAGCAGGATGTTCTACAGGCAATAACGCAGCAAGTACAAATGCAGGAGAAACTACACAGGCAGCAGGCAGTTCGAATACGGCTGCCGGAGCTGAGATTGCCATGATAGCAGATGGCGGAACCATCGACGACAGAGGATTTAATCAGGGAACCTATGATGGCGTAAAGCAGTACGGTGAGGAAAAAGGAGTTTCTTACAAGTACTACAAGCCAGTAGAAAAGACAACAGATGCATATTTATCCGCTATGGAACTGGCAATCGAAGGCGGAGCAAAAATTATCGTGGCACCAGGTTTCCGTTTTACTGAAGCAATGTACATTGCACAGGATACATGGCCAGAGACAAAGTTTGTGTTATTAGACGGAATTCCAACCCAGAACGGCGAATCCAAAACAAATGAGAACACCGTTGGAATCCAGTACGCAGAAGAGCAGGCAGGCTTTTTGGCAGGCTATGCAGCAGTCGTAGAAGGCTACAAGAAACTGGGCTTTATGGGCGGTGTTGCAACACCGGCAGTTGTCCGTTATGGATATGGATACATCCAGGGCGCAGAAGCAGCTGCAAAAGAACTGGGACTGACAGATGTAGAAGTAAACTATTATTACACCGGTACCTTTGATGCAACTCCTGAGACACAGACTCTGGCAGCTACCTGGTATCAGAATGGTACAGAAATCATCTTTGCATGCGGTTCCGGCGTAGGCCAGTCCGTTATGGCAGCAGCAGACGCTTCCTCTTCTGGAAAATCCATTGGTGTTGACATTGACTGGGCAGAAGAGTCCGAAACCGTTGTAACTTCTGCTATGAAATCTTTAAGCGGAACCGTTTATCAGATGCTGGACAAGTTCTATACAGACAGCTTCCCAGGCGGACAGAACATGGTAATGGATGCTTCCAACGAAGGTGTAGAACTTCCGATGGCAACCTCCAGATTTGAAAAGTTTGACCAGGCTCAGTACGACGAACTGTACAAGAAACTGGCAGACGGAACCTTTAAGCCACTTCGCGATGTAGATGAAAACGGAACTTCCTATACATTAGACCAGGTTTCTGACGGAACCGTAAAGGTAGTAGAAGTCAAATAAGGAAATTCAGTTAGCGGAATGCTGGGAGAAAAAATATGGAATACGTAATTGAAATGTTGGGGATTCGGAAAGAGTTTCCGGGAATTGTTGCAAACGATAATGTAACACTCCAGCTAAAGCGCGGTGAGATTCATGCTCTGCTGGGAGAAAACGGAGCGGGAAAGTCCACGCTGATCAAATGCATTTCCGGCGCCATTCGGCCGGATAGCGGCAAGATCTTCCTTGATAATAAGGAGTTTTTGTCCATCGGGCCAAAGGATACAATCGAGCATGGCATTGTCACCGTTTATCAGGAATTAAACCTGATTCCATCGCTGTCAGTCGCAGAAAATGTGTTTGTCGGGGAGCGGCGGGGAGGAAAATTGCTGTATAACCGGCAAAAGGTGGAACGCGAGTGTAAAAAAATACTGGAAGATTTTCATATCGATATTGACGCAACGGCAATTGTAAGCGAGCTCAGCGTTGCCCAAAGGCAGTTGGTGGAGATTGTGCGCGCGATTTCAAGGAATGTCAGGATTTTGATTCTGGATGAGCCGACCTCTTCGCTGACCGTGCATGAGACCCAGTTCCTGTTTGATACCATCAGGCGGCTAAAGCAGAATGGCGTGACGATCATTTATATCTCTCATATTTTTGAGGAGACCTTCGCGCTTGCCGATCGAATCACCGTTATGCGGGATGGCCGCTACATAGATACGCTGGAGACTGCAAAGACAAACAAGGCGGAGCTGATTAAGCTGATGGTAGGCAGAGATATCAGCGATTCCTTCCCGGTGCGGAACGTCTCTTTGGGAGATGTGGTTTTAAAGGTGGAGAATATGACGGCTCCAGGCGTGGAAAATATCTCTTTTGACCTGCGTCGAGGAGAGATTCTGGGCTTTGCCGGCCTGGTTGGAGCCGGTCGTACAGAATTAATGAATGCAATATACGGCGCCTCGGAAAAATCTAAGGGCACCATCACGATAAATGGCAAAATCGTAAATATGAAAAGCCCCCACGACGGTATTCGCTTTGGCTTGGGTATGATTCCGGAGGATAGAAAGCTACAGGGAATTTTTTTGCG
>URUX01000061.1 GCA_900551135.1 uncultured Clostridium sp.
AACATGATCTCCACCAGCGAAATTAAAATATCCGTGCTGGTGGACCGCAGAGATGCGGAAAAAGCTGTGCAAGTTATTCATGATAAGTTTTTTGCTATGTAGGATATAACGAAAATACTTGTTAAATCGTTCACTATTTTTGCCTGAAATGGCTTGAAATTTGCACAGATTAAATATATAATTATAATCGGCAAGATTTTTGTATTCTTTAGGCGACGGCTTTTCAGATGCCGCCGCCTAAGTTGTAAAATACTTTTTTATGGAGGACTGCAATATGAGTAATTCAGCACAAACTTCAGCAAGCAGCCGGATCGCGGCCCTGCTTGATGAAAACAGTTTTGTTGAAGTCGGCGCGTACATCACCGCCAGAAACACAGACTTTAACATGACTGAGCAGGAGACCCCTGCCGATGGCGTGGTGACCGGATATGGTACCATTGAGGGCTGCCTTGTGTATGTGTACAGCCAGGACGCTTCCGTACTGGGCGGTTCCATGGGTGAGATGCATGCAAAGAAGATTTCTGATATTTATGCACTGGCTATGAAGATGGGCGCTCCCGTAGTGGGCCTTATCGACTGCGCAGGCTTACGCCTTCAGGAAGCAACCGATGCTTTGGATGCATTTGGCAAGCTTTACCTGAATCAGACCATGGCATCCGGAGTGATTCCGCAGATTTCCGCAGTATTTGGTACCTGCGGCGGCGGCATGGCAGTTGCGTTGGGAATGGCTGATTTCACGTTTATGGAAGAAAAGGGAGCAAAAGTATTTGTGAATTCTCCAAATGCATTGGATGGCAATGACGCTGCAAAGTGCGATACTGCATCTGCAAAGTTCCAGAGCGAAGACAGCGGACTGGTAGATTTTACGGGCAGCGAGGAGTCCATTTTAAGCAGCATCCGTACCCTGGTATCGATTCTTCCGGCAAACAATGAGGACGATATGTCCTATGATGAGTGTACCGATGATTTAAACAGAGTGTGCCCTGATTTAGAGAACTGCACAGGCGATGCTGCTATGGCTCTGTCCTTTATCTCCGACGATCATTTCTTTATGGAAGTCAAGAAAGCATACGGCCCTGAGATGGTTACCGGCTTTATCCGTTTAAACGGTACTACAGTAGGCTGCGTTGCAAACCGTACAGAGAGTTACGACGCAGAAGGAGAAAAAGTTGGCGAGTACGAAGCAAAGCTTACCTCCAAGGGATGCGATAAGGCAGCAGATTTTGTTGCATTCTGCGACGCATTCAGCATTCCGGTTCTGACTCTGGTAAATACAACCGGATATAAGGCAGACAAGCATACAGAAAGAAAGATTGCAAAGGCAGCAGGCCGTCTGACTTATGCATTTGCCAACGCTACTGTTCCAAAAGTAACCGTAATTATGGGACAGGCTTACGGCAGCGCTTACCTGACCATGAACAGTAAGTCTGTAGGTGCAGATATTGTTTATGCATGGCCGTCTGCTTCCATTGGCATGATGGATGCATCTGCAGCAGTGAAGATTATGTATGCAGATGAGATTGCTTCTTCCGATAATGGCGCAGCCCTGATTGCAGAAAAGGCAGCAGATTATGCAGCTTTACAGTCCAGCGCACTGGCAGCGGCAAAGAGAGGATATGTAGATGACATTATCGAAGCCTGTGACACCAGAAAACGTGTGATTGCGGCATTTGAGATGTTGTTCACAAAGAGAGAGGATCGTCCTGGCAAGAAGCATGGCACGATTTAATAATGAGGTGACAGGTATATGAAACAATTTATGAGACGGGCACTTGCAGTACTCTGCCTGACCATGGCCATGCTCTCACTTACTGCCTGCGCAAACTCCACGGCAGCAGAAAAGACGATAGATGAGCAGGAAAAGACCTATGTGTCCCAGATGGCAGACAGTACGCTGCGTACCTTTGATATGATGAGTCAGGAAGAACTGCAGGCTACCTTAAAAGCAGCAGAAAAGAGCAAAGACACGGTGCTGTCAGCAGCAATTACCTCCTGGCTGGGCGTAAAGGAAGACCTGGGCGCTCTGGTTTCTGTTGATGCGATTGAAGTAGAACTGGTAGAAGACGGCTATGGTGCAGATATTGATGCGACTTTCGAAAAACGCAAACTGAGCGCACACATTGCCATTGATGAGGATAAGACCCACTATACTGCCATTTCTTTTAATCCGGCCTATACGACCGGCGAGCGTTTAAGCAAGGCTGGCTTAAATACCCTGATGGGTATGGGAACCGTATTCCTGGTACTGATTTTTATCAGTTTCCTGATTAGCTTATTTAAATACATCCACGAGTGGGAAGAAAAGAGTATGAAGAAACATGCTCCCGCCCCGGCAGCACCTGCTCCTGCACCTGTACCAGCAGCAGATGAGGAAGAGGAACTGGTGGATGATTTAGAGTTAGTGGCAGTTATCACCGCAGCAATTGCTGCTTCCGAAAATACGTCTGCAGACGGCCTGGTAGTTCGCTCCATTAAGCGTGCACCGGCTTCCAAATGGAAAAGAGCATAAATCGTTAGGAGGATTATTAATATGAAAAACTATACAATTACTGTAAATGGCAATGTTTATGAAGTTACCGTAGAAGAAGGCGCAGGCGGAGCAGCAGCGGCACCAAAGGCAGCTCCTGCACCAAAGGCAGCACCGGCAGCACCAAAGGCAGCTCCAAAAGCAGCCGCAGGCGCACAGGGCAGCGTAACTGTAGCAGCTCCAATGAGAGGCAAGATTCTGGCAGTAAAGGCAGCAGTTGGACAGGCAGTTAAGAAAGGCGATGTTTTAGCAGTTCTGGAAGCTATGAAGATGGAAAATGACATTGTAGCTCCTCAGGATGGCACTGTAGCAAGCATTAATGTAGCAGCTGGCGAGACCGTAGAGACTGGCGCAGCCATCGCTAGCTTAAACTAATCGGTGCAGTGATTTTGCATCCTACATGGAGGGATTAACATGGATTATATTACAACAACCTTGGGTAATCTTCTTCAGCAGACCGCATTTGTGAACCTGACCTGGGGCAATTTCGTTATGATTGGCGTGGCCTTCATTTTCCTTTATCTGGCTATTAAAAAGGGATTTGAGCCCCTCCTTTTAGTACCAATTTCCTTTGGTATGCTTCTGGTTAACATTTATCCGGATATTATGCTGTCAATTGAAGATTCATCAAACGGGATTGGAGGACTTCTTCATTACTTCTACCTGTTAGACGAGTGGAGTATCCTGCCTTCTCTGATTTTTATGGGTGTAGGCGCCATGACGGATTTCGGTCCCCTGATTGCCAACCCCAAGAGCTTCCTGCTGGGCGCTGCTGCTCAGTTCGGTATTTACGGCGCTTACTTTATGGCAATTTTCATGGGATTTAATGACAAGGCTGCTGCTGCAATCTCCATTATCGGCGGTGCAGACGGCCCGACATCCATCTTCTTAGCTGGTAAGCTGGGACAGACCGAATTTTTAGGCCCCATCGCAGTTGCTGCATATTCCTATATGGCTCTGGTACCGATTATCCAGCCGCCGATTATGAAGCTTTTAACTACGGAGGAAGAGCGTAAGATTAAGATGGAGCAGCTTCGTCCGGTTTCCAAGCTGGAAAAGATTCTGTTCCCGATTATCGTAACCGTAGTCGTTTGTATGATTCTTCCTACCACAGCTCCACTGGTTGGTATGCTGATGTTAGGTAACCTGTTCAGAGAGTCCGGAGTTGTTGGACAGCTTGCAGAGACTGCTTCCAATGCTCTGATGTACATTGTCGTTATCGTATTAGGTACTTCTGTTGGTGCAACTACCAGCGCAGAAGCATTCTTAAAGGTAACTACAATCAAGATCGTAGTTCTGGGCCTGATTGCCTTTGCTTTAGGTACTGCTGCAGGTGTTATCTTCGGCAAGATTATGTGTAAGGTAACCAAGGGAAAGGTAAATCCGCTGATTGGTTCAGCAGGTGTATCTGCGGTTCCTATGGCTGCCCGCGTATCCCAGAAGGTTGGCGCTGAGGCAGATCCTACCAACTTCCTGCTGATGCACGCAATGGGACCAAACGTAGCAGGCGTTATTGGTACGGCAGTAGCAGCCGGTACCTTTATGGCAATTTTCGGGGTTAAATAGTAACGGTTGCGTTAAATAAAAGGAGGAAATAAAAAGATGGCAGAGGTAAATAAAAAGCCGGTAAAGATTGTAGAGACTGTCCTTCGTGACGCCCATCAGTCATTACTTGCAACACGTATGACCACAGAGCAGATGCTGCCGATTATCGAGAAGATGGACAAGGTAGGCTACCACGCAGTGGAATGCTGGGGCGGAGCAACCTTTGATTCCTGCCTGCGTTTCTTAAAGGAAGATCCGTGGGAGAGACTTAGAAAATTAAGAGACGGCTTTAAGAACACCAAGCTTCAGATGCTGTTCCGCGGCCAGAATATTTTAGGTTACAACCATTATGCAGATGATGTAGTAGAGTATTTCGTACAGAAGTCTATTGCAAACGGTATTGACATTATCCGTATTTTCGACTGCTTAAACGATATCCGCAACCTGGAGACAGCAGTAAAAGCTACCAACAAGGAGAAAGGCCATGCGCAGATCGCGCTGTGCTATACCTTAGGTGATGCTTATACTCTGGATTACTGGAAGGATATTGCAAAGAGAATCGAAGATATGGGCGCTGATTCCTTATGTATTAAGGATATGGCAGGCCTTCTGACTCCTTACCAGGCAGACGAACTGGTACACGCATTAAAAGAAGGCACCAGTCTTCCAATTGACCTGCATACCCACTATACTTCCGGCGTTGCTTCCATGACTTATATGAAGGCTGTTGAAGCAGGCTGCGATATTATCGACTGTGCAATGTCTCCATTAGCACTTGGAACCAGCCAGCCGGCTACAGAGGTTATGGTAGAGACCTTTAGAGGAACTCCTTATGACACAGGTTATGATTTGAACTTACTGGCTGAGATTGCTGCTTACTTTGCTCCAATCAGAGAAGAAGCATTAAAGAGCGGCCTGTTAAATCCAAAGGTTCTGGGCGTAAACATCAAGACTCTGCAGTATCAGGTACCAGGCGGTATGCTTTCCAACCTGGTAAACCAGTTAAAGGAAGCTGGCAAGGAAGACAAGTACCAGGAAGTTCTGGAAGAGATTCCGAGAGTAAGAAAAGACTTTGGCGAGCCGCCGTTAGTAACTCCGTCTTCCCAGATCGTAGGTACTCAGGCTGTTATGAACGTACTTGCCGGTGAGCGCTACAAGATGGTTCCAAAGGAATCCAAAAAGATTATGTTAGGCGAGTTTGGACAGACTGTTAAGCCATTTAATGCAGAAGTTCAGAAAAAGATTATTGGCGATGAGACTCCAATTACCTGCCGTCCGGCTGATTTAATCGCTCCTCAGCTGCCTCAGTTTGAGAAAGAGTGCGCTCAGTGGAAGCAGCAGGATGAAGATGTACTGTCCTATGCTCTGTTCCCAACTGTAGCAAAAGAATTTTTCCAGTACAGAGAAGCGCAGCAGACCAAAATAGATCCGGCTGCAGCAGATAAAGAGAATAAAGCATATCCTGTATAAAATACAGAGTGGTGAGGGCTGTGCGCTGAATTGGCGCGCAGCCTTTTTCTTACGACTTTTTTACAAAATACGTAAATTGTGTGAACTTTTGTTTAATCTGGTTGACACAGGAAGCCCTTTTTCATTATAATAAGTTTGTTATACGTTTTCACATATCGGTTCAGCGCTGGAAAGCATCATTGCATCAGACTGGCCGAAGCTAGGAGATAACTATGAAAATAAACATAAAGAAAAGGGGAACTGCCCTTGGTCTGGGTCTTTTGATGGCATTTCAGACACCTGTGGCGGCGTTTTTGCCGTCTCTGCCTTTAAATCCCATGACGAAGATCTATGCCTATACAGAGCGCAGTGCGACCATTAAAGCTACGTCTCTCAATGTGCGGAGTGACGCAGGGACCTCAGCCAGCGTTGTTGCCAGACTGCCATATGGGACTGCCGTTACCGTGATTGGTGAAAAAACTGCCAGTGACGGTGTTTTGTGGTATCAGATACGCTTTTCCGGAAGCGGCGGAACTGCCAAGACCGGTTATGCATCCAGCCAGTACATAAAGTTTCCGGTATCGTATTCGGCAGATTCCAATTTTGAGGCATATCTGGATGCCCAGGGATTTCCGGAATCTTACCGTCCCGGGCTTCGGGAACTTCATGCCCAGTATCCGAACTGGGTATTTACTGCCCAGCATACGGGAGTAGACTGGAATTCAGCCATTGAAAATGAAAGTGTTATCACCCGCAACCTGGTGGCCGGCAGCAGTATTTCTTCCTGGAAGTCTACGGCTGACGGCGCATACAACTGGGATACCAGCACCTGGAATGGATTTGACGGTGCTTCCTGGGTTCAGGCATCTCCGGATATTATCCGGTATTACATGGATCCCAGAAATTTTCTTAATGAAAAATATATTTTCCAGTTTTTACTGCAGAGTTATAATGCAGGTATTCACAATGCGTCTGGTTTGCAGAGCATGGTAAAGGGCACGTTTCTGGAAAATTCCGGAAACGGCGGTTCTTCTTCTGCTCCATCCAGTCCTGACAGCAGTTTGGGACCCGGAACTGCTCAGACAGAAGGGCCGGGAGGATCAACGATTACGACTGCGCCCCAGACATCCGGCACGGCTGGAGGCACCAGTTCTTCCGGAAGCGGCTCTTCGGGCGTAAGTTTTGAGGCGCCGGGAAGCGGCAAAACCGGTTCGGAAGGGGTTTCGTTAGTTGGTCCCCAGGCCTCTGTTTCTCCGAAAAAGACGGCTCTTCTGACAGAAGTCGGACCGGGAGTAGGACTGTCAGGTCCTTCCGGCGGCGGAGTGATTAATATGGGAGAAAATTATGGACCGGGAAGCAGTTCTTCCAATACTTCTTCCAATACCGGCACCAGTACGGGAAGTTCCGGCAGTTCCGGCAGCGCTCCCTCTCCTGGAAGCCGATCCTATGTGGAGATTATTATGGATGCAGGAGCACAGTCCGGTGTAAATCCATATGTTCTGGCTTCTATGATTATACAGGAACAGGGAAACAAAGGAACCAGTCCTATGATTTCCGGCAATGTAACCGGATATCAGGGAATTTACAATTTCTTTAATGTAGAGGCATATGAGACCAGTTCCATGAGCAAGGTGGCAAAAGGCCTTTCCTATGCGGCACAGTCCGGATCTTACAACCGTCCGTGGAATACTGTGGAAAAATCCATTATCGGCGGCGCTGTCAACTACGGTGACAACTACGTAAAGGCCGGTCAGGATACCTTTTATTTAAAGAAATTTAACGTGCAGGGAAGCAACATGTATAAGCATCAGTATATGACCAATGTGCAGGGCGCGGCTTCGGAAGGCGCAAAGATGGCAGAGGCTTATACTGCTGATGTAAAACAGACAGCATTAGAATTTAAGATACCGGTTTATAAAAATATGCCGGAACAGGCATGTGCAAGACCGACTGGAGACGGAAGCCCCAACAATAAACTGTCTGCTCTGGGTGTTTCTGGATTTTCCATGACCCCGGTATTCAGCAAAGATACCAGCACCTATGATGTGATTGTAAATTCTTCCGTAACCAGCGTTGGCGTTCAGGCATCTGCCATAGCCGGCACTGCCTCCGTAAGCGGAACCGGAACGGTGGCCTTAAATGGCGGAACCACAGAGGTGAAGGTAAAGGTTCAGGCACAGAATGGAGATGTGAGAGAATATACGATTCGCGTTGTCCAGTCTCCGAACGGTCCGATGCTGGGTTCCACCTTAACAGGAACCAGCCAGGGAGGCGGGCCGGGAGGTTCACCTGTCAGCGGCGGTTCTGCTGGAACGGATGTGCAGGGACCAGGCGTTTCGGATAATTCCGGCCTTACAGCAGGAAATACCGATGGTCCTGGCGGAAGCAGCGTTACCGTAATTAATTAAACTGGGGAGATATAAGGAAATGAATAAAAAGATAAAACAGTTATTTGCCGCCCTGGCAATGGTCTGCATGCTTAGCCTGTCCATTTTGCCGGGGATGAGCATTACGGCTTTTGCCGCTAATGGAAACATACAGTTCAGCGATCCTTCTGCAACCGCAGGAAGTGAGGTTACCGTTAATTTGAAGGTATCCACCTCCGGCGGAGAGGGACTCAGCAAAGCAGATATTGCGTTGGCCTATGATGCCAATGCATTGGAATTTATCAGCGGAAACAGCGTAGAAGGCGGAAGCGGCGCATTGCGGGCTCATGGGACTCCGGATGCCAACAGCCCCACTGTCATCGTATTCAGCATGAAATTTCAGGCAAAGCAGGCGGGAAGTTCCCAGATTACTGTGACTTCCCAGGAGGTTTACGATGCAAATTCCCAGATGGTGACCATGGATCACGTGGGAAAATCTACGGTTACAGTTCAGGCAGTATCCAGTGCATCAAATAACGCGTCTCTGTCTTCCCTTCAGGTATCGCCAGGCACACTGTCACCGGAATTTTCAGCAGATACCGATGCATATACGGTAAATGTAGGTCTGGATGTAAGCCGTCTGACAGTGAATGTGGCGACAGCCGATGGAAACGCATCTTATGTGGTTTCCGGCAATGAGGATCTTCAGGAAGGGGAAAACACCGTTGTCTGCAGGGTAACCGCCCAGGATGGCACAACGGTAAAAGATTATACCATTCAGGTTATCAAGAGCGCAGAAGGAGCCAGCGGCGAAACTGGCGGAGAAAGCGCAGGGGCTGAGTTTGAGAGCGTCAGCCTGGAGGCAGCAGCCAAGGCAATTTCCATTATTCCGTTAGAAAGCGGAGTAGAAGTACCGGAAGGATTTTCTGAGACTACGATTAATATTGACGGCCATAAAGTAACCGGCTGGATTTGGGCGTCTGAGAGCAACCCGCAGTACTGTGTATTCTATGGAATCAATGCTGCTGGTGAAAAGAATTTCTACCGGTATGATTTGACAGAAAAGACCATTCAGAGATATTTCAGCGATCCGGCTATTGACACCGGAGTGACCCAGGAAGAGCATACAGAGGTAATTAATCAGTACAATGAACTTCTGAAAGACTTTAAGATCCAGCGGATTATTCTGATTGTGCTGATTGCAGTAGTACTGGTGCTGTTTATTGTTATGGTATATCTGGCAGTAAGAGGCGGCGGAAAGAATCCTCCTTCCGGTGGTTCCAGAAACCGGGACAGCCGAAGACCGGGACTGGAAGACGAGGAAGACGGATTTGATCCCTTTGAGGAAGAACTGGAAGAACCCCAGATCAGAAGAGATGAGTATCCTCGTCAGCCAGTTGTAAGAAGAAGTCCCCGTCCGGAGATGGACGAGACCATTGTCCGCCCAATGAATACCAGACAGCCGGCCCGTCCAGTACGCAGCCAGTCCGGACAGGTGGAAACCGTCAGAGAGGAACGTACAGCCAGACAGGAAACCCCGGTAAGACGGGAAGACGCTCCAAGACAGGAGACAAGGCCGGTAAGAAATATCCGTCCGGCAGGGGCTCCGGCTTCAGGTCCGTCCCATTACAGCCGTCCTCAGCGACCCGCTCCAGAGCCGGTACGTCCGGAGATGGATTTGGAAGATGACGATGATTTTGAGTTTTTAGATATTGATGACGAATAAAGAACAACTTAAAAAGGATTGCCGTTCACCTGCGGCAATCCTTTTACGCAGACACAGAAAGAAACAGGGAGCAGGATATGGAAATTTCCTATAAGCTGGAGCATTTTGAAGGTCCCTTGGATTTGCTTTTGCATCTAATCGAGAAAAATAAAGTAAATATTTATGACATCCCAATTGTGGAAATTACAGAACAGTATCTGGACTATGTAAACCATATGGAAAAAGAGGATTTAAATGTAGTCAGCGAATTTCTGGTTATGGCTGCTACTCTGTTGGATATTAAAGCCAGGATGCTGCTTCCGAAAGAAATTGATGAGGAGACAGGAGAAGAGCAGGATCCCAGGGCTGAACTGGTAGCCAGACTTCTGGAATACAAAAAATATAAGTATATGGCGCTGGTGCTTCAGGATCGGGAGGATGATGCCGGACTTATTTTTTATAAAAATCCTACCATTCCCAGAGAGGTTGCAAAGTATGAACCTCCGGTAGATCTGGACAGGCTGCTGGGAGATTTGACTCTGGCAAAGCTGCAAAAGATTTTTGAGCAGGTTATGAAGCGCCAGGAAGACAAGATTGACAGAGTCCGAAGCAATTTTGGTGTAATACGGAAAGAACCGGTCAGTCTGGAAGAAAAAATCGGTTCGGTAATGAAGTATGCCAGAGCCCACAGACGGTTCAGTTTCCGGCAGATGCTGGAGAAACAGGGGGATCGTCTGGAGATAGTGGTAACTTTTCTTGCGATTTTAGAACTGATGAAAATCGGAAAAATAAGTCTGACTCAGGAACATATTTTTGATGATATGCAGATTGAGACGCTAGAGCCGGAGGGGGAGGAAGAAGAACTGAACCTGGAAGGCCTGGATGATTTTGTAAGCTGATGAAACGGAGACACAGAAAATGACGGAGAAAAAAATCCAGGAAGCGGTAGTAGAAGCCGTTCTGTTTACAATGGGGCAGTCAGTAGAGTTAAGCCAGCTTGCGGCAGCACTGGAGACAGACAGAGAGACTGCCAGAGAAGCGGTGGAACGGCTTCGGGAACGGTATCAGAAGGAAAAACGGGGAATTCAGATTATTGAACTGGAAGAAGCCTATCAGATGTGTACCAGGGCAGAATACTATCCCAATCTGATTCGGGTGGCTGCTTCTCCTAAAAAGCAGGTTCTCACAGAGGTGGTACTGGAGACGCTGTCCATTATTGCCTACAAACAGCCTATTACAAAAATGGAAATTGAAAAGATCCGGGGAGTAAAGTCCGACCATGCAGTTAACAAACTGGTAGAATACAATCTGGTGTACGAAGTAGGGAGACTGGATGCCCCTGGAAGACCGGCTCTGTTTGCCACTACGGAAGAGTTTCTGCGACGGTTTGGAGTAGGCTCTACGGAGGATTTGCCGGACTTAAATCCGGAACAGGAAGAAGAGATAAAAATAGAAGTAGAAGAAGAACTGCAGCTTCGGATGAGCGAACTGGAAGCAGCAGCGGGAGAGGAAGAACAGGATGGAGAGAATCGCGAAATTTTATAAAGTAAGCCGTGAACGGTTTGCAGCAGACTGGATGGATACCTTTGGAGAACAAAAATCCCAGGAGGCGGAGAAGATATATGATACCATTTCCCTTCCAAGGAGAGCCACAGCCGGATCTGCTGGTTATGATTTTTATCTGCCTCTGGCCATCTCTTTAAAACCGGGAGAGAGCATAAAGGTCCCTACAGGAATACGGGTTCGGATCTCAGAAGGATGGGTGCTTCAGATATATCCCCGCAGCGGCCTGGGATTTAAATTCCGTCTGCAGTTAAATAATACAGTAGGAGTAATTGACAGCGACTACTTTTATTCCGATAACGAAGGCCATCTGTTTATCAAAATTACCAATGATTCCAGGGAGGGAAAGACGGTAGAATTAAAGGCCGGATCTGCATTTGCCCAGGGCATTTTCTTCCAGTATGGGATTACGGAGGATGATGACTGTGAGACAGTAAGAAACGGCGGGCTGGGAAGTACAGACAAATAAATGGATTCCGGATTAGGGAAAGAAGGGCCGGGGAATACTATGAAAAAGAAAAAATCTGTTTTAAAAACAGTATGGATTGCAGGTATTCTGTCTCTGGTTATCGGGACAGCAGGTGGGTGCAGTGCAGGAAATGGAACGGACAGGGAGGCGCTGCGCCTGTCTGGTATTGAAAAGCTGGATGCCGGAGACTATGGAGGGGCGATTGCAGATTTGGAAGAAGCCCTGAGCCTTGGAAAAGGGAAAGTCGGGGAAATGGAACTGGATATTTTAAAATACCGGGCTGAGGCAGAGTACCGGATTGGAGATTACAGCGCAGCTGCTCACACGTATGACATTTTGAGACAGGTAGACGGCGAAAAACCGGAATATGTAAGGCTTCATTGTCTGTTAAATATCCAGGCCGGAAAGACAGAAGAGGCGCTGGAGGATTATCGGAATATTTATGAAAAGGATAAGTCTGCAGAACTTCTTAAGGACATGGGACAGGCACTGGAAAAAGCCGGTCAGACCGATGCTGCCTTAGAACTTTACAGCCAGGCAGAGGCAGACGGGCTGGCGGACTCTGTGATTTATAACCGGAAAGGTCTGTGTTATCTGAGCCGGGGAGAATACAGCGCAGCAGGACAGGCGTTCGAAGCAGGACTGAAGGCATCCGATACGGAAGCGGCGGCAGATTTGGCCTTTAACCGTGCCGCAGCGCTGGAATATCAGGGAAACTATGAAGAAGCCTTAAAAGCCTTTGAAGCTTATGTGGCCCAGTACGGTTCCGACGAAAAAGCGGAGCATGAAATAGCATTTTTAAAAACCAGATAGTGTTGGAGAATATATGGCAGAATTAATTGATTTAAAAGAACTGGAAGAACGGGTGATTCTCATTGGCGTAAGCCAGGGAGACGGAAGCGATGCAGAACAGTCTC
>URUX01000062.1 GCA_900551135.1 uncultured Clostridium sp.
GCAGATATCGGGATGTAATCCGGGGCTTTTTAAAAGGCGAAAACTGGCTTTCCTGGACTGCGGCCTGGAGTATCTGCGGATCTTCGGATCTTTACGGCGGTTTTGATCCGGAACATGACGGAAATTATGCCGGTTATAATTCCAGCATTAACTTTTTAAGCTGCCACGATGGATTCACCTTATACGATTTGTATTCTTATAATGACAAGCACAATGAGGGAAATGGCTGGGAAAATACAGACGGTGCCAATGACAATCGCAGCTGGAACTGCGGGGCAGAAGGGGAGACCAGTGATCCGGAAGTACTGAAGCTGCGTTACCGTATGATCCGGAACGCCTGTGCGGTACTGATGTGCAGCAGGGGAACTCCAATGTTTTTGGCGGGGGATGAGTTTGGAAATACCCAGTACGGCAACAACAACGGATACTGTCAGGATAATGAGATTTCCTGGCTGGACTGGTCCTTTTTAGAAAAAAACCGGGAACTGTTTGAATTTTTTAAGTTTATGATAGCGTTTCGTCACAGTCATCCCGTTATCCGCAAACGCCTTCCGGATGCGGTATGCGGCATGGAATCGCTGCATTCCCATGATGTGAATGCGGAAAACACCAATCTTCCGGAAAATACCAGAACCTTTGCGGTCAGCTTTGCCGGATATGATCAGGAAAAAGGAAGAGATGACATCATTTACATGGCAATCAATACCTATTGGGAACCAGTTACCATTACCCTTCCGGATTTAAAACGCAGAGGGGTCTGGCACCTGAGTGTCGATACCTATGGGAATGGAAATGGGCAATATGTGTATCCTGCCGGCAAGGAGCCGAGAATCGACGGTTCTTATGTTATGAACCCCAGAACCGTGGCGATCTTTACCGGACGGGTATATTAATAGGCAAATTAGATAACGATAGAAGAAAAGATGGCAGCGGGAGTTTTCCTGCTGCTATTTTGCTGCTTTCAGGTATCTGGAAAAATTCATTTGCATTCGTCAGGAAAAAGTTGTTCTCTCCATTCAGAAATAAAAAGGTATACATCTGTATACCTGAATGGTAGTATTATGGTATACAGATGTATACCTATAACTATAGGGTAAGGTGAAAGAGAGGAAAGGAGGAATCCTGTTTATGGAGAAAATAAGCTTATCGGACGGCGAATGGAAATTGATGGAGGCTTTGTGGCGGAAACCACCGAAAACCATAACCCAGCTGACGAAAGAACTGTATGAACAAACCCAGTGGAGCAAGCACACGATTATTACCATGTTAAATCGCCTGGAGGCGAAAGAGGCGGTTCGCCACGAAGAGGGAGAGAAGGCCAAAGAGTTTTATCCCTGTATTGAGAGGGAGGAAGCGGCTGCTGAGGAAACGGCAGGGCTTTTAAACCGGATTTATCATGGCAGTCTGGGACTGATGGTAAACACCATGATTTCTTCTAAAAAAATCAGCAAAAAGGAACTGGAGGAACTTCACCGGATTTTAGAAGAGGCAGAGGAGGGATAGAATGATTGAGACGTTGATTACATCTTCTGTGCTGATTTTGGCAATTTGCCTGATTCGGGTTCTTTTTAAAGGGAAGATACGTCCAATGGTGCAATACAGTTTGTGGGGACTGGTGATGGTGCGTTTGATGATACCATGGTTTTATCCTCTTAATCAGGTGATCAGCAGGCTTACCAGCAGCCTGAGCGTTATGAATGTGGCAGATCAGGTGAAGACTCAGGTAATCGATAACAGTCCGGCAGCGGCTTTAGCAGAAAATATCACCCATGGAATTGTGAGAACTTATGATACTCCTGTAAATCCTCTGGAACGGGCGGCAGGAATCGACTGGCAGTTGGTGATTGTGTCGGTCTGGGTGCTGGGAGCAGTGCTGCTTGCAGTCTGGTTTCTTGCTGCAAATATCCGGTTTGCCAGCAGCCTGAAGCAAAATCGAAGCTTCCTGTTTACAGTCGGAACGGTTCTTCCCAAAACAGGACGTTTTTTCAGGATTCCGGATGAATTTCTAAAAATCCCTGTGTATGAAACGAAAGAACTGTCTTCTCCCTGCTACGTGTGTTACGTTGGAGACAGGGCAATTTACCTTCCAAAAGGCGCAGCGGAAGAAAAGGAGCCTGCCAGTAAGCAGCGGCTGATTCATATGCTGACCCACGAACTTTGTCATGCCAGGCATCGAGATGAAATCTGGGGGATTTTGCGGATTGGCCTGCTGTGCTATTACTGGATCAATCCCCTGGTGTGGGCGGCCGCAGTTTTATCCAAAAAGGATTGCGAACTGGCCTGTGATGAAGCGGCTGTAGAACTGCTGGGAGAAAAGGAGAGAATCCCATATGGACGCACATTATTGTTTGTGTTAGAACACAAAAGTGGGAATAATGGTTTCTTTTATGCAGGAGCAACTATTGAAAGTGGAGGGAGAACCATGAAAGAACGGATGAAAACCCTGGTTTCCAGAAAACGGTATTCGGCCGCCGCCGCTGCAGTTTTTGCCGCCTGTGTTACCATTTTGGCAGCATGTACATTTACCGGCAGCAAACAGGAGAAAACGGGGGAAGATAAGAACCCACCAGCTGTTTCTGATACAGCTTCTTCGATACCGGAAGCCAATTATCTGGAAATTATAGAAGAGAGAAATGTGGGCGAGTATATTTCTTTGAGACTTTTACTAAGAGAGGGCGGTACGGGAAAGACAACCGCTATTCCATCTGCAGCAAGCAATCCAACCAATCGATTTTTCGTTGAAATAGATATGTTTGATAAAGAAGGAACCAAATTGAAAAATCCGGAATTCAGCTGGGGATATGGGGAAGGTAATCCATATTTTGAGTTCCACTATTGGAATGAGGGCGGAAAGGCAGCCGAAATTTTCATACATGCCGGCTGGGATGGAATGCAGCGCTATGAACTGCGCTATCCGGTAAAAGAGCCGGAGATGTTAAGAGAACTTCCATTAGATCTGGAAATTACCGGAATAAATGGGGAAAACGTAACACTTTCTATGACAGAGATTTATTCTAACGGGGTAGTTTTGCATCTGACAGGAACCGAAAAGGATTTGACTCAGTTTGATTCGAATAATGTCCCCCTTCTAAAAATGAAAGGAGAGGAACAGACAGAAAACTACCTTGGACCAATAGATGGTATCAAAAGAGAAAACAAGTGCAAATACCTTTTCCAGCTGCCGGAAGGAAACAGCGATGAAATAGAAGCAGTGGTTTGCGGTACAGGAGGAAAACGGGAAAGCTATGCAGTAACTCCGGTGAATATAAAAGTCAGGTAAAAGGAGAGAAAACAGTTGTTAAAATTAATTCGGGGGTAGGCCATGTGTTTCTGGCTTTCCCTTTTCAATATTAATATAACATATCGGGATAAGGATTTTAAGGAAAAATCTTTTTTCTATCTTTTGGAAAAATACGCAAAACCTTCTAGTGTATTAATTTTGATTCCACATATACTACGGATGTAGCACAAAACAAATCGCCGAAACAACTTAAGAAACGGCGAGAAGGGAATCAAAGGAGGGTTTTATATGTCTACAAACAATAATTCTTCTAACAAAACCAACGTACCAGAAGCAAGAGAGGCAATGGACAAATTTAAAATGGAAGTTGCAAACGAATTAGGAGTACCGTTAACCAATGGTTATAATGGTAACTTAACTTCTGCCCAGAATGGTTCTGTCGGCGGATATATGGTTAAGAAGATGATTGAGGCGCAGGAGCGTCAGATGGCAGGCAAATAAGAACTGTCTTAAAAATTTAATATCAGTCACAAGAATGTGACAAAATCTCCGGACTACCAAGAATTGGCTGTCCGGAGATTTTTATCTTATGGAAAAATATGCTCTGGAGATAAAAAATTGTTGCAAAAAAACATAAAAATCTTATAAAATCACTTGTTTATCTGAAATAATCATATTATACTGGTATGGATAAGAAAGGACTGGAAAATATGAGAGTAATCGCAGGCAGCGCAAAGCGGCTGCAATTAAAAACCATAGAGGGAATGGATACCAGGCCTACTACGGACAGAATCAAGGAAACACTGTTTAATATGCTTCAGCCGGAGATTTTAGACTGCTCTTTTTTGGATTTGTTTGCCGGAAGCGGTGCCATTGGAATCGAAGCATTAAGCAGGGGAGCCAGAGAAGCGGTTTTTGTGGAACAAAATTCCAAAGCCTGCGGCTGCATTCGGGATAATTTAAAGACTACCCGTTTGGAAGACAGAGCCCAGGTGGTGGAGTCAGAGGTTCTGTTTGCGTTAAAGCGTTTGGAAAACCGTAAGCAGCCGTTTGATTTGATTTTTATGGATCCGCCTTACCGGATGGATTTGGAAAAGCAGGTTTTAAACTATTTGAAAGATTCTGTACTGGCAGACAGCCATACCTTAATCATAACAGAGGCTTCTTTGGATACAGATTTTTCCTGGCTTTCGGAAATGGGATACCGGATTTTGAAGATAAAAGAATATAAGACCAATAAACATTTGTTTATGGAAAAGGATAAACCAATGGACAGGAAAAGAGGAGACGAAGAAGTATGACAGTAGCAGTATATCCAGGCAGTTTTGACCCGGTAACCCTGGGTCATTATGATATTATTGAACGCACTTCCAAAATCATGGACAAAGTAATTATCGGGGTTTTGCAGAATAAGTCTAAAACACCGTTGTTTTCCTCCGAAGAACGTGTTAATATGTTAAAAGAGGTGACAGCCGGTCTGAACAATGTAGAAGTCCGCAGCTTTGACGGGCTGCTCATTGATTTTGCAAGAAGCTGCAATGCGACCGTAGTTGTCCGGGGACTTCGGGCCGTTACGGATTTTGAGTATGAACTTCAGCTGGCTCAGACCAACCGGGTTATTGCACCGGAGATCGATACCCTGTTTTTAAATACCAATTTAAAATATTCTTATTTAAGTTCCAGTGTGGTAAAGGAAATTGCAGAGTTTGGGGGAGACATCAGCATGTTCCTTCATCCTCAGATCGCAGATAAAGTGAAGGCAAAGTTTGCCCAGGCGCAAGTCTGATAAAATGGGTTAAGGAGAGTCGTTATGGTAAGCAGAATTGAACAGTTGATTAATGAAATTGAGGAGTTTGTGGACAGCTGTAAGCGTCAGCCCCTCTCAAACAGCAATATTATTGTAAATAAAGAGGAATTAGAAGAACTTCTGGTAGAACTGCGTCTTCGGATACCTGATGAGATTAAGCAGTACCAGAAGATTATCAGTAATCAGGATGCCATTTTAAATCAGGCGCGGACCCAGGCAGATGCCATGCTGCAGGAAGCAAATGCACAGACCAACGAACTGGTGAATGAGCACGAGATTATGCAGAGAGCCTATTCTCATGCCAATGAGGTTGTAGAGCAGGCCAATATTCAGGCTCAGGCCATTGTGGACAATGCGGTAAATGATGCCAATAATATTCGCCAGGGAGCGATTCAGTATACAGATGACATGCTGCGCAGTTTACAGACCATTATCACCCATTCCATGGAAGGGGCAAAAGGCCGTTTTGATGCGTTTATGTCTTCTATGCAGTCCAGTTATGATGTCGTTTCCTCTAACCGAAATGAACTGGCAGGCGGCATTGCTGCGCCGGCAGATGATGGCAGCGGCCAGCAAACGGAAAGTGGCGCAAATGCAGACGTTTAATCAGTGACTAGTACGGAATGAGAAACAATGCCAGAATTATCAGCGAAAGGATTCCGTGAAGAAGTTTCCACAGTACATAATGCCGGATGGACAGTCCGGCATTTTTTTTCGTACCGAGTACGCTTCTGGTTTGAAAAATGCCGGAAATTCCTCCAAATGCCGCAGTAGTGACGATCAGCAGAACAGCCGGAATACCGGAGACAGAGCCTGCAATAGCCTGGATTCCTGTTGTGATTTCAATAGTTCCCAGGATTGCGCCCCGAAGGAATGGGACGTTTAATGGGAGTTTGGCAGTATAAAGAGCAATGATGGAAAAAAGCATAATATAGCCGCCGATTTTTACCATGGTTTCTGCGCAGGACAGAAAGGCGCTGTCAAAGGAAAACGCAGAACCGGGCTCAATCTGCCCCATCTCGGGAACGGAGGCTGCCGGTTTTTGGTATATCTGTTCTGCAAGGAGAGCCATTGGAAAAACAGGCAGATACAGGGCAGCCAGAACCTTCCAGGGAGGAATGGAAGTGGAAAGGCCGGTTACAGAGGCAATCTGGCTCATTACATACCCCAGAATGAACATAGGACTTGGATGATTGCAGACGGCCAGCAGATACTGGGCTTCTGATTTTGAAATCAGGCCGTTTTCTAAAAATTCCCTGCAGGTTTTGGCTCCCATGGGATAACCGCATAAAAGTCCTGAGAGAAATACATAACCACCCTGCCGGGACAGATGGAGTACGTGAGAGAGGACGGGCTGAAATGGCTTCATTAAAAGCGGTACGGCCCCAAGGCCTACAACGGTCTGTGAGCAGATCATAAAGGGAAGAAGGGCAGGAAGAATCACCATTCCCCATAAAACCAGACCGTTTTTTGCGCCGGTAAAGGCCCAGTCCGGTTTTGCAAGGAGAAGAATCAGGAACAGGATGGACAATGATTTTTTCATAAACACCTGAATACAATGGTTTATACACTTATATGAACGATTGGAGAGTGGATATGCTGGTTTTCATTCTGCTCATACTGCTGGCTGCGTTTCAGGTTACCCTGTCAGATTACCTGGTCAATAATCCAGATTATTACCAGCTGGACAGTTACACCTGGGAGAGCGATGAATTTCGGAACATGGCTTTTGGAGAGCGGCTAATTCAGGAAACGCATCTGGAACCGGAGATGATTGCCGCTTATATGGTGGAATACGATTATGATTTGACAAAGTTAAAAGAACTGCATCCGTTCAAAAAATCCATTGCAGAGCGGAAACCGGCTGCTTTTCAAAAGCTGGTAAACGCGTATGATACCGTATTGTCAGATTTAACCTATTTTCCCATTCCAAAATCCGGGGAACCGTCTGTATCCAGCGGTTCAGATATCAGCTATGAAAACGGCTGGATGTCTCCCAGAAATTATGGAGGAGAACGGGGACACGAAGGATGTGACATAATGGGAGAAAACCGGCCGTCCGGTTTTTATCCGGTAGTCAGCATGAGCGATGGAGTAGTGGAAAAAACGGGCTGGCTGGAACAGGGGGGATGGCGGATTGGAATCCGGACTCCCGGAGGGCTCTACGTGTATTATGCCCATCTTTATGAGTATGCAGGAGAGTGGAAAGAAGGAGACACCGTGTCTGCCGGAACTCTGTTGGGTTTTATGGGGGATACAGGATATTCCAGGATAGAAGGAACTTCCGGCAATTTCCCGGTGCATCTGCACCTGGGGCTGTATTTAAGAACCGATAATCACGAAGAACTGTCTGTAAATCCCTATTGGATACTCCGGTATCTGGAACAGTACCGCTTAACGTACCGTTAAGAAAAACGGATAATGTTTCGGGAAAACTATGCAGATTGCTTCTACCATTTTTACATCAGTTATGATAGAATAAGTACCTGTGACAAGCAAACCGAATTTTCAAAAGAGGGAATATGGAAAAACAAATTCAACTGCCGGAAGAGTACCTGCAGCATATGAAATCTCTCCTTGGAGAGGAAGAATACGTAAAGTATATTCAAAGCTTTGACAGTAAAAAGTATCAGGGCCTGCGGGCAAATGGCATTAAAGTAGAGCCGGACACATTAAAGGGCCTGGTTCCCTGGGAAATGGAAAAGATCCCCTGGATTCCCAACGGATTCTATTATGGAGATGAGGTAAAGCCGGCCAAGGATCCGTATTATTATGCCGGACTGTACTATCTCCAAGAACCCAGCGCCATGACTCCGGCATCTACGCTTCCCGTTCATCCGGGCGACAGAGTGCTGGATCTCTGCGCTGCTCCAGGAGGAAAAAGCACCGAATTGGGAGCAAAATTAAAAGGACAGGGGCTTTTGATTTCCAATGATATCAGCAATTCCAGAGCCAAGGCATTATTAAAAAATCTGGAACTTGCCGGAATCACCAATTTCTGCGTGACCAGTGAAACGCCTGAAAAGCTATCCCGGTGTTTTCCGGAATTTTTTGATAAAATCCTGGTAGATGCGCCCTGCTCCGGCGAGGGAATGTTCCGTAAAGAGCGGAACATGGTAAAGGACTGGATGGAGCGCGGTCCCAGCCATTATGCGAAAATCCAGAAGGAGATTATGTCAGAAGCTGTAAAAATGCTAAAGCCGGGAGGATATTTGATGTATTCGACCTGTACTTTTTCCATGGATGAGGATGAAGGAACCGTTCGCTATATTTTAGAGAAGTTTCCGGATATGGGGCTGTTGTCCCTTCCAAAATTTGAAGGAGCCAGCGGAGGTATCGGACTTTCCGGATGTCTGCGTCTGTTCCCCCACAAGCTAAAGGGAGAGGGACATTTTATTGCGCTGATGTATAAAGAAAAGCCCATGCCAAGGACAGGCCTGTTAGAAGAGTATTATGCATGCAGGAAAAAACGGGACAAACAGCCGGAGGCAGAACAGGAAGTCAGTCTGGCGGCAGCAGAAAAGAAGTTCCCGGCAGTCATTGAGTTTTTAAGCCACTGTGTTCCGGCGGAAGATGAGAAGGGAGAACCAGTCTGGAAACCGGAACGTATTTTAGAAAAAAATAACCTGGTTTACTATCTTCCGGACGGTTTTTTAAAGGATACCAGCCTTCGGTTTTTAAGAACCGGACTTCTCCTTGGAGAGATGAAAAAAGATCGTTTTGAGCCTTCCCAGGCCTTTGCCATGGCATTAAAATGGGGACAGTATGACAATGAAATATCCTTTTCCAGAGAAGATGACAGAGTAATCCGTTATTTAAAAGGAGAAACGATTTCCTTAAGCCAGCAGGAAAGCAGCCAGCTGTCTTCCGGCTGGTGTCTGGTATGCGTCGATCAGTTCCCATTAGGATGGGCAAAGCTGGCAGGCCAGAGCCTGAAAAACAAATATTATGCCGGATGGCGGTGGATGTAATGGGAAAAGAAGAAAAAGCCCGGATGCGGCTGGATAAATTTTTGGGAGAAATGGGAAAAGGAACCCGGAGCCAGATAAAAGAAATGGCAAGAAGGGGACGGATTTCGGTAAACGGGGAGACAGAGAAAAAACCAGAACGGAAAATTAATCCAACGGAAGATGAAATTTTACTGGACGGCAGTCCTGTGGCTTACAAAGCGTTTGAGTATTATATGTTAAATAAGCCTCAGGGAGTGGTTTCTGCAACGGAGGATAACCGCTATGATACAGTAACTGATTTAATTGATACGGCAGTTCGGAGGGATCTGTTTCCGGTAGGGCGGCTGGACATTGATACAGAGGGATTACTTCTGATTACCAATGACGGAGAACTGGCTCACAGGCTTCTGTCACCCAGACACCATGTGGATAAGGTCTATTACGCTCATATCACCGGCAGTCTTCCGGAAGATGCAAAGATGAGATTTTTAAACGGGATAACCTTAGAGGACGGAACGATTTGTATGCCGGCAAAACTGGATGTCCTGGACGAGCCTTTGGAGGACGGAAAAAAGGCGGTGACTCTTACCATTCAGGAGGGCAAATTTCATCAGGTAAAGAGAATGTTTGAAGCCGCAGGCTGCCAGGTGGTGTATCTGAAACGGTTATCCATGGGGCCGCTGACTCTGGACGAAAGTCTGATGCCTGGAGAATACCGGCCTCTTACAGAAAAGGAAGAGGAATTACTTAAAAAACAGGGGAGATTGGATTGAAACAGATTAAAGCTGTAATTTTTGATTTAGATGGCACATTAGTGGATTCTATGTGGATGTGGGGCGCCATCGACGTGGAATACTTGGGAAAATTCGGGCTTACATGTCCCCCTGATCTCCAGAAGGCGATTGAGGGAATGAGTTTTTCCGAGACGGCCGCCTATTTTAAAAAGCGGTTTGCCCTGGAGGCTTCCCTGGAAGAAATCAAGGCAGACTGGATCTCCATGTCCATTGAAAAATACAGAAGCCAGGTGCCTCCAAAGCCGGGAACAGAGGCGTTTTTGTCCTGGGCAGCAAAACAAAACATAAAAATGGCCGTCTGCACCAGCAATGGCCGTGAAATGGTGGACGCTGTGTTAAGCTCTCTGAATCTGGCCCGCTATTTTGACTGCATTATCACCGGCTGCGAGGTGGCGGCAGGCAAACCGTCCCCCGATATCTACCTGGAGGCGGCGCGGCGTATGAAGGTCTCTCCTGAAGAGTGCGCCGTGTTCGAGGACGTGCCGGCTGGAATCCTGGCTGGAAAGAGAGCCGGAATGGAGGTATTTGCCGTGGAGGATGAATATTCCCTTGGAATGGAAGAGAAAAAGAGAGCGCTCTCTGACTTCTATATCCGCGATTACAGAGAGCTGACGCCGTAAATTCCAAAGAGTGTGAGGAGGAGTACAAAGGATTTATGATACATGATTATTTACCAATCTGCAGAGAGGATATGGAAAAAAGAGGATGGGATCAATGCGACTTCGTCTATGTGACAGGCGATGCCTATGTGGACCACCCCTCCTTCGGCCATGCCATTATCAGCCGTGTGCTGGAATCTCACGGCTACCGGGTGGGAATCATCCCGCAGCCGGACTGGAAAAATCCGGAGAGCATCCAGATTTTGGGAGAGCCCAGGCTTGCCTTTCTCATCTCAGCCGGAAACATGGATTCCATGGTCAACCACTACTCTGTCTCTAAAAAGCGCAGAGCGAAGGATTCCTACACCCCGGGCGGGGAAATGGGAAAACGGCCGGACTACGCTACCGTTGTCTACGGCAATCTCATCCGCTCGGTCTACAAAAAAACGCCTATTGTCATTGGCGGCATTGAAGCCAGTCTTCGAAGGCTGGCCCACTACGATTACTGGTCCGGCAGACTCAAGCGGTCGATTCTCCTGGATTCCCAGGCCGATCTGATCTCCTACGGAATGGGAGAGCGATCCATCGTGGAGATTGCAGACGCCTTAAACAGCGGCATTGACGTGAAGGATATCACCTTTATCGACGGCACAGTTTACAAGGCGGAGAATCTGGATTCCGTCTACGACGAACTGCGCCTGCCCTCTTACCAGAGCATGAAAGAGGATAAAAGGGAGTATGCCAAGAGCTTTTACACCCAGTACTGCAATACGGATCCCTTTGTGGGAAAGCGTCTGGTGGAGCCTTACAAGGACAATCTGTTCGTGATCCAGAATCCTGCCTCCAAGCCCCTGACCCAGGAAGAGATGGACGACGTGTACGCCCTGCCCTATATGCGCAGCTACCATCCGTCCTATGAGGCGGCAGGCGGAGTTCCCGCTATTTCAGAGGTGAAATTCAGCCTGATCAGCAACCGTGGCTGCTTCGGAGGCTGCAATTTCTGCGCCCTTACCTTCCACCAGGGCAGAATCGTTCAGACCAGAAGCCACGATTCCATCGTGGACGAGGCGAAGCTTCTCACGGAGGAACCGGATTTTAAGGGATACATCCACGACGTCGGAGGCCCTACGGCCAATTTCCGCTTCCCGGCCTGTGAAAAGCAGATGACAGCCGGCGTATGTCCGGAGCGGCAGTGCCTTTTTCCAAAGCCGTGCCGGAATCTGAGGGCTGACCACAAGGATTATATTGCCCTTCTTCGGAGGCTGCGCGATATCCCCAAGGTGAAAAAGGTGTTCATCCGATCCGGCATCCGTTTCGACTATCTGCTGGCGGACCCAAGCCGGGAATTTTTAAAGGAGCTGTGCCAGTACCATGTCAGCGGCCAGTTAAAGGTGGCACCGGAGCACGTGGCGGACAAGGTGCTAAGCCGCATGGGCAAGCCGCAGAATAAGGTGTACCGACAGTTTGTCAAAGAATATAAGGATATGAACGCACAGCTTGGCATGAAGCAGTATCTCGTCCCGTATCTGATGTCCTCCCATCCGGGCTCCGGCCTGCCCGAGGCCATCGAACTGGCCGAGTACTTGCGGGACCTGGGATACATGCCGGAACAGGTGCAGGATTTCTATCCGACGCCGTCCACCATCTCCACCTGCATGTACTATACCGGATACGATCCGCGCACCATGGAAAAGGTCTACGTCCCCACGAATCCGCATGAAAAGGCCATGCAGAGAGCACTCATCCAGTACCGCAATCCAAAGAATTACGAACTGGTGGAGGAAGCGCTGAAGAAAGCCGGACGCACCGACTTAATCGGATACGACAAAAAATGTCTGATCCGTCCCAGAGAGCTTCATAAAAAAGCCAAAAAAACACAGACAAGGAGTTCGGCACATGAAAGATACCAGAAAAAGAAAAACAAAAAAAGGTGATTTCGGTTATTTTAACAGCGAAAAAAAACGAAGACTCCTGATCACCGCAGGATTATTTTCGCTTCCACTGCTCATTTTCTTTGTGGCGTGGGCCGTCAACGGAACAAGAATGACAGTCTGGACGGTTCTGACCGTAGTAGGCTGTCTGCCAGGCTGTAAATCCATGGTAAGCCTGATCATGATCCTGTTACGTCATCCTATGGATGAAAA
>URUX01000063.1 GCA_900551135.1 uncultured Clostridium sp.
ATTTTTAAGCATTAGATGCCACTTCCCGATGTCGTATCGGGTCTACTCCTAAGCGAGGGGTCGGAGGTTCAAATCCTCTTATGGACGCTAACAGACAACGCCGAAAGCCTTTTTTAAGGTTTTCGGCGTTTTGTTTTGTGAGACATGGTTACTATTGATAATACACATTGATTTGATATGTAAAGGCAGGTGAGGCAGAGTGATTAAGATACGCTGCGTTGTAGAACGTATAACCTATCAAAGTCCTGAAACAGGCTATTCTGTCTTGAAGTGCGCGGTGAAGAACTATAACGACCTGGTTACGGTTGTAGGAAATCTTGTGGATGCCAATGTTGGATCCGTGCTTTTGATTGATGGTAATTGGAAGGCAGATGCCAAGTACGGCAGACAGTTTCTGGCAGAGAAATGGGAAGAGACCATGCCTGCCACAGTTTTTGGCATTGAGAAGTACCTTGGCTCCGGCCTGATTAAGGGTGTGGGACCAAAGTTCGCTAAGAAGATCGTACAGCAGTTTGGTACGGATACGCTGGAAATCATCGAGACAGATGTGCAGCGGCTCCTGGAGGTTCCTGGTATCGGAAAGAAGCGTGTCGATAAGATTGCTGAGAGTTGGGAACGACAGAAGGAGATCAAGAATGTTATGCTGTTTCTCCAGGATCATGGTGTGAGTACTGCATTTGCAGCGAAAATCTATCGTCAGTATGGAAATGAGAGTATTCCGAAGGTAAAGGAGAATCCATTCCGTCTGGCGGATGATATCTGGGGAATTGGTTTTAAGACGGCTGACAGCATTGCCATGAAGCTTGGTATTGGCAAGGAGGCATTTATCCGTCTGCGCAGCGGTATCATGTATACCTTAAGTGAATTGGCAGATGAAGGCCATGTTTACGCAGGACGTGATCAGCTGATCAAGAAAGCATCAGAACTTCTGGAGGCGGAGGATACCAGCATCATTATGACCATGGATCAGATGTTGAAGGATGAAGAATTGATCTGTGAGAAGATTATGGTTCCGCAGTTTGCGCCGGATGAGGTCATTCCGGAAGATGCTGCTAAAGAGATTGAAAAAGAATGTATCTACCTGCCGCCGTTTTATTTTGCAGAGGTTGGCGTTGCCAATAAATTGAAAAAGCTGGCTGCAGAGCCGGCAGCAGACAGACTATGGGTTTCTCTTATGAAAGCCAGACGGGATACCGGTAATCCGGAGTTGTCTGTGGATGTGGATAAGATCCAGAATACTGTAAAGATGAAATATGATGAGGTGCAGGTGGAAGCCATCCGCCGGGCAGCGACTGCAAAGGTTCTGGTGCTTACCGGTGGCCCGGGTACAGGAAAAACCACCACAACCCAGGGAATCATTGCAGCCTATCGCACCTTTGGGCTGAATATATTGCTGGCAGCCCCTACAGGACGTGCTGCCAAGAGAATGACGGAAGCCACCGGTCTGGAGGCGAAGACCATCCACCGACTTCTGGAATTCAAACCACCGGAAGGATATCAGAAAAATGAGGAAACCCCTCTTGAAGGCGATGTCCTGATTGTGGATGAGTGTTCTATGATTGATATTGTTCTGATGAATGCGCTGATGAAAGCCATCCCACCCCATATGCGTCTGATCTTGGTGGGAGATATTGATCAGCTTCCGTCGGTTGGCGCAGGAAATGTGCTCCGTGATGTGATCGACAGTGAAGTATTTCCGGTGGTTCGTCTGACCAGGATTTTCCGTCAGGCACAGACCAGCCGGATTATCATGAATGCACATAAGATCAATGATGGTCAGATGCCGGATACATCCAATGGAAAGAATACGGATTTCTTTTTTATAACTCAGGAGGATCCGGAGGAAGCAGCGAAGATCGTGGAACTGGTACATAAGAAGCTTCCGGGATATTATCGGACACCAGCCAGTCAGATTCAGGTACTGACGCCGATGCAAAGAGGTGTAGTCGGCGCTGCCAATCTGAACATGATACTGCAGGAAGCTTTGAACCCTCAAGGGGAAGGCCTTCGAAGGAGCGGATTTATCTATCGGCCAAACGATAAGGTTATGCAGATCAGGAATAATTATGATAATGAAGTCTTCAATGGCGATATCGGGATTATCGAATCTGTGGATATTCAGGATCGTACCCTTCTGGTGAATTTTGATGGCCGGCTCGTTGAATATGATGCCACCGAACTGGATGAACTGGTGCATGCCTATGCAACAACCATTCATAAATCTCAGGGATCTGAGTATCCGATTGTTGTTATTCCGGTGCTGATGAATCATTATGTGATGCTGCAGAGGAATCTGATCTATACCGGTATTACCCGGGCCCAAAAGATTCTGGTGATGGTCGGCACGAAGAAGGCTCTTTCCTATGCAGTGAGAAATGTGACAGTCACAAAGAGAAATACCCTTCTGAAGGACCGGCTGGCTGGTGAGATACAGGCAAGAAGACCTATGATAACCAATCTTTTATCAGGCGGGGTATCGTTATAAACGGTTCCTTTAGTGTCATGAGGGGAACATATACTATTTGTCAACAGTTTTTGCAAATTTATGATATACTGAACCTATATGAAAGAACGATTAGAAGAGAGGAAATGTGTGATAACGAATTTCAAAGTTATCATGCAGGAGAAGGAATGTCAAAATATACACGAGAACGGATTATGGATGCATTTTTATATCTTCTGAATGAAAAAAGCCTGGATCGATTAACGGTAAAAGATATTATTGAAACTGCAGAAGTGAATAGAAATACGTTTTATTATTATTTTGAAGATATCTATGATTTGCTGCATCAGGTATTTATAAAAAAGCTGGAGGACTTTTGCAACGAAACGGAGAAGAATGATACATTTTATGAAGAATATGTCCGTTCAGCAGAGTTTTTAATGAAAAATAAAAAAGGAATGTATCATATTTATCATTCTAAGGATCAGGAACTGCTTCGGACATATATGGAAAAGATTACAACTATTTTTGTAGAACGATTTGTAAGACAGGCAGCAGCTTCTTATAATATATCAGAAGATGGAATTAAATATCTGACAGGATTTTACAGCTATGTAATTGTGGGAAATACAATGCACTGGATTCAGGAGGGAATGCCGCCTTATCGGGAGAGATATTTATTTCTTGTTTCAAAATCCTTTGAAGATTCCATTGATTCGCTGATACAGTCATATTTGAACAATAACAACTAAATAAAAGCCGAAATATACAGACAAAAATCTTAAAGTGTATGAAATACAGATAGATAGAGAGTTTTGTCTGTATTTTTTTGCCTGTTTTTCAGATAAGATCGGACTATTAAAAGAAATGCGGAAAGGAGGAAACAGGGTGAAGGTGCTCAAGAAGGTAAAAGTCATATACAGCGTAGTAGCGCTGGCATTCTTTTTCTATGGAGTATGCTTATTGTTTTACCCGCAGATTGAAATGCAGTTGATGTACAAAATTGGAGGAATTTTATTTATCGGCATTGGTATTGCAAAGATAATTGGATATTGTTCAAAGGATTTATTACAGCTGGCATTTCAGCACGATCTGGCAATGGGTATCGTATCGATTATCATTGGGTGTTTAATGTCTATACGGACAAACGAGATGATACGTATCGTGACAGGAGGACTTGGCCTGTTTATGCTGGTAGAATCACTTCTGAAAATACAGACATCAATTGATGCAAGGCGGATTGGAATGGACAACTGGTGGCTGATTTTGAGCATGGGTTTTATAACAGCAGCGATAGGAGGGCTGCTGATTGCAATACCGCTGCGGGGAACAAATTTGCTTATCCGGCTGATGGGGCTGGCAATTCTGGCATATGGAATTATGAATTTATATGTAGTGCAAAAGACGGTTCATGTCGTTCAGAGAAAATACAGAATAGAATTAAATGAAAACAATGAGTAATGGGAAGGAGTTTACTATGGGAATTACAAATGAATTAAAACGGGCAACACTAAAGACGGCATTTCATTATTTAGAAAAAGATCCGGAAAAAAATGTTTACAAATTGATGGAACTAGTTGACAAATTTGCAGGAGAAGGACCAGATAGTTTTCCAGTACAAAGAGCAGCGTTTCGAACTGTACTGGCAGATCCGGAAAATAATATGTACCAGCTGATTATGAGTGTTTTAAAGGACATTGATCAGGGAGTATTAAAAGCAGCTTTGGAGAATTTCTTTTTTAATGCAAGCATGATTGGATGGCCAAAACAGGAAGAAAACCGGAAAAAATACGGATGCAATATACCATGGGCAATTCTTTTAGATCCGACTTCTGCGTGTAATCTTCATTGTACGGGATGCTGGGCTGCAGAATATGGAAATAAGTTAAACTTAACGGTAGAAGAGATAGATTCCATTATCAGGCAGGGAAAAGAACTTGGTATTTATATGTATATCTATACTGGAGGAGAGCCTCTTGTAAGAAAAAAAGACTTGATTGCATTGTGTAAAAAGCATCACGATTGTCAGTTTTTAAGTTTTACAAATGCAACTCTGATTGATGAAGAATTTGCAGAGGAAATGCTTCAGGTAAAAAACTTCATTCCGGCTATCAGTGTAGAAGGTTTTGAACTGGCAACAGATGGAAGAAGAGGGAATGGAACATATCAAAAAGTTGTAAAAGCAATGGATATTTTAAAGAAAAAACATTTGCCTTTTGGAATATCCTGCTGCTATACAAGCCAGAATTTAGATTCTATCAGTTCATTTGAATTTGCAGATCAGATGATAAAATGGGGGGCAAAGTTTGTCTGGTATTTCCATTATATGCCAGTAGGAAATGATGCAGTGCCTGAACTTCTTCCGACTAAGGAACAGCGGGAATTTATGTATTACAGAATTCGTGAAATTAGAAATACAAAGCCAATTTTTGCCATGGATTTTCAAAATGATGGAGAGTATGTTGGCGGATGTATTGCAGGGGGAAGGAGATATTGTCATATTAATGCAAACGGAGATGTAGATCCCTGTGTATTTATTCATTATTCAGATTCCAACATCAGGGAAAAAACCTTATTAGAGTGTTTTCAGTCCCCTCTTTTTATGGAATATCATAATGGACAGCCATTTAATAAAAATCATCTGCGCCCATGCCCCATGCTGGAAAATCCAGAATTACTGAGAGCCATGGTTCATAATACAGATGCAAAATCTACAGACCTTCAATCTCCGGAAAGCGTAGATCATCTATGCGATAAGTGTGTGGATTATGCAGAAAATTGGACGCCGACTGCAGAAAAATTATGGACATGCAGTCAAAATTGTAAAAGAAAGCCATTTGATAAAAAGCAATGAGACACCAGATACCCTTGCGTTTGTTTATCAGTATCCAGCAGACGGACAAGGGTATCTTTAAATAATAAAGTACAGATAAATAAAGGAAAGGGAGGACTGGAAAGATGAAAAAACTCAGTATTGTAACAGACAGCAATAGTGGAATAACACAGGAAGAAGCTGAGAAGATTGGAATCAGGATTGTACCTATGCCTTTCATTTTAGATGGAAATGCGGCAGTAAAACGAACTCAGTCGTGTCCTGAGACGTTAATGGAGTTATGGGATGAAATCTTAGAAGAATACGAAGAGATAATTTATATTCCAATGTCAGACGGGCTTAGTCCTTCAGTTGTAACGGCTAAAATTTTAGCAGATAATTATAATGGACGGGTTTGCGTTGTGAACAATACCAAAATTCCATCTGTACAGAAAAAACCAGTGATTGAAGCTGTAAAAATGCACAGGCTGGGATTTGATGCCTTACAGATACGCGATGTACTGGAAAAAATAAAGTAGAATATAAGTGCTAAAATATAATATGAGATTTGTTAATATGAAAAAACGAAATATAAATCAGGTAAAGCAGGTGACAGGATCCGTATGCCGCTGCTTATTCATATTTATTATCTTATGGGCAGTATTTCATAATCATTATAAAGAAATATATTTTAACATTAAAAATATAAATGTGAAAGATTTCATTGTTATTATCATTTTAGGGTCATCATATCAGATATTGGGAGCATACGCATTTTACTGTTTGGTTAGGAAAAACAACCCACAGTTTACCATACGCCAGTCGATTGTAACGGTATATTTGGGAATTTTTGGAAATATAGCGGGATTTTCATTTGGTTCTGTTCCAATGCGTGCTTATTATTTACATACTCATCATATAGATATGGGAAAAGCAATAGGGCTGATCAATACCGATTATATTTTTCATAAATGTTCTGTGTTAATCTGCAATACGCTGCTGTTAACAGTTACAGGTTTTAAGGTTTTAAAAACGCGGAAAACTATAATACGCTATGTTTTATTTGGATATGGGATATGCTTATTGATTATCATGATATTGCTTTTGATTGGCTTTTCAAAACGTATATATGGCTGGATAAGACATTTGATTGACCGGCTGCCCGATAAAAAGAGATGGAAAACAATAAAAGAAAAAATGATATATCATTTAGAAATGATGTATAGCGGTTCAAGAGGGATAAAAGGAAATGGTAAAAATATTATTGTAATCATGTTATTACATTGTATGAAGCTGCTTTTTATGTATGGCATTCCCTTTCTCTGTTTAAAAGCGATTACAAAGGTTACAGTCCCTTTTTTGGAAGTTCAAACGTTAGGTGCTGTAACAAATCTGATTTCCAGTGCATTGCCGAATGTCTCTGGAATTGGTGCAGCTGAACTGGCATTTTTTGTAGTTTTTGGAGAGGCTGTCGACGGGGTGTCAGTAGTTTCCGTTTTGATATTATATCGTCTGGCAACCTATTTTTTTCCATTTCTGATTAGTGTCATAGTATTTAACCGGACAGAACGACATCGAAATAAAGTTTGAACAATGTACAGGAAAAAATATTTAATATTGCCAGATAAGAAACCTTGCTATATAATTTCGATATGGAAACCCGGGACAGGAGGTTTTTCCCGAAAGTTTTATTTGAAATTCTGAGATCAGAACAACTAGTTAGGGATGATTCTGTTAATAACAATAATATAGGAAGAATGATTATGGCAATTGAAACAGTAAGAACATATTTAAAAAAATTTGGAAAAGAAAACAAGATTCAGGAATTTCCAGTGTCCAGCGCCACAGTAGAATTGGCAGCAAGTGCCCTGGGGGTAGAGGGGGCAAGAATTGCAAAGAGCATGTCTTTTTATCCGAAAGAGGGCAGCGGCTGCATGATTATCGTTATGGCAGGAGACAAAAAAATCGATAATAGTAAATTTAAACATTATTTTGGAATGAAGGCTAAAATGCTTCACACCGAAGATGTAGAAGCTTTAACTGGTCATGCTCCGGGAGGAGTTTGTCCATTTGCAAATCCGGAGAATACCTCGGTTTACCTGGATGAATCATTGAAACGTTTTGATACAGTTTTTCCTGCCTGTGGAAGTGAAAATTCGGCAATAGAATTGACTTGTGAAGAACTGTATTACTGTGCCAATGCAATTGAGTGGATAGATGTGTGCAAATCCTTATAAAGTCCTTTATTGGAAAAATAGCGATAAAAAGAGGTAATGATGGGGCGGGAAGAACTATTTGATTATGTGAAAAAGCGGTATGGGACAAATCCGGAATATCTTTGGAAATCCGATCCCCACAGTGCTGTTCTTCGGCATAAAAACGGAAAATGGTATGCAGTATTGATGAGAACGGAACTATCTAAATTAGGCTTATGTGATGAACGTACCATGGATATTATAAATGTAAAATGTGAACCGGATATGGCGGCAGTATTGACGCAGACGCATGGTTTTTTGCCAGGGTATCATATGAATAAAAAACATTGGATTACAATATTGTTAGATGGGACGGTAACCGAAGAACAGATTTTGGATTTTCTAGACAGGAGTTATGAACTTATCAATAAGAAAGGAATCATCTAAGAAATATGATTTTCTATTTTACTGGAACAGGAAACAGCCGGTATATCGCAGAAACAATTGCTGGTTTAACAGGTGATGAAATCGCTGATATCAATGCCCGAATCAAAGGACAGAATACAGGAACGATATGTGTGCAAGACAGACTGGTATTTGTTCTTCCTACTTATGGGTGGAGGATTCCCAGAATTGTAGAAACGTGGATTCGGAAAACGGAGTGGACAGGTGTATGCAAAGCCTGGTTTATATTAAACTGTGGTTCTGGAATGGGAAATGCAGCCGGGTACATTCAAAAGCTTTGTGAGGAAAAGAAATTTCAATACATGGGAACCGCAGAGATTGTAATGCCGGAAAACTATATTGCCATGTTTCAGACTCCGGATTTTGAGGAGGCTGAAACGATTATAAAAAGGGCAGATCCTGAGATTAAAAAAGCAGGAAATAGAATAAGAGAAGACAGGGAGTTTCCGAAGCCGTCAATTCATTTGGCAGATAGATTTCTAAGTGCTGCAATTAATCCGGTATTCTATCGTTTATTTGTAAAGGCAGATCCATTTTATGTGAAAGAAACCTGTATCAGCTGTGGGAAATGCGAAGCAGTATGCCCTCTCAATAATATCCAGATGCAGGGCGGGAAACCAGTGTGGGGAAAGGATTGCACCCATTGTATGGCCTGTATCAGCAGATGTCCTGCAGAAGCCATTGAATATGGGAAAAAGAGCAAAGGAAAGCCCAGATATTATTGTGGGCGGGATAAGAAAGAGGGCTAATATTGCTAGAATCCGTATTCTGTGGTAAACTAACCATATTGGCGTCTTTTGTACGTCGGAATGGCTCGTAGAGAATCACAGAAATGGAATTTATGTATGAATTATATTGTATTTGACCTGGAGTGGAATCAGAATGCCGGAGGAAAAGACGGCTCGGTAATCGGTTTTCCATTTGAGATTATTGAAATTGGTGCAGTAAAATTAAATGATAAGCTGGAGCAGATTGATTCTTTTCACCAGCTGGTAAAGCCACAGGTTTATCGGAAACTGCATTATAAAATTTTAGAAGTGACCCATATGGATATGGAGATACTGAAGAAGGAAGGCAGACCATTTCCAGAGGCAATTCAGAGTTTTTTGGACTGGTGCGGCGATATCAGGCAGGATGTCCGTTTTTGCACCTGGGGTTCCATGGATTTAACAGAAATCCAGAGGAATATGGAGTTTTATTATATGGAAAATCCATTCCCAATGCCTCTTTTATATTATGATATACAAAAGCTGTATAAACTGCTGGAAGGCGGAGACAGTGTTCTGTCTTTGGATCAGGCGGTAGAAGCCATGGGACTTCAGGAGGAACGGCCCTTTCATCAGGCTTTGGATGATGCCTGTTATACTGCGAAGGTTATGGGCAGAATGAATTTTGATAAGGTAAAAGAATATTTGTCTATGGACTATTACCAGCTTCCGGCAAGCAGGGAAGAAGAGGTGTATTTGAAATTCCCGGGTTACACGAAATATGTTTCCCGTACATTTGAGACAAAGGAAGATGCTTTAAAGGATAAGACTGTAGGAGATATCATTTGTCCACAGTGCGGCCGAATGCTGCGAAAGAAGATTCGCTGGTTTTCTGTCAACCAGCGTCTGGAATTGGCACTGGGAATTTGCCCGGAACATGGATATGTGCGGGGAAAGATCCGGATTAAGAAGGCAGAAGGCGGAGAGACTTTTGTTATTAAGACGTTAAAACCGGTTGGAGATGAGGCATTAGAAGATTTAAGTCTGCGCCGGGATGAGGCAAAGAAAAAGCGTACTGAGCGCAATAAGGCCAAGAGGCAGGCACAGAAAAAAAGGAACGAGGCGGCTGCAGAATGATAAAATCTGCAGCCGTCTCGTTTTATACCTGGCTTTCCTGCATCCGGTAGCCAACGCCGATTTCCGTAAAAATATACTGGGGTTCAGCTGGATTTGTTTCCAGCTTTCTGCGTATATGGGCCATATTAACCCGGAGAATCTGGTTGTTATTGTCTGCATAAGGTCCCCATATGTGACTGATAATATAATCATAGGTAAGGACTTTTCCGGAATTTTTTGCCAGCAGAGTTACCAGCTTATATTCGATTTGGGTTAAATGGATGATTTGACCGTCTAAGGTGACAAGGCGCTTATCAAAGTCAATGGTTAATCCCTGATACTGGTAAATCGGCTCTGGAGTTTTTCCAGAAGTTCCGGCCTGGATCTGGTGGCGCAGGGCAGTACGGATACGGGCCAGAAGTTCCGAAGTTCCAAAAGGTTTTGTAATATAGTCGTCAGTTCCGGCATCCAGCGCAGCAACCTTTTCTTTTTCCTGAGTACGGGCAGAGATGACGATAATGGGGAGTAACGACCATTCCCGAATCTGCCGGATGACTTCCAGACCATCCATATCCGGAAGGCCTAAGTCCAGAAGAATGACATCAGGACAATTGGATGTGGCAGCGGACAGCCCCTCCAGTCCGGAACCAGCGGTAACCACACGGTAACCGTTGGCGTTTAGAGTGGTTTCAATAAAGCTTCGAATACTTTTTTCATCTTCAATAATTAACGCGGTTAATTTTGGGGTATTCATGGTTTTTATCCTCCTAAAGGCAGGCTAAAAGTAAAGCAGGCTCCATCCTCTGTGTTTTTTGCAGTAATTTGTCCATTGTGGGCTGAGATAATGGTTTTGCAGATGGAAAGTCCGATTCCCATGCCCTTACGGGAGTCTGTACTTTTAGAGTCATAAATAGAACCATCAAAAATAGTGGTAAGGTGTTCCGGGGGGATCCCGGGGCCATGGTCTATAACCTGAAACCAGGCCATTGTATTTTTTACATAGGTATTTAAGTGGATAGGCATATTGGGATTTCCATGATAATAAGCGTTTTCCAGCAGATTGATTAATACCTGTTCAATCAGCGTGGCATCCATGGGAATCATAATAAAGTCATCGGGAACCTGAACTTTAACAGAAGCACCTGGAATCCGTTTTCGCAGCCTTGCAACGGCTTCTGCTACTACTTCCTCCAATGGTTCCGGTGTTTTCGTTACCTGGGTTTGCCCCTCCCGGATACGGGTAATAGAGAGCAGATTTTCTACCATGTTTAACAGCCAGTTGGAGTCATCATAGATATTCTGGATCAGGCTGTGCTTGTCTCTTTCCGACAGGGCAGAAGTATTTTCCAGATAAGTGGAACTGGTGCCGATAATGCTGGTTAAAGGAGTTCGCAAATCGTGGGATACTGCCCGCAGCAGATTTGCTCTCATCTTTTCTTTTTCAGCATCCATAAGCTGCTTTTCCCGTTCATTTAATATTGCTGCCTGGGTCTTTAACTGGGTCGTAGTGGCGCTGGTAATGGTTGATACAGTCAGCATACAGAGAAAGGTAATGGGATAGCCCTGCAGGCTGAGATTAAATTCCATATAGGGATAGGTAAACATAAAGTTTACGAAAAAGGTACTGATTACAGAAGCAATAATACCGGGAATATACCCGTCTGTATACCGGGCAATCATCAGCACGCTTAATATATAAATCATGGAAACATTGATTACATTGCTGCTGATATAAGAAAAAACGCTGGATATTACGGTTGCAGCCGTGATAAATCCGGCACAGATTAAAATATTGCGGCGCAAAAAGAACCCCTCCTGTCAGCGGAACCGGTGTTTCCGGCGGTGGTTTTTTGGACGGTGTTTTACCGTGTAAGAAGAACGTTTTCGCTCTTCTAAAATAACATCAAATTCTGCCTCCGAGCAGCCAATATCCTTTAGCCTTTGTATGCGGCGTTCGCGGCGGCGCTGACGCTCTCTGGCAGCTTTTTTATCCATATGGAGTTTTATGGCGGTTCCCCCGCCAACAAGCCCTCCAAGTCCTGCAATGACGCCTAAGACAACCCAGAAAACAGAAGGTATTTTTGGAAAATGAAATCCTCCGTCTGTATCAGTCTTGCTCTTAGCTTCTGAGGTTTCGAATTCATTGACGGGCTGGACGCTTTCATCAGCAAAGCTGCTGGCGTCTGGCAAAGGAAAGGAATCCGTTTCGGAAAGAATTTGAGCCTGTGTCGGAGGAATGGTTTCAACCGGAACATGGGCGCTGTCTACAGAAGGCATTGTATCCAGAATCTCATAATTTTTTCGGGCCTCAATGTCTTTAATCATCAGGTATGTGGAACCAATGGGACGATTGCCATAAGAATACTGAATCCGGGCTATGGCATCATCTGGCCCGGTTTCACCCAGATCATAATTTAAAACCGTCTGGGCATCTGAGATTTCAGCATCTTTGGGCAGCGTAATGTAACAGCTGTCATCTAAGGAAAGGACGGAGATATCGCTGGTAGTAAGACCGGCAATACTCATATCATTTTCAATGGATGTATAGGTGTGATCATAATCTGCCACTTTCAGGGTCTGGAAATTTTCAAATCCAAAGTCCATCAGACGCTTTGTGTCAGAGTAGTGAACCCTGGAACCGTTTAATATGACGGTAATTAAG
>URUX01000064.1 GCA_900551135.1 uncultured Clostridium sp.
CAGTACATGCCGGAATAAATGTATCCGGATATTTTTTCGCCACCTCCAGGGTATAATCATTCTGAAAACCATAAAAAATATAGTAAGCAGTGACGATGCATTTTAAATGCCGTCACTGTTTTTTTTAACTGCTGTGACAGTTCATTCCGTCACGTACTGCTGCAGCAATCCAGCCAATGCAGAAGCGCTGCTGGAATGGGTGCGGGCAACCTGAATCTGGTTTCTCTTCGCCTCAGAAACAGCGCTGTTGACCATTTTATGGGATACGGTACTGGTAAATAAAATCATTAAATCCGGCGTTCCCAGCTTTTTCTTGATATTTCCCTTTTCCTTTACTAAAACTTTGACTTTACAGCCGTATTCCCTGCAGATTTTTTCATATTGACATACCATACATTCATTTCCGCCTACGATTACAACACTCATATGAGTTCCTCTTTTCTTTGCACAAATTCTGATTCATATCGGCAGCCGACAGTCTGCTGCTTTTGGGGTAACAAATTCTATTGTTTATAGTTAGTATAAACTAACCAACATGCAGTTAGTTTATACTAATCTCAGACTTTTGTCAATTGGTTTTTGAGGAACCTTATGCATCACTTCTGGCTTCGTCTCATCCCTTTGTCCCGAAATTTCCCTCATGGTAATGTTTTCTGCACAGGGCTGCATATTTATCGTTGCTGCCCAGCACCACTTGTTCACCGGTACGGACAATCTTGCCGTCTGCCCCAAACCTGGCATTGCAGCTTGCCGATCTGCCGCACCAGCAGACTGTCCGTACTTCTTCGATTTTGTCTGCCCATGCCATAAGCCACATACTGCCTTCAAAAAATTCTTCCCGGAAATCTGTGCGAAGTCCGTAGCAGATTACGGGAATGTCCAAATCATCAACGATATGCACCATAAATTGTACCTGAACTTTGGTAGCAAACTGAGCCTCGTCTACAATGACACAATCGTATTCTTTCAGTTCTTTGTCGCTCATTTCCACCAGTTCTTCCAGAAAAATCCCCTGGCTTTCCAGGCCAATCCGAGAGCGGATGGTTCTGTCTCCGTCTCTGGAATCAATCTGGGGCTTTACCAGCAGAGCCTGTTTTCCTCGTTCTCTGTAATTGTATTCTACCATTAACGCATTGGCAGTCTTGGAGCTCCCCATTGCGCCATATCGAAAATGCAGCTTTGCCATAAATCTCCTCCTTCACTTCTTTCCTGATTTTTCCGCCGGCTTACTCTCTGGTAAAGGCGATGCCTCCTGTTTTCAGAAACTCCTGGACAAATCCATCCCATTCCATATCGATACTTTTATCCAGCGTAAAAAATGCCAGAGAAGTAGCCGTTACCACAGACATGGTTCCTTCTTCATAGCGAATGTTCATACATAAGGCCTGAATCGTTTCTGAAGACACAGACAGTCCTCTGCGTTCCAAAAACCGGGCAATTTCCCTCTCCGGAAGCTGAAGCGTAATTGAAAAACGTTCCGGAAGCCGTTTTCCTTTGATCAGCGAAAAACAAAATGGGCGAAGTGCTTTCCAATAGGATAAATGTTCCATCTGCTTTTCTTCTAATTCCTGACTGGTGTAATAACCTTTTCGGATATGCCCGTCTATGGTGAAGCTGTTAAAGGTAACAATCTGAGCCTCTCGCATCAAAAATGAATCAAATTCTTCTCCTAAAAATAATTTTGCTGTACATGTTTTAATATCTTCTATTTTCAGCGCTACCATACATTCTCCTTTTTCAAAGCCAACAGACACTCCCAACATGATACACCGAGTTTTGCCGCTCTGTCAACAACCGGTTCGCAATCCATTGGATATTGGCAAACGTTCGGACATGTCTTCTCTTTTTTCGTAAAATGTGCTACTATATCTGAAGACTGATTTTTATTTTGGAAAGGACTTTATTATGACAGAGATAGATTCTTTACAATCATTAATTCACGCTTCCGTATCTCCTTATCACTGCATCCAGGAGGCATCCAGAAGACTTTCTGACGCCGGATTTACACGGCTGGAACTCCAAAAGCCCTGGGAACTGACTGCAGGAGGTGCATATTTTGTACCGGCCTATGATTCTACCTTACTGGCTTTTACCCTGGAAGAAACCTTAGAGACAACTGCCGTTCCAACTCTCCGTATTGCTGCTGCTCACACAGACTGGCCATGTTTAAAGGTAAAACCGTCTCCGGAGGTATCCGGTCATGGCTACGGTAAATTAAATGTAGAAGTCTATGGAGGCCCTATCCTTTCCTCCTGGCTGGACAGACCTCTTTCTGCCGCCGGAAAGGTATGCGTTGTTTCTGACGATCCGTTTCATCCGGACACCCGTTTCTTTCACTGTGACAGACCTCTTTTTACCATCCCCAATCTGGCAATTCATATGAATCGGGAGGTCAATAAAGGAGTAGAATTAAATCCTCAGATTGACATGCTTCCTCTGGCTTCTGTTTTAAACGAGGAATTAAATAAAGACAGCTATTTTCTGGATTTTTTAGCCGGCCAGCTGCAGGTTGATGCCCATGATATTCTGGATTATGAAGTTTATCTCTATAACTGGGAAGAGGGATGCCTGATGGGGCTGAATAACGAATTGTTTTCTTCTCCAAGACTGGACAACTTAACCTCTGTAGAAGCCTGTCTTACCGGACTGATTTCCGCAAAGGGAAACTCTGGCAAACACCCTGTTATCCGTGTTATTGCTTTATATGACAATGAAGAAATTGGAAGCAGTACCAAACAGGGCGCTGCGTCTAACTTAACAGAACGAATTTTAGAAAAGATTTATTTAAGCCTGGGATATAGCCGATCTGAATTTTTAGACGGGCTTTTGGGCGGATTTTTGCTTTCCCTGGATGTGGCCCATGCCATCCACCCCAACCATCCGGAAAAATGCGATATTAAAAACCAGATTACCATGGGGGACGGTGTAGCTTTAAAATTAGCCGCCAGCCAGTCTTATGCAACGGATGCATCCTGTGCCAGTGTCATTGAAGGCCTGTGCCGGAAACACCAGATCCCATGCCGTAAGTTTTCTAACCGTTCTGACACCAGAGGCGGCTCTACCCTGGGAAGCATTTCCTCTGCCTTTTTAAATATGGCGGCTGTCGATGCAGGTGTACCCATTCTGGCCATGCACTCTTCCAGAGAATTAATGCATGTTCAGGATCAGAAGGCTTTAAATGATTTAACCAGAGTATTCTTCCAGTAAGTGTTTGAAAAGCGGAGCAGAGGCCTTTACTGAAAGGTCTCTGCTCCGCTTTCCGGCATGGTCTGGGGAATAACCTGACGGCTGGTTTCCAGCACCGCTTCCTGACTGTTTCTGGAGGCAAAGCGAGTCATCCGAACTGCTGTCCATGCCATTCCTCCAAGACAAAGACACAGCAGCAGAATGCCCAAACCTTTTGCAGCCCCCCTGCTTTTTTTCTTTTTCTTTCTGCTTCTTCCTGATCTCACACCAGTTGTTCTCGTTTCCAAACGAGAAGACTGATAGGTCTGTTCTGTCTGTTCTCTGTCTAATTCCCGCATACTGTCCGTCTCCTTTTCAGTTTCTATTCCTGAACATATTCTTTATATAAATCAAAGAAATTGGTAGTGGTACATTCTTCTCCGCCGTCAAAACTCACCTGATTCCAAAGAGTATCCGGCAGCCTGACCGGATTGGCTTTCTGAAATTCATCATAAATGCTGCGAAAAGCCTGATCTTTTTTCGTCAAAGACAGTTCGTTCTTTCGTTTCAGCGTTTCCTCTTCATTATAAGAATTGATGCATTTTATAATATAGTAGCTGCCATCTGATTCCACAGGAGCGCTGATCTGGTTTGTTTCCAATGCAAAGGCTGCATCCTCATAGTTTTTGGTTTCCTGTCCTCTGCCAAGGGTTCTCTTAATCTCCTGGGATACGGAATTTTGTTTTGCAATATCCTCAAAATCTGCCCCTTCCGCTGTCACCTGACTGTAAACCTGTTCAGCCGTTTCCGGAGAATCCAGAACTATCTGCTGAATATCAATCACCTTGGCCTCACTGTCGCTGATTTCCAGATCCACTTCTTTTGTCAGTTCATTGACCAGTTTATTGGCCAGATAATATTTCTCATACAGGCGTTCAATCTCCTGCTCTGACACCTGTATATAGGCTAAATCCCCTTCTGTCAATCCTTCATAATAGACATTTGCCAGCTTTTTGATTTGCTCCTCTTCTGCCCCTGACATCACGATTTCTCTGGATTTGGCCAGCTGGTTCATGGTCTCCAAATCCTCTAAAAATGTGCGAATCTGGGACAGCAGCATATCTTTCATGGTAGTACCGTTTTCATCGGCAGCAGCGTTCCAAATCTGGCTGGTATATACCTTCTGATATCGGTTTCTTTCCGTGGCGGCAATGGTCATCATCTGGGAAAGCGTATACATTTCTTCTTTTCCCGCTTCTTCTCCCTGATAAAGCCTGCCGCACCCAGTAAGGGTCAGTATCTGTGCTGCCAGCAAAATCGCAGTACTGACCGCTGCCAGCCTTCTTACCAAGTTTAATCCTTTCATTTCCATCTCCTGTTTTTATAAAAGACGCAGGATTTTCAGCACTCCGTCATTTACATTGGTATCTGCCAGAAATCTGGCTGCTTTTTTGACTTCCGGCCTGGCATTTCCTACTGCAAAACTGTAATAGGCCTGCCCCAGCATTTCGATATCATTTAACTGATCGCCAAATACCATGGTTTCTTCCGGTAAAATTTCCAGACTTTCCTGAAGGGTTTTTATCGCCTGGCCCTTATTAACTCCTTTTGCCATGCAGTCCATCCACATATCGCCGGAAATTGTAATTTTCAGCCGATCCTGATATTTTTCCTGAATATATTTTCCGTATGTCTCCACCTGGTTTTTGCTGTAAAAGGCAATTTTTATAAACCGATCCTCTACCTTGGTCAAATCCTCTACCCTTTTTACTGCAAAATGATAGCTGTCTGTAAGCCATTGACACAATCCGTCACTTTTAGTATCCAGATAAACCACATCCGGGCCGCTTAAAACGATTTCCAGTTCTTTCTGTTTCCTTCCATCCTCAATCATTTCCATAATGGTTTCTCTGTCAACTTCTGTTAAAAACAGATTGCGGGCATGGCATCCAATATATGCCCCATTATCAGAAAGATAAAAGATCTTCTCTTTTACCGGCTCAAACAGCCGGTCAATACTGAACCACTGGCGGCCGCTGGCAGCCGCAAATTGAATGCCCTTTTCTCTTAGACGCAGAATTTCTGTATAAATTTCCGGATTAATCCGGCTGGAACCATCTTCTACCAGAGTTCCATCAATATCAGAAGCAATCAGTTTAATCATAGTTCGTCTCCTTTTCCAGACACCTTTCCAAAGCCTTTAATTCCTGATATACCCGTCCTGCAGGAAGGCCTACTACATTGCTGTAATCTCCATCTATTTTTTGAATATAGGCTGCAAAAAGTCCCTGAATCCCATAAGCACCCGCCTTGTCATCCGGTTCTCCAGAGGAAATATAACGGGAAATTTCTTCCTCCTCCATTGGATATACGGTCACATGGGTTTCTTCATAAAAAGTACGGACAAGTTCTCCTTCTTTTCCAGATGCTATCAGGGTAACTCCCGTATATACCTGATGAATCCCCCCCTGCAGGCTTCGAATCATACGTGCTGCATCTTCTCTGTCTCTGGGCTTTCCCAAAATCTGTCCGCCTGCCGCTACTACGGTATCAGCTCCTATCACAACGGTATCTGCCATCTCTCCTTTGGCTTTTCTCTTTTCAGCAACGTCACTGGCTTTTTGAAGAGATAAACTCATCACTACCTTCTCTGGGGCTGTATCGGTAACGATTTCTTCTACTGTACTGGGCATAATCTCCGGCTCCAGTCCAATCTGGGCCAGCAGTTCCCGTCTCCGTGGAGATGCAGATGCAAGAACTATTTTTTTAATCATCATGTTCTGTCCTTTCCTGTCAGCAGACTGTTTTCTGCTGCTGTTATTCACAATATCACAAAAACCGGCGGTTGTAAAATGCTTCCGGTATTTTACCGGACATCTTACCCCCGCCGCTCAATCTTTTCCATATGTTTGCAGTTCTGTTATGCATACTGCAGATTCATCAGCAGCGCAATACCAATCCCCAGTACTGCACCTGCCACTACCTGTAAAGGCGTATGACCTACGTATTCTTTTAAGGTCTCCTGCACAATCTCTGCATTGAGTTCATTAATTTTTAACTTAAATGGATTTTCTGACATCATCCAGTTTAAAAGCTTTGCCTGTTTTCCGGTTTCACGCCGCACGCCTACTGCGTCATACATGACTACCATTGCCACTACAAAGCTGACTGCAAATTCAAAGGACCCAAATCCATAACACAAAGCTGCAGACGTAGTCAGTGCGCAGACCGTAGCAGAGTGGGAACTTGGCATTCCTCCCGACCCTGTCAGCCGCTCCGCATTAAAACTTTTATTCAGGGCGCAGTCAATGATGGTCTTTAATACCTGAGCCACTGTCCAGCCAATTACAGAACTTACCAGCACCTGATTCCCTAACAGTTCTTTCCACATCTCATCTTTTCTCCTCTGTCAGACAAAATCAGGGCCGCTGCGCCTGGACGAACCGCCGGCTATCTGCAACAGCCCTGTTTTTTCTAAAATTTAATATCCAATCAGCCAGTCATACAACTCCTGGTACTTAAGCGCCGAGGTATTCCAGGAATAATCCTTTGCCATGGCCCGATCGATGATCTTATTCCATTCACGCTTTTTGTTATAATAAACATATTTTGCGTACTGGATGCTGCTTAACATCTCATGGGCATTGTAATTTGCAAAGGAAAATCCGGTACCGGTACCTTCGTATTCATTGTACGGCTCTACGGTATCCTTTAATCCGCCTGTTTCACGAACGATGGGCACAGTGCCGTAACGCAGAGCAATCAGCTGGCTTAAACCGCAGGGTTCAAATAAGGAAGGCATCAGATATGCGTCACATGCCGCATAAATCTTGTGGGACATCGGGTTGGAATAGTAAATATTGGCAGAAACCCGTTCATTGTACTTCCAGTCATAATGACGGAACATATTTTCATAACGTTCGTCACCAGTTCCCAGCACAACAAACTGCAAATCATCGCTGCAGATTTCATCCATTACGCACTGAATCAAATCCAGTCCCTTCTGGTCTGTCAGACGGGACACAATACCAATCATAAACTTGTCCGGATCTCTGGTAAGTCCCAGTTCCTCCTGAAGAGCCGCTTTATTTTTTGCCTTCTCTTTGCGGAAATTCTTGGCATTGTATTTTTGTGCGATATAAGGATCGGTTTCCGGATTAAATTCATCATAGTCGATACCGTTGACAATACCTCTTAAACTGTTGGATCGGGCACGCATCAGTCCGTCTAATCCTTCCCCATAGAACGGCATCTTAATCTCTTCTGCATAGGTATCGCTTACTGTGGTAATGGCATCTGCGTATACCACGCCGCCTTTTAACATATTGCCGTCCTTATAGGCTTCCAGTTTATCCGGAGTAAAGTAATAATCCGGCAGTCCTGACAGTCTCTGAATGGTCTTAACATCCCAGACACCCTGGAATTTCAGGTTATGGATGGTAAATACAGACTTCATATTGCGGAAAAATTCGCCGTCATGGAACCGATCCTTTAAATGAACCGGAATCAGGCCGGTCTGCCAGTCATGACAGTGAACCACATCCGGCTGCCATCCGATTACCGGAAGCGCCGATAAGGCTGCCTTGGAGAAAAAGGCAAACTTTTCCAGATCATTGTACCAGTCCCCATAAGGCTTATCTCCACAGAAATAACCTTCATTATCAATGAAATAGAACGTAATACCGTCATGAACATATTCCATAATTCCCACATATTTGCTCTGACCAAGATAATCCATATAAAAATGATTTACATAGGTCATCTTATTGCGCCACTCTTCCTTAATGCATAAATATTTAGGAATCATAACCCGAACGTCAAAATATTTTTTGTCAAAGCATTTTGGCAGAGAACCGGCTACATCTGCAAGTCCGCCTGTCTTAATAAATGGCACCGCCTCAGATGCCACAAATAATATTTTTTTCATGAAAAAACCTCCCTCACCTTATAGTTCGCTTTACCATGCTCAATTATTAACAGTATACAATACTTTTCAGGTTTTAGGAAGTATTATCTGTGTTTTTTTAAGAAATTCGGTAACAATTCAGCCATGCGAAGATCCAGACAGAAAAAAGCGTTGAAAGCTTGCTTTCATAAGAGTTTTTCTGCCTGAATTTTCATAGGGCGTACGCCCCACGCTTCTTACACGCTTACAGCGTACAAGAAGATGCATGGCTGAACTGTTACGAAATCCGTTTGTAATCCAGCCGTATTTTGTCAGCTATCAGGGCAATAAACTCGGAGTTCGTTGGTTTCCCTTTTCCATTACTGACCGTATATCCAAACAGTTCATGAATCGTATCCATTTTACCCCTGTTCCATGCGACCTCAATTGCATGGCGGATTGCCCGTTCTACACGGCTTGGCGTAGTCTGATGCTTTTTTCCAATCGTTGGATACAGTATTTTCGTGACGGATGCCAGCATTTCATGATCCGTTACAGACATGGTAATTGCATCCCTCAAATACTGGTATCCTTTAATATGAGCCGGAATTCCGATTTCATGCAGGATATGGGTAACATCATTTTCCAGATTCTGTTCCATATACTCTGCCTTATCTATGTATGGCCGTACCTTTTTCGTCTCCTGAAAACCAGGTTCCCCACTCTGGCGCATACAGGTCCGGCGCATTTTATCCACTACTATTTCCCTGCTGAAGGGTTTCATAATGTAATAGCTGGCTCCCATTGCGAATGCGTCTGCTGTCACATTTTCACTGCCTGCCGCCGTCACCATAATAAACGACGGTATTTTGCCGGAAGGCATGTTCTGTTTTACCCGTTCCATTACAGAAACCCCGTCCAGCCCCGGCATAATCACGTCCAGCAGCACAATATCCGGATTGGTTTTCACAATCATGTTATATGCGTCTTCTCCATTATCCGCTTTGCCGACTACATGAAATTCCTTTTCTCCCTCTACAATATCCTGCAGCAGACCTAATGTCTGCGGGTTATCATCTGCAATCGCCACATTTAATTGAGTCATGTGAAAATCCTCCTCGTTTTTTGATCATTCCCAGCGCTTTGTGCTGTACTATGTATTATAGCTCCGGTCATTTTCTTTTCGCAACGAGATTCAGCCGCAAGTTTCGACAGAAAGCGGTTATGCCAACAATTCCCGCACCATTCTTGCGTCGAATACTGCCTCAGAAATGTGATTTACCTCGATTTGGTACAGCGCATTGGCTGCAATATGCTCTGCTGCCTGCTCCAAATCCCGGATACCGCTGGTATTTGAGAATATTTCAATAACCTGATCCACTGCTTCCGGAGTCAGGATACATTCGCCGGCTTTCATACCCATGCGCTTTAACACTTTGGGAAGGGCAAATTTTAAGAATATAATCCTCTTTTCCTCTGCTGTATAATCCGGTATGTCAATGACTGCAAAACGGGACATCAAAGGAGCGCTGATCAGGCTCTTATCATTTGCTGTAGCAATGGGGTAAACGCCGGCCGTCGGCACCATGCATTCCATATAGTTATCTGTAAAACCAAGATTATCCAGCAGCGTCAGAAGCACATCAGCCGGATTGCCGTTTCCTTTTCCGGAAGAAGCTTTGTCCAGTTCGTTGATAATAAACACCAGGTTGGACTCGCCTGCCATGGAAAAGGCCTCCATGATAATGCCAGGCTTGGCGTTGGAGTAGATACGGGAACTTCCAGTCAGCTGTTCCGGATCATTGATGGAACTCATATCCAGGGTTGTCCACGGCAGTTTTAAAATCCGGGCAACAGCATAGGCAATCTGGGATTTTCCCGTACCGGCAGGGCCTACCAGTAAAAGTCCGTAAGCCGGTAAGGTATGGGTGCGGTTGATCTGGATAATGGTCTCCATGATTCTCTGCTTCACCCGTTCCAGGCCATACAGTTCTTCATCCAGAATCTTTCTGGCCTCAACCGGATCAATGGCTTCAAAATAGTTGTTTTTCCACTGGACATTCATCATAATGGACAGCGCTCTCTGGGCATGACGCCGTTCTTCCGGAGAAACTTCATGGGACTTGGCAACCGCCAGATTTCTTCTGGCCCAAAGGCGGATATGATCCGGCATGGTACGTCCGGCACATGTCATAAAGTCGGTAATGCTCTGAATGCTGGTCAGCTTCATATCATCTCCGGCCTCTTCCTCCTCTTCATCCACCTCTCCCTCTGCCGGGGCAGAACTTGCCAGAAGCCGTTCTATCATAAACTGGAGAAATCCGTCTTCGGCAGAAAGCTTGGCACCGCCGCCGGAAGCTGTTTCCCGAATCTTATAAACCGCATATCCTTCGTCCCTGTTTTCTCCTGACAGGCTGACATGGATATGGTTTTCTCCCAGCCACCGGATCAGGCTGACAAACCGGGCGTCTATTTTTACAATATCTGCCTCTGTCCTTCCTTCTTCCTCCTTTCGCTCAAAGGATGTTCTCTTGCTGGGATTGGTAAAAAAGCCGCAGGAATGACGGCCCCACTTCCCTCCCTGGCTGTCCAGTACCAGGATTGGTTTATCTGGAGCCGCATTATGTTCATTGGAACGAAAAATTGTGTAGGTGCATTCTTCCTGTTTTATTTCTTCTTTTGCACCGCTGAAATCAAATACCGGCATCTCATTATCTCCTTTTTACATTATTTTTTCTCTAAAAAACATCCTTCTTCATGGGAATAAATGACTCCAACTGCCTGCAGATAAGCATAAATAATGGTAGTCCCCACAAATTTCATTCCCCGCTTTTTCAAATCTCCTGATACTGCATCGGATAAAGGCGAGCAGGCTGCTCCTTTTTCATAAATCACGTTCCCATCCGTCCAGCCCCAAAGATACTGGGAAAAGCTGCCATACTCCTTTTGGATCTCCCGAAAAATCCTGGCATTGGTGACTGCTGCCCGGATTTTTAACTTATTTCGGATGATTTTGGGATTGTTCTCCAGTTCTGCTAATTTTTCTTCTCCGTAACCGCAAACCCGCTCCAAATCAAACTGGTCAAAGGCTTTTCGGAATGCTTCTCTTTTGTTTAATACGCATTCCCAGGACAGCCCAGCCTGAAAAGACTCTAAAATCAGCATTTCAAACAGCTTCTGATCTTCGTGGCAGGGGATTCCCCACTCCTTATCGTGGTATTCAATATAACGCTGGTTTTTGGGGTTCGCCCAAAAGCATCTGGTCTTTCCATCTTCCCATTTCATGGCCATATCCCCCTGGTACTTATTCAGCAGTTTCCACTGCCCTTCGCAGACAGATTTTCATACAATTGCCGCAGCGGATACACCTGCTCTGATCGATCACTCTGGGAAAGGTATTGCTGATACAGGATACCGGACAGACGCTTCTGCATCCCTGGCATCCAATGCAGCGTTTCTCATCTATGTGATAACCTCTTGGGTGAATTTCTTCCCCTCCGAAAGAAAAATTTTCCCGTCTAAGGTTCTGGCCTCTTACCTCCAGATATTCCCCTTCTCCTTTATAGACGCAGAAAACCTCCAGCACTCTTCTGCTTTTTTCCTCTGGATAAATCGCCTGCATGTACGAATTTTTCTCAAAAATCTCGTCCAGTCTTTCTTTTCCCAGATGCTTTACCTGTCCGTTAAGCGTAACGGCCTGTAATGGCATGGGGCTTTTCCCCAAAATACCTGTTATGGAAATCCTCGGATTCTCTTTTAATCTTTTGTAAATCCGGTTTCCCTGGGAAATCAGAACGTACAGGCCGCTTTCCTCTGCCAGCATAACATCTGCTATCGTCGTACAGGGCACTCCATTTTCATCTGCTGCAGCAATCACAACGGAATGTATTTCCTGCTGCAGAAACTTTAATATTTCCAAATCGGTCATTGTATATATCCTCTCTATTATCCATTACAATGCATAATTATAACATTTTATCTGGTTGGGGTCAAAAGGTATTTGACCCCGGAATCATCTTCTGGACAGTCCCAGACTAATAGACCGCCTGTTCCTGCACCATCATGGTTGAATAACCGTACTGGCGCAGCTTCTGCTCCATTGCGGCGGCATTATCCATACTTAAAAAAGCTCCTGCCCTAACCAGGTACCAGGGTTCCCGATATACAAGAAAGGCCGGAAATCCCTGGGATCTCAGCCTGGCTTCCTGTTCCTCTGCAAATCTCCGATCCTGGTAAGCGCCGGTCTGAATCTGGT
>URUX01000065.1 GCA_900551135.1 uncultured Clostridium sp.
CTGCTCCAATGCTGGTTGAAAGCTGAGGAAGAACACCTGCAACAATGTTGCTTAATACGGACATGTCGGCCTGTTTTGCTTTTTCCAGAGCCAGCATAATTACTTTTCTCTGGCGCTCAGTACGGTTAAAATCTGTGTCCATTAAACGCAGACGGCAGTATGCGACTGCCTGCACTCCATCCAGATGGTTCATGCCTGCATGCTCCAGATGATGGGAACCAACACCGGTAGATTCGACTGTTTCCGTAATAAAGGAATTGATATAAGCGAATTCTTTGTCTGTGATTTCCAGATCAATGCCGCCTAACAGGTTTATGGCGTCTGCAACGGCTTTCCAGTTAAAGGTGGCATAATCGTCAATTGTAAGGTCTAAATTGCGTTCCAGGGCCGCTACAGCCTGCTCATGACCACCCAGAAAATAGGCTTCGTTAATTTTATGGAACTGACCGTCTTCATCAATCTGCAGATACGTATCACGGTACACGGAAACCAGACGAATCTCATTGGTTTTTTTATTAATACTGCAAATGATTTCTACATCAGATAATGCGCCTTTTTCCAGACTTCCGCTTCTGGAATCCACGCCGAAAACTGCAATATTCCAATAGCCATCCCGCAGCTTCCACCACCGCTGTACGAATAAAACGCCAATTATAAGAATGAGAACAATTCCAATTCCGGCAAAAACTCTACCAGAATTTTTTTTCTTTTTTTTCATATTGCCTTTTGGGGCGGGGCGACCATTTCTGGAACGAACTTCCGGGGAATGGGCGGCTCCCTCACGTCTATTTCCATTTCCCCGTTTTCGGGAATCGGGCTGATGTTTCCGATGGCGCATACGGGCAATTTCATCTTCGTACAAATCCTGTTCCTCCATTTCGTTCTTGCGGCTAATGGGATCAGATGCCGCAGAAGGCTGCCGGATGCTTCTGGAAGAGACCGTCCGGCTGTTTTTTCCATATTCTCTGTACTCTCTGCTTTTTGCTGGAGAACGCCTGTAATCTGCAGCACGGTCATCTCCAAAATCAGATTCTTCTGAGTCCGGTTCATCATAGAAATAATCGTCATAGTAGCTGTCATAATCCTGATTGCTGTCAGAATAATCGTCATAATCCTTTTGGTAACTCATAATAATATACTCCTTTGTTTCAAGCAGTTTTTACTGGATTCTCTGCTAGTCGATAAGATTTCGGTAATATGGCCAGTCTGCAGTCATGGTTTTTACAGTTACATTGTTTACCGATGCACTGGACTCATGAATCACCTGCATCTGTCCAGTGGAAGTCCATCCAAGAAACATCACTACATGGGCACCGGTTCCGGTTTTTACGATAATGTCACCGGGTTTCAGTTCCGAACGTTTAATTGGTTTTCCGCAAAGAATCAGGCTGCTGGTACTCTCTCCTGTCAGCCGTTCCCCCGTAACAGACCAGTAAACCCAGTTTATCCAGCCGGAACAATCCAGACCTTTTAAAATCCGGCCCTTTGTATCCGGATCCATGGGAGTGCCAAAGTAGTTTCCTTCATATCCGGGATGAGATGGTTTTCCTCCCCAGTAATACGGTACTTTTCCCACAGAAGACAACGCAAATTGAATAATTTCTTTTCGCTTTTTAGAAGTTCCTGGCGGAAGGTTTGCAATATATGCGTCAGTCTCAGATGCAGATAGGGGATTTCTCATATTAATCGTAGAGATGCTGAGACCGTAGTCCTGATACCAATCCTGGGCATGAATAGCCTCAACCATTTTTATGCTGTATTCATCCCAGCCGTCCCATCCGTCTTCTGTCATGTTTTCGGGATTGTTTCCAATGGGATCGATTTGAATTAGCCCTTTCGAATCATCTAATCCTAAAATTTTAACAGAAATATTTAAATTAATATGACCTGGGCAGCCTCCACTGGATTTTTTGGGCTTATTTCGGTTATGGGAGGTATTTGAAGGCTTGGCCGGAGTAGGTTCATCTGTAAAATCCTCAGCGGTATCTGCAGAGAGTGATTGTGCGGCAGAATCGTTTTCTGATTCCATATCAGCAGCAGCCTCTTCCTGGGAGGTATGACTTTCCAGAGACGCATCGCTTTCTGCTTCCGTATACAGCGCTTCGTCTGGTGTTGCCATAGGTTCTTCACCTGGTCCAATATGGTCCCATTGAGTAGGATCAATGGTATTCTTTCGGATCGTTCCTCCTGTTGGGATTTCATCCTCCCCTTCCAGAGAAGCTTCTAAAGAAATCTTGTCGTTAGGCTCTGCATAGTCGCCTTTTACCGTTCCGTTAGATGGATTGGATGTTTCTGACGAAGTATTGTTGGAATGGTTGGTAAGAGATGTTCTGTCAGCCGTTTCATTGTTTTCGAAAGCGGTTTCCTGGTGTTCATCCCTGGAATCATTTTGGGAAGCGTTTTTTCCTCCATATTCCAAAGCGTCGCCAGACGCAGCAAATTCCCCGGCAAACTCTTCTTCTTCCGCCTCCTGAACCAGTTCTTCCAAAGACATGTCCAAGCAGCCGTCGCAGTAATATACATCACTCATGCTATAGGAAAAGCTGTGCGAATCCTTCCATAAACGGTTTGCGTATTCCTTAAAGGCATCTGTATCCATCATATCTTTTTGATAGGTATAAACGCTGGCCATAGAGAGAATCTCTTTTACGTTGGAATACCCGTTAATTGGCTGGCCGCTTCCGTTTACAAAGGAAATATTTACTTTTTTCCAGTTATTAATCATCCATGTATCCGGATTGTCCGGATCGTGGGTTTCGTCATTAGGATTATATGAGCCCAAAGCTGCAGCAGAAGATTTTCCTAATTTTGCAGCCATTTTTGCCGGTTTTATATCGGCCAAATCGTAGATGCCGGCCAGCCAGTCAGAATCTTTGATGCTGAGTTCCTGATAAACCTTTCCGGCATAACTTTGAGTAACATCAGACGGATCTGCACCTTCCGGGAAATAATAAGCCAGATTTAACATGGTGACAGAAGGTTCATATGCATTGGCATCTTTTCTTGCCTCTGTGGTCTCTGGTTCAGAAGGCTGTGTGACGGTCTCCTGAGGGGAAGAATCTTCTTCTGATACAATCTCCCGGCTCGTCAGCGAATCAGAAGCCGGTATATAAGCGTCTGCCAGACCTCCGGTTATAATTCCGGCAAGCAGAAGAATCGCTGCCGCTGCTGCCTGTTTTTTATTTTCTCTGTTCCAAATTATCATGGAATCTTGTAACCACCTTAATCTTATTTTCAGTGTTTCAAGTGAATATCCAAAAAACACCATAATAGTATAGCACAGTCAAAGTGGGAATCCTAGAACCTAATCTTTAAATATTCATTAAGATTTGTACAGATATAGAGCGAGGGCATCGCCCAACCATCTGATTTGATGATTTTGCGACACCCTGCCCCAAAAGACATGGTATTAAATTGCGAGCCGCATGAATGGTTTATTGATTTTTCCAAGCCTGATTCGTCTTTGCAAAATTAATAATCATCTGTACAGTGTTGTCAAATCCAATGGCACTGCTGTTAATACACAGATCATAACTTCTTGCATCCGACCATTTTTTACTGGAATAGTAATTATAGTAGCTGGAACGCTTCTTATCGGTTTTAATCATGATATCTCTGGCTTTTGATTCATCAACATCATACATCTTCATTAAATGTTTGATTTTATCCGGTTCATTTCCGGAAATGAAAACCGATGTAACGTTAGGGAAATCAGCTAAAGCGTAATCGGCACAACGTCCTACAATTACGCAGGATTCCTCTGAAGCCAGTTTTTTAATGGTATCAAACTGTGCCAAAAATACTTTATGATTAATAGGCATATCCATATAAGCGGAAGTAGTATATCCCAGAGAGTAGGTATCCATTACTAAAGAATACAAAAAGCTGCTGGTAGGCTTTTCATCATGGGTTTCAAAAAGTTCTTCACAAAGTCCGCTGTTTTTTGCAGCTAAAGACAATAATTCTTTATCATAACATTTAATTCCAAGCTGTTTTGCCACTTCCTGACCGATTTGGCGTCCTGCGCTGCCACATTGCCGTCCAATCGTAATTACTAAATTTCCATTCATAGTTCTCTCTCCTTTCACGCCATAGGCTGCCATAGACCAATAGATGTCATTCAATAATTTAATTATACAGCAAAATCTCTAAAAAGTACAGAAAAAATAACTTTTTTTATACAATTAGCTCAATTTTTCTAAAAGCTGTTGAAAATAGTCCGGCAATGGAGCGGAAAATTCCATATATTCGCCGGTTCTTGGATGGCAAATTCCCAGAACTCCGGCATGCAGGGTCTGACCGATGAGACCGGAAACGGGACACTTTGCAGGGCCATATACTGCGTCTCCCAGTATGGGATGGCCCAGACTTGCCATGTGAACACGGATTTGATGTGTTCTTCCGGTTTCCAGCTGGCACTGAATATAGGAATATCCCCGAAGCTGCTGCAATACCCGGTAATGAGTTACAGCGTTTTTACCGTTTTTATAATTAATGCTCATTTTTTTTCGATCAGAAGGATGTCTCCCGATAGGTGCATCCACAGTTCCCTCTTCCGTTTTTAAGTTCCCATGGACAATAGCAAAATATCGGCGGGTAATGGAATGTTCTTTTAACTGCTGGGCAACACATCTGTGTGCGATATCATTTTTACATACAACCAGAATACCTGTCGTATCCTTATCAATACGGTGTACAATGCCAGGACGCAATACTCCATTGATTCCAGACAGGCTGTCCTGACAGTGATGCATCAGTCCATTTACCAGAGTACCGGTATAATGGCCGGCAGCCGGATGGACTACCATATCTTTTGGTTTATTAACAATTAAAATATCCGAATCTTCATAAAGAATGTCCAGACTCATTGGTTCTGCAAGGATTTCCGGTTCAGAGGCTTCCGGCACTTCAAATACAATCTGATCTTCTTCACAAACTTTGTAACTTCCTTTTACTGGTGTCCCATTTACGAAAACAGCCTGGGATTTCAAAAGCTTTTGTATATAAGAACGAGACAGGCCTTCTAAAAGGCCTGCCAAATACTTATCAATACGAATATCCTGTTCTCCCTCTTCTACCACAAACTGCTGCTCCAAGGCTACTCCTCCTTATCTGAATTGGCTGTCTGTTTTTTCTTGCGGCTGAAAGAGAAAATTTCCAGTTCCTCCTCCTTATAAAACCACAGCATTAAGACAAAAAATGCAGCTGCAGCCGTTGTGACATAAATATCTGCTACATTGAAAATCGGAAAATCAATTAGGGAAAAATACAGGAAATCTACTACAAAACCATTGGTAACCCTGTCAATCATATTCCCTACAGCACCAGCCAGCAAAAGATTCAAACAAATTGTCAGAGGGAGATACCGTCTTGTTACCGGCATTTTTATCAGGGCATATATTACAAATGCCAATACTGCCAGAGTAATCAGAAAGAGAAATCCCTGCCTGCCCTGAAGAATGCTGAAAGCAGCCCCTCTGTTTTCTGAGTATAAAAGTTCAAATACTCCGTCAATCAATACAACTGCTGGATTGCCTTTTAAACGGGCGACTGCCATATGCTTAGTCCACTGATCAAAAAGAACCAGAGCAGCTGCCCATATGGAAAACATGCAAACCTGTTTTCTTTTTTCTTTCATCGAAGTACTGCCTCCAATCCCTTCCGCATTTCCTCTTCTGTAACCATACGATCCACATACGCATTTCCAACGCCATTGAGAAGGATAAATTTGATCTGACCTTTTTCCATTTTTTTATCATGTTTGGATGCAGCGATAATCTGATCTGCATTCAGGCCAGATACTGTATCCGGAAGGCCAAAGGCCTGAAACAGCTTTCTGGCATCGTCAGCCTCTTCTCTGGTTATCAGGCCTCTAAGGACACTGATTTCACAGGCGGCAATGCTTCCAACTGCAACACAGTGGCCGTGAAGCATGGAAAACTCTTTTAATTTCTCTATGGCATGGCCTAAGGTGTGACCGAAGTTGAGCAAAGCCCGTTCTCCCTGTTCTTTAGGATCCCGTTCGACCACATCCCGTTTAATCCGGTTGCTTTCCAAAATCATATCCCGGCAGGCATCCAGATCCCTTGCCTGGATTGCCTCAGCATGTTCTTTCATCCATGTGGTATAGGCCTTGTTTTTAATGAAACCATGTTTAATGATTTCTCCCATTCCAGAAGAAAACTGCTCTTCATCCAGGGTTTTCAGTACCGACAGGTTGGTATATACCAGACTGGGCATATGAAATGCTCCAACCATATTTTTATAAGCATCAAAATCCACACCGGTTTTTCCGCCGATGCTGCTGTCAACCTGGGAAAGCAGAGTCGTTGGTATCTGAATAAACGGGATTCCGCGAAGATAGGTAGCTGCGGCAAATCCGCACAGATCTCCGGTAACACCTCCCCCAAGAGCCACCAGCATATCACTTCGATCAAACTGATTTAAAATTAAAAATTCATATAGATCACGTACTGTATTCAGATTTTTATGTTCTTCTCCAGCTGGGAATACAAACAGGCTGGTGCTTCTGCTGCAGGTATCCAAAATCTCTTTTACCTCTTTGGCATAAAGAGCAGCTACATTGGAATCTGAAACAATACAAAGCTTTTTTTCATCGGTTTTTAATGCCAGCAGTTCTTCTTTCAGTCTGCTGAAATCATCTTCTATTACAATGTCATAAATTGCTCTCTTGTGTACGTCATGTACGGTCAAACGTTCTGTCATAAATGCTCCCTCTCTCTGGATTTATGCATATCGATCCAGAGTAATAAACAGCCGGCCCTTTTTCGTTTCTGTTTCAACGCCTCGATAAATAAATTTTCCAAAACCTCTTACCGAAACAATATCTCCCTCTTTTAAAACAAAGCTGTTGGAGGTGGTTAAACGACCGTTTACAAATACTTTTTCTCCTTCAATATAAGGAATCATTTTGCTCCTGGAAGACTGCCAGGCCAGAGCCAGGATACAATCCAGCCGTAAAGAAGCAACGCTTCCGGATACTTTTTCAAAGTTGGGAACAATAGAAAGTTCTCCAGGCTGGCTTCGTTCAAAGGTTAGATTGGTATGGCGGACAAAATGCAGTTCTCTGCAAATGTAATCTGCCATATCTTCCATGCAGAAAATGTGGCATACTTTGTCTTCAATCAAAATATCTCCGATTTTGCTTCTGTCAATGCCTAAATTCATCAAAGCGCCTAAATAATCCCGATGGCTGAGCTGCTCGGCAAAACGGGGGTTAACCGGTCTGGCAGATACACACACAAAGGGATAGCTGATACACGTCTCCTCATAAGAAGGAAGAAAGCAAACAACTTTCCTCTCAGCCATCTCATAGCCGCCGGCAAGTTCATATCTGGCCGGTGATAAAGAGGGAATCAATGAGAAAAAGATTGTCTGCTCATTTAAATTTAAAAAATCTGTATGAACAGGAATGTCCCGTTCAAAACATAGACGGGACAGTTCCTGAATTCGTTTTCGAAATAATAATTCTTCTTTTTCCATAAGCAGTCTTATTAATATCCTACAGGTGAATGTTCAGTCCGCTTGTGCCTCCTAACGTATTACCGCTTAAAAACTCCTGAAAATCTCCGGAAAGTTCTACGGATTCTGGTGTAACAATGAAAATATAATTGGAAATTTTCTTTAAATTTCCACGCATGGAATATGTAGAACCAGAAGTAAAATCGATAATCCGCTGTGCAATTTCTGTGTGAATTCCTTCCATATTCAGAAGCACTGCCTTACCAGACAGCAGATAATCGCAGATTTCTTTGGAGTCTTCCATAGAGGTTGGTCTGACCATAGTAACTTCCATGCCCCTGTTACGCATCGGAACAACCTTATTACCGGATGAGGAACGGGCAGAACCCATAAAACGAGGTTTTGGTGAATCCTCTTCCTCTTCATCCTTATCCCGGGAAAACATCGTCCTTCTGGGAGGCTTTTCCTCTTCAAATTCGTCGTCTTCTTCATCTAAAAAGTAATCGTCATCCTCATCTGTGAGACGAGTTAATTCCATTAATTTGTTTAACAGGCTCATGTGTCCTTACTCTCCTATCTTTTTGATTTAGCGATGTCCGAAAATACTTGTCCCTACTCGTACCATTGTAGCTCCTTCTTCAATCGCTACCTCATAATCGCCGGACATGCCCATGGAAAGCACACCCATAGACATATTATCAATGTTTTTATTGGTTATGTCAACAGATAATTGATATAAATCTTGAAAAACTTTTCGATTTTCTTCTGGATTTTCGACAAAAGGCGCAATTGTCATAAAACCTTTTACCACAATATGGGAAAAGGCGGCAATTTCTTCTGCTGCCCGCTCAATTTCCTCCGTAAAGAATCCAAACTTGCTTTCCTCTCTGGCTACATTTACCTCCAGCAGGGTGGGGGTAATACGATCCATTTTTGCGCTTTCTTCTTCAATCTGGCGTGCCAGACGCAGGGAGTCTACGGAATGAATCAACACCGCTTTATCAATAACCTGCCGTACTTTGTTGCGCTGCAGGTGACCGATCATGTGAAATCTGGCATCCGCTGGCATTGCAGGAAATTTCTCTAAAATCTCCTGCACCTTATTTTCTCCAAAATCCCTGGCGCCGGCATCATAGGCTTCCAAGAGCATATCCAGAGGCTTTGTTTTGCTGACTGCAATCAGTGTAATCTCATCTCGTTTTCTGCCTGCGCGAATGCAAGCCTTCTGAATATTTTCTTCTACTTCCCAATATTGTTCTTTTACCATGTTCTCTCCTTTTGTCCGAATCAGGCTATTGATATATCAGTTTGCCTTCTTCAACTGTATCTGCATCCAACACAATGTGATCATATACAGAAAGTCCGTAATCCATATTTTTCTTTACTGTACAATATTCGTCATTTGAGGTAAGGATTTCAATCTGCTTAAAAACTGCATAACCTTTATTAATATTATAAACGCCTTTTAAGGAGGCAGTCGTTCCCAGCTGATACCGATCGGAAGATTCCGGTTTTATAATATAGTCTCCCGCCTTAAATCCTTCTTCTCCATCTATTTCCACATAATAATGGTCTTCTGTGGAATAATACAGGGTAGCCGGAACAAAGACAATGGATGGTGTTCCGTTTTCCGAATAGACCTCTTTAAGGAAGCCGGATTCATTGGTATCTCCGCCCTTGCTTAAGTACTCTGTCGGAATCAGGAAAAAGTCTTTGCTGGTTACGGCAGAAAGGGGGATTTTTAATCCATCTGCCTTATCGGAGAGGATCTCAAAATCAATATACCGATCGGATACAAATTGAACCATATATTTATCAAAATCCAGCTTTCCATAGGTATTTCCATCTGCTCCGGTGACCATGGAAAATTGTCCTGAAGTGGTCAAATCCTGTCCTTTAAAAGAAACTTTTAACTGTGTTTGCTGTCCATACTGTTTTATATTTTCTTCACTTAATGGAAACAGCACAGACCAGTTGTCGGAATTTACAATTTTATAAACCGGTTCATTGATTCCGACGGTTTCCCCGGAACGGATTACATTGCTTGGATACTTGCTTCTGTCAAACATGGAAGCTTCTACCTGAGAAGGAGTCAGCCCCTCCAGAGAATCAATAACGTAAGAAACCACCCCGGCAGTATCAGACCGAATCTGGGTAAAATGAATTCCAGCCGCTTCCATGGCGGCAAGACTGTCAGCAGTATCAAAATTGGAGTACTCCAGGATTAGGGATTCCAGAGAATACTTAATGTCGTAAACACTTGCAAAATTTGTTTCATCAAATGCAATATTAAAAGAAGACAGCTGTTTTTTCAGGGCAGAGATACTTTCTGCACTTAACTCCTGTCCATTATTATTTTCTTCTAAATAGCCAGCCATTTTATTTTCTTCGTCAATGGAATATACCGTCGTACCTACTGCTGCCCTCCGGCCTTCCCGTACATAATAATCGATAGTCCCGGCACGATCGGTATAATTTACCTTTTCATCCCGTATAATTAGCCCGGTATAGTCCTTATCGGTTACAATGCCGCCGTCTACTACTTCGTAAAACTGTATTTTTTCCCGCTTAATATAGGTATATACACTAAGACTCATATACACAAAAATCAGCGCAAAAATAATCATGCCGATATTAATGTTCAGAGGCCTTCGATAGCGATAGTTAATGATTTTGCTGTTCTTTTTTTTCTTTTTCTTTGCCATCTGTGAAGTCCTCCTTTCTTTCTAGTTATTATAGGAGAAATTTGCCAATAATTCAAGAGTCAAAAAAAGGCCGTCACAATTTTGTGACAGCCTCTTATGTATATCTTATAAAGAAATAATCACATCTTTTTTAACGCTCTCAGGAAGTTCGTCTGCATCCATCGATACACTTAAAATAAAAGTAACATGTGATTTCTCACCAATTTTTTCCAAAGTCGCAATTGTTTCGGAAATATCTTCACCCTCTAAGCTGGACAACTTGAGGAAACTGTCTAAATACATGGCTTCCAGGTCATGATCCTGGGAAATAATACCGCAGATGAAACCAATAAAACTCTCACTGCTGCTAATCGGATACTCATTTACATTAATCAGTCTGATACGGTTATTTAATTCGTACATATGCTTGGAGCTTTTATCCAGGTATACGATAGTGCCGTGTGCGTCTTTCACCGCATTGTTGGCCTTCTCTAAGAGATGTTTTGTTTTCCCTTTTCCTTTTCTTCCTGCAATAATCTGAACCATAGCAATCTCCTCCTTGGGTCGTTAATTTGTATAAAAAGTCCATTCGAATTAAAATAATTATAGTATAATTGGCGAAAAAAATCAACAACTAATTGACAATTTTCGAAATAATATTTGTCATATTGTCATATAGACCAGGTCTGCTTGGAGCCTTCATAATGACGGATATATATTCATCAGAAGAATCCTCTCTGCTTCCCATTACCAGGCAATAACCGGCGGCCCGGGTGGTTCCCGTCTTACCGCCAAAAACAGTAAGTCCCTCCGGCGTCTGCCGTTCACCTGTCATATACCAGTTTCCGCCTTTCCAGGTTGAAGAAACCGGTTCGCCGGACGCAGACTGGTAATTGGCCGTATAGGCAGTAGAACCAGTTATCTCACGAAACTTCGGATACTTTAATGCTTCATTAAAAATCAGATACAAATCATAGGCAGTTGTGTAATGATCCTCGCTGTGAAGGCCGTGGGGATTTGTAAAATGAGTACCAGTAGCCCCAATCATTTGAGCCTCCCGATTCATCATATCTGCAAAACCGTCAATACTGCCTGCCATATGTACAGCAATGGCAGCGCCTGCATCATTGCCGGATGGAAGCATAAGCCCATAAAGAAGCTGCTCTAAAGTTAACCTGTCTCCCGGCTTAATCCCACACAGGGTTGCTCCGGATTCCGTAATTACCGCCTCTTGTGTAACGGTAACTTCATCGGAAAGATTGCCGTATTTTATGGCTACCAATGCAGTCATAATCTTGGTTGTACTTGCAGGGTATAATGTTTCAAAGACATTTTTACTGTAAACAGTATTTAAATTGGTTATCCCAAATACTCCGGCAGCTTCTGCCGTTATGCTGTCATCGCTGTCTCCGGAAAAATCGGTGACTACACATAAATCTTCTGCAAATGCTGTGCATCTGCTGCTGCCATTGTCAGAACTGCTGTCTTCAAAGGAACGGACTGAAAAATCATATGGTTTTTCCAATGGCTTTGAACCGCATCCGCTTATCGAGAGCAGGATACAGAATGGAAGGGCAGCCAGCAGTGTTCTCGTTTTTAATCCTATATTCTTCACTGCGGCTCCTAGCGGTACTGCTCGCGCCACTCTAAATCGCCGCGCTCTAAAGCTTTGATTAAAAGTTCAGCAGTTGCCAGATTGGTTGCCAGAGGAATGTTATAGGTATCGCAAAGTCTTACTACATCATTTACATCCGGTTCGTGCATCTTAGGGTTGTGTGGATCTCGAAGAAAAATCACCAGATCCATGCAGTCGTGTTCGATCATGGCGGCGAGCTGCTCTTCCGCGGCGGCCTTGCGGACGGCGAGGCTGTCGAGTTCGTCGACGATGGCGGCACGCCTGTTGCTCAGGCCGTCAACAATCGCTTTCCCGGCGGCACGCCACAGGATGTACAAGAAGACGCACACGTTGCCGACACGGGCCAGCAAGTTGATCCACGGATTGTACGGATCGCTGAAATGGGAAACGACACCCAGCAGAATCAGGGTGGCCACGGCCACAATACCGTCTCTGGACAAGAAAAAAGAGGCTAGCGCTTTCAAGG
>URUX01000066.1 GCA_900551135.1 uncultured Clostridium sp.
GCTACCGCGGGGACTGCAATTGTGCGCTGGAGCCTTCCACCGGCTTTTATGACGGAATATCAAGGGCCCGGGAAAACGGCAGCCTTAAGGTGATAAAGCCGGGAGAGATCTTTTCATTTACTCTGGAAATATGCCTGGAAAATACAGGTTCCTGAGTTACAGCTGAATAATACCGACACGGCAGCTTCTGTGACAATTTGGAGGCTGCCGTGTTTTTGTACTGTTAAAGGAGGCCTGTATACGTTATAATAGGAATCATTGCCAAAAGGAACAGGAGACTTTGAAATGGTACGTATTGCGGTATGTGATGATGTGAAGGAAATGCTGGGGATTTTGACGGAAATAGTGGATAAAGAGGCAGGAAAACTGTCTGAGCCTTATGAAATCAGCGGCTTTACCCAGGGAAAACGCCTTGTGGAGGAACATAATAAAAAGCCGTTAAAAGACAAGGATGATACTCCACCGCCATCAACCGGCGGAGAAACGCCGGACTTTTAAAGGCCTGTACGATAAGATCAAACATATAGGAATCAAGACTTTAGTAGCAGATGCTGGATATAAAACACCGGCAATTGCGAAGCTTTTAATTGACGATGGGATCAGACCGCTCTTTCCGTACAGACGCCCACAGACCAAAGAAGGATTTTTCAAAAAATACGAGTATGTATATGATGAGTATTATGATTGTTACATATGTCCAAACAATCAGGTGCTGAAATACAGAACCACAAATCGCGAAGGATATCGGGAATATAAAAGCTGCGGGGCTGTATGTGAGAGTTGTCCTTATCTGAAGCAATGTACAGAAAGCAAAGATCATGTAAAATTGGCAACCAGACATATCTGGGAGCCGTATATGGAAATCTGCGAAGATCTTCGCCATACACGAGGAATGAAAGAATTGTATGCGCAGAGAAAAGAGACCATCGAAAGACTCTTTGGAACAGCTAAGGAGAATCATGGTTTTCGATATACACAGATGTATGGGAAAGCACGGATGGAAATTCAAAAGGCGGCTCTTCCATTGCAGAATGGATGCCTGGAAGAGCTTATTATCAGGATGCTGTCAGAAGAACAAAGAGGTGCAGTGAGTGGCTTGAATCGAATGGCTATCAGATAGAACACCGCTGCATGGTGTGGTGTCAAGGGTGTACAGATGGTGATCTGGGTACACCACCTGGGACTTATAAGCGCTGTACAGGTCAATTTATAGAAAGATTTTTAGAAGAATGCCAGATGGAAGTGTGTTTTTTGATTCAGATAGGAAACAGAAAAAATGATAAAAATTTATATGTGCCGATTCAGAACGCGCAGACAGAACTGGCAGAGGAGCAGGAAAATATTGTAATGGTAAGCCGGCAGTTTAAAAATTTTGCTCAAAAAGGCCTGATGAAAGATGAATACCATTATTGCCAGAAAGGATATAACCTGGTGGAGGAAGAGGCAGGAAGAAATGCAGGAATCTATGTGCTGAACGGCTCTTTTGCGTTACAAAAGTAAGAAAATGTCCATTATCTATTGACAAATCCGACAAGATATAGCAAACTACAATAAGTGGTTTTTAAAACTATATAATACAGAGGGATAAGACGGAGGATTTGTTATGGTAAGGATAGTGACAGACTCTTCTGTGCTGTATACAGAAGAAGAGGCAATAGAGGCAGGATTTGATGCAGTGCCCTTGTGCATCCACATAGGGGATTTGGAAGGCAGAGATCTGCAGATTGATATGGAAGATTTTTACAGGAGAATTGAAGCAGGGCAGATTCCTATGTCCTCCCAGCCGCCGGTTGGAGAAGTGGCAGATGTTTATGAAAAGTATCCGGATTCGGAGATTATTAATATTTCCATAGCAGACGGATTGTCTGGAACCTGGCAGGGGGCATGCTGTGCCAGAGACATGACCGGGCATCCGGAGAAAATTACAGTATTTAACAGCAGGACGTTGTGCGGTCCTCACCGCTATATGGCAGAACAGGCTCAGAAGATGGCGGAGGATGGAAAAGGAACCAGGGAAATTCTGGAATGGCTTGAAAAAGCGGCAAAGAAGACGGAGTCATTTTTGATTCCCCAGGACTTTTCTTTTTTGAAACGGGGAGGCAGACTGACTCCAATGGCAGCAGCCCTGGGGACGGTTCTCAGGTTAAAACCGGTCATGAAGCTGACAGAAGACGGAAGCCGCATTGACAAATTTTTTGTAAAACGTACCATGTCATCGGCAGTAGACGGCATTATGGAACATATGAAAAAGGCGGGAGTTGGTTCCAGGCATATTTTATATATTGCCCATGCCAGAGCGTTGGAAGATGCAAAAAAAATCCAGGAAATGATGGAAAAGGCTTTTGAAGGATTGGAAATCCATATATTGGAGTTGAGCCCTGTATTTGTGGCCCAGGGAGGACCGAAATGTGTGGCTATCCAGTATATTGAGCGTTTTTAACAGATATTTTTGAAATTTTCCTTGACCTTATGCCAACTATAAGCCTTATAATACGGCTGTAAGAAATAAAAAACAGCAGATTGAGGGGCTGAATAGCAGTAAGGAGGATTTCTTATGATGACAATCAAAGAAGCGGAACGGATTACTGGGATTACCAGTCAAAACATTCGCTATTATGAAAAACAGGGACTTTTAAATCCGGCCAGAAAAGCAGAAAATTCTTACAGAGAATACTCGGAGGAAGACATTCGGAGAATCCGGCAGATTAAGCTGTTTCGTAAGCTGGGGATGCCGCTCGGAGATATTAAGCGTCTTTTGGAAGGAACCGTAACGTTGGAGGATGCCATTGCGGCTCAGATTTGCAGACTGCAGTCAGAGAAGGAGACGGTGCTGGCAGCTTTGAAGTTTTGTGGGAAAATTCAGGAAACCCAGCTTGCGGAAATGGATGAGGAACGATACCTGGAACAGATGAACGAAGAGGAAGAAAAAGGGTCTGTGTTTGTTCGGGTTGTAGACGATTATCTTCGGGTGATGAAAGCGGAGATGGACAGGGAATTTTCTTTTATGCCGGATTCCAGATGCGATACGTCTCAGGAATTTACGGAGGAACTGCTGAAATACGGAGCAGAGAATGGCCGTCACATTGTTATAATAAAGGAAGGGATGTCACCCAGGATGATGATAGACGGAGTGGAATATTACGCCTACCGCACGTCTTCACGGTTTGGAATTGTCGTTCATTGCAAAATGGCTCATGAGGAAGACTATATGCCGAAAGGGATGACAGAAAGCAAATACCGGAAATACAGGGCGGTTTCGCTGGCTGTAATTCCGGTACTGATATTCCTGCTGCTTGGAGGCATCATATTTGCAAGCAGATCCTCTGCAGCAGAAACGTGGCTGATGGTATTGGTCATGGGCGTCATGCTCATTGCTGATTCCTGTTTTGCTTATTACTGCTACGGAAGAAATTTTCAGTAACAGGCTTACGTCCATCCTCCGTCCAGGCCAATGACTTCTCCGGTCAGATAGGCGTTTTTATATCCCAGATGGTAGACCAGATCGGCCACTTCTTCGGCTTTTCCTAAGCGTCCTGCCGGAATTTCTTCTACCAGGGCGATAAATTCGGACTCCTCCATCCACTGATTCATTTCCGTATCAATAGCGCCGCAGGCGACAGCGTTGACCTGGATGTTGCTGGGAGCCAGTTCTTTTGCCAAAGCTTTTGTGAAGGCATTGATGGCTCCCTTGGTGGCGGAATAGGCCACTTCGCAGGATGCGCCTACATTTCCCCAGACAGAGGAAATGTTGATGATTTTCCCTTGCTTTTTTGCCACCATGGCAGGGATTGCCAGCTTGCAGCAGTTAAAGACAGAGTTTAGATTGGTATGGATTACCCGATCCCAGTCCTGAACCGACATGTCCTGCAGCAGTCCGATGTAGGAAACCCCTGCATTGTTGACTAACACATCTAAGGATCCGAATTGCTTGCGGATTAGTTCGAACAATTCTTGGCAGTTTTCCATGTTTCCCATGTCCCCTACATAGGCAAGACAGGATACCTGGTAAGATTCAATTTCTTTTTTTGCCTGCATCAGGCGTTCTTCATTGTGAATACAGCTAATTGCTACGTTGTAGCCTTTTTTTGCAAATTTGACAGCAATGGCCTTTCCGATTCCACGGGAAGCGCCGGTAACCAGTACGGTTTTTTGTGCCATAATCATCACCTCTTTAGAAAGAGTATAGCACATTTCCGGCTGCTTGTAACAGAATCGTAAGAAATTTTTTTGGAAATATGGACAGGACTTGTGTTATACTAAATAAGAATGAGAAGAAGCGAAAATAGAAACAAGAAGTGAGAGAAAGGAAGATTATATGGCACAGATATATGATTTAGTAATTGTTGGTTCAGGACCTGCCGGTCTGGCGGCGGCAATTTATGCAGAAAGGGCCCGGCTCAGTACCCTTGTAATAGAAAAAGGCATGGTAAGCGGCGGGCAGGTTATGACTACTTATGAAGTAGACAATTACCCTGGTCTTCCGGGAGTAGGGGGCTATGATCTGGGAACCAAATTCAGAGAACATGCAGATAACCTGGGCGCTCAGTTTGCAGAGGATGAGGTAATCCGGATTGAAGATGAGGGCGCTGTGAAACGGATTGTGTGCGAGCACGAGACTTATGAGGCCAGGGCGGTAATTCTTGCTACCGGAGCCAGCCATAGAAAGCTGGGTGTGCCAGGAGAAGAAGAACTGGCCGGTATGGGCGTTTCTTACTGCGCCACCTGTGACGGCGCATTTTTCCGTAAAAAGGTAACGGCAGTTATCGGAGGCGGAGACGTAGCCTTGGAAGATGCAATTTTCCTTTCCAGAATCTGTGAAAAGGTGTATCTGATTCACCGCAGAAATGAGTTCCGTGGGGCCAAAAGTCTGCAGGAACAGGTATTTTCCAGGGATAATATCGAAGTTATCTGGGACAGCGTAGTGGATGAGATTGTGGGAACGGATCGGGTAGAAGCCCTGGCTGTCCGGAATGTAAAAAATGGAGAAGAAACGAAACTTCCAGTTAACGGCGTTTTCGTGGCAGTAGGAATTACTCCGGCAAGCCAGGCCTTTGAAGGGCTGGTAGAGATGGATCACGGATATATTCAGGCAGGAGAAGACTGCTGTACCTCCTGTCCAGGAATCTTTGCAGCAGGAGATGTACGGACCAAACCGCTGCGCCAGATTGTTACTGCTGCGGCAGACGGGGCCAATGCAGTAACCAGTGTAGAACGGTATTTGATGGAAGGTTAGACAGAAGAGGGAGATATACATGAATAATTGGAAAAAGGCAGTGATTGCACTTTCTTTCTGTCTTATTAATACAGGCGTTGTTCCGGCTTTTGCATCCGTAAATCCAGAAGCCGGAGCCCTCAGGCTGGTTGTCAGTGAGAAGAAAGCACCCAACGTATCGGCAAAAGCCAGCGCTTATGAGAATGTGGCGATTTCCAGGGTATCGGACTATGTCAACGTCCGCAGTGAAGCCAGCACAAAGGGGCAGATTGTGGGAAAGATTTACAACAACTGTGCAGCCACGATTTTAGAGACTGTTTCCGGAGAAGGCGGAGACTGGTATCGGATTCAGTCTGGAAGTGTTACAGGATACATTAAGGCTCAGTATTTTGTGACGGGAGATGCGGCAGAGGGGATTGCCAAGGAAGTAGGCGTCGAATATGCCATGATTAATACGGCGTCTCTCCGGCTTCGGGCAGAGCCGAACCTGACCAGCGATACCCTGACCCTGTTAAGTCAGGGGGCTCGTTATGAAGTGCTGAGTGAGGAAAATAATTTCGCAAAGCTGGCCATTGATACAGACCTGACCGGATATGTGTCAATGGACTACATAAAGACTGCTGTAGAATTTAAACAGGCGGTTTCTCTGGAAGAAGAGGCGGCTCAGAAGGCAGAAGAGGAAAAGAGAAAGCAGGAGGCAGAGGCGGCAATCAGCCAGCTGAATGAGGTTTTGCAGGCAGAAGCCCTGGGAGACGGACAGTCTCAGAACGAAGCGTCCAAGGTTCCTGCTAAGGAATCGACTGCATCTGCTACGGCTCCGGTAGGAATTAATGGAACCATTGCTGCAAATCCGCTGGGAAGCGGAAAGGATGCTGCAGCCCAGGCGCCGGCGCTTCAGACTTCGGCAGCAGCTTCAAAGTCTGATAACTCCGGCAGCGCCAATCCTACGGTTCCGGCTGGCCCGGGAGGTTCTGAAAACAGCAATCCAGGCAGCGGACAAGCCCCCAGCGTATCTTATGGCCCGGGCGGCAATGCTTCCGACAAGGTAGTATCCGCTACCAGGACTGCGATTGTGGCATATGCAAAACAGTTTTTGGGAAATCCTTACGTATATGGAGGAACCAGCCTGACAGACGGTGCGGACTGCTCTGGATTTACCATGAGCGTCTATAAGCATTTTGGCATTGACATTGGCCGTACATCCAGGGATCAGGCGGCAAAGGGACGGGAAATCTCCCAGTCAGAGATGCAGCCTGGAGATTTGCTGTTTTATGCCAGCGGCGACTATATCAATCACGTAACCATGTATGTAGGAGGCGGACAGGTTATTCACTCCAGTACTCCGGCAACAGGCATTACTCTTACGCCGGCTAATTACCGGACTCCCTGCAAGGTTGTTACATTTTTGGACTAAATGATAGAAAAGATAAAGACCAGAGCGCTGGAAGATTTCTTTCCAGGTTCTGGTCTTTTGTATACGAGTGGTGAATGGGATTTATGCTTCCCAGCGTCCGGATGCGCCGCAGGGAAGTACCAGGCCGTTTTTGGCAACAGGAAGACCGACTTCTTCGGCTTTTACATTTCCGCCAAAAGAGGGGACGATTTCCGTTCCAATCATATAAGAAAGAACGGAAGGTGCCAGCCCGGTAGTGTAAGAGTTGATTAAAAAGAACAGGGGTTTTTCGGATAAAAGCTGGGTGCAGAGTTTTACGAAGGGGTGGATGGCTTCTTCGATTTTCCAGATTTCCCCCTTGGGACCTCTTCCGTAAGACGGCGGGTCCATGATAATGGCATCGTAATGGTTGCCTCTGCGAATTTCCCGTTCTACAAATTTTACACAGTCATCGACAATCCAGCGGATGGGAGCATTTTCCAGCCCGCTGGATTTGGCGTTTTCTTTGGCCCATCCAACCATGCCTTTGGAAGCGTCTACATGAGTGACGGCTGCTCCTGCTGCGGCTGCAGCCAGGGTTGCGCCTCCTGTGTAGGCAAAGAGGTTTAATACTTTAATAGGGCGTCCGGCATGACGGATTTTATCACCAAACCAGTCCCAGTTGGCAGCCTGTTCCGGAAACAGTCCGGTATGCTTAAAGCTAAACGGTTTTAAATTAAAGGTCAGGCTGTTGTAGGAAATACACCACTGCTGGGGAAGGTCAAAAAATTCCCACTCGCCGCCGCCTTTGCTGCTGCGGTGGTAGTGACCGTTGGGCCGTTTCCATCCTCTGTCTTTTTTGGGGGTGTCCCAGATGACCTGGGGATCGGGACGGATTAAAAGATAGTCTCCCCAGCGTTCTAATTTTTCTCCTTTGGAACAATCAATTACCTGATAGTCTTTCCAATTATCTGCAATCCACATAACGTAAATATCCTCGTCTTTCTTATTTACAGTGCACTGAGTGCTGTGTTTTTTATTATACCTAACAGCAATGGGAAACGTCAAGCAGACGCTGGGGTTTTGGTTCAGGAATTGTAATAGAAATGAAAGATTATAATGGTTGAATATTTAGAAAATTCTTGATACAATAAATGCAAATATGGCCGTGTGGAAAGACTTGATGTACGGAGATAGAGAAGGAGTGGTTGGATTGAAGACGCGCAGGGGATTGATAATATTAGGGCTGGCAGCAGCGCTGACAGCTGGTGGTGCAGCAACCGTTTACGGAGCCGGCTGGCAGCAGACGTCAAATGGTGCATGGGAATATTACAGTGCTTCTGGAAACAGAGAGACTGATGTATGGCGTAAAGGAGCTGACGGCCTTTGGCGTTATGTAGACGGCGGCGGATATATGGCGGTCAATGAATGGATAGACGATACTTATTATGTAGATGAAAACGGCATTATGGCTTCCGGAACCTGGAAACAGATGGAATCGGCTTCCAGTTATCACAACGGAACGGTATGGTATTATTTTAATAATGATGGTAAACGGGTGGAAGAAACCTGGAAAAAAATTAATAACAAATGGTATTATTTTGATGAAGACGGAGTGATGCTGACTGGCTGGCTTCTGGACGACATGTATTATACAGATGCCAATGGAGCCATGGTGACGGGCTGGCAGAGACTGGCGCCTCCGGAAGACAGCTATGACGAGGACAATTATTATGGAGAAGCCAAAAATGAGCCGGTAGAAAACCAGAACGAAGACGGAAAATACTGGTATTATTTTGGAACGAACGGAAAAAAAGTGGTTCCGGGTGATATGAATGGTTCGGATTACCAGGAGAAAAAGATTAACGGTGCATACTATTGCTTTGATGCGAACGGACAGATGCAGACTGGATGGTGCAATGTGAAGGGAGATTCTTCCATTGACAGCTATAAGTACTATGATGAAAAGGGACAGGCAGTGGTAAATACGTGGCTTTCCCTGGAAGCGCCAGAGGAGTTTGACGAGTATGGTGAAGTACAGTGGTATTATTTCTCCAGCAACGGTACTCCAAAGACCGGGCCAGAGTCCGGGCAGGCTGCGGCAAGGGATCTGGTTCGCATTAAGGGGCTGACCTTTTTATTTAATGACAAAGGAAATCCGGTATACGGACTGCAGAAGGTGGCTGCCAACAATGACAGTGACGACTATACCGCCTACTATTTTGGCGTAGACAAGATGCATTGTGCGATGCTGACTGGAAAACAGGAGGTTGAAGAGGGAGACGGTTTTGTCTCAGAATATTTCTTCCTGGATTCCGGAAAAGGTTATACCGGAGTGAGAGATGGAAAGCTGTACTATATGGGTAAACTCCAGATGGCTGACAGCGGAATGAAGTATATGCCGATTACCCTTACGACCGGAAGCAGCAGTAAGAATTATCTGGTGAATTCCAATGGCCGTACAGTAAAGAACACGACAGTACGAGACGCTGAGGGAACCAAGTACAAGACTGGAAGCAACGGCATCATTTTAAAAGTTAACGATGAAGACGTTGGAGGAGAAACCTTTAACAGTCCGGTTGAACCTGTCTGGTGGGGACAATAAAGGTAACAGTTCAGCCATGCGGAGATTCAGACAGAAAAAAGCGTTGAAAGCTTGCTTTCATAAGAAATTTCCTGTCTGAATCTTCATAGGGCGGACGCCCGATGCTTCTTGTCCGCTGTAAGCGGGCAAGAAGATACATGACGGAACTATTATCAATAAAGAAAATGCTTACAAACCGCAGACCTGTGGATGCTTGCAAAAGCTGTGGGTCTGCGGTTTCTCTGTGCGCTTGCATCACACATCCCTAACAGATAAATGGTTATTCGGTGGTATTATTTATAAATAGGAAAGGATGGAGAAAAATATGGAAATGGGAAAGACAGACGGCGGAAGAGTTCCAATTTTAAACTGGATTAAGAAGGTGCCTGGCGGGCTGCTTTTGGTGCCGATGCTGATAGTGGCTGTAATCAATACGTTTTGTCCCGGTCTGGTAAAGATAGGAGGGGCTACGGAATTTTTATTTACCAACACCTGTACTATGTATGTAGTAGGGCTGATGCTGTTTTTTTCCGGAACCCAGTGCATGGTATCACAGGTGAAAGAAATGGTGAAGATAGGAGGCCTGCTGTGTATCATAAAGATAGGGATTATGGCTGCAGGCTGTGTGATTGTTCAGAGGATGTTTGGACTGGATGGTTTTTGGGGAATTTCCCTGGTGACGTTTGTAGCGGTACTTGCCAGCACCAATCCGGGTCTTTATATGGCTCTGACTTCTGAAAATCCCACAGCGCTCAGCGTATTCAGCTTGTTAAATCTTCTGGTAATGCCGGCGATTCCGGTTATGGCTCTCAATCTGGCTTCTGGATACGCCATGGATTGGAACAGCGTTCTTTCTATATTAATACCATTTCTTATCGGGATGGTACTGGGAAATCTGGATGATGAGATTCGGAAGATGTTTCAAAATGGCTGTACCATGGTTCTTCCTTTTATGGGATTTTGTCTGGGAGGAAGTATAAACCTGATTGCTGCTGTAAAAGCGGGGCTGGGCGGTCTGCTGTGTGCGGTTTTGTTTTATATTTTAACCTGGATTCCACTGTACTGGGCAGAAAAGAAACTGTTAAAACGGGAAGGTCTGGTGGCAACGGCCATGAGTTCCATTGCAAGCTTTACAGCGACTGTTCCTGGAATTGCGGCAGCAGCCAATCCGGTATTTGAACCATATGTTGAGACGGCAGTAGCCCAGATTGCCCTGGCGTCCCTGATTACCTGCCTGATTACTCCTGTACTGGTTAGAAAGGTTGAAGGAGAAGCAGGAGAAAAGACTGCATAGAAAAAAGAAGAAATACGAATCTCCCGAAGAGGATCAGACATGAAAGGTACTGATTTCTGCGGGAGATTTGTATTTTAAGAGTGAGGGTCTGAAAAGTGATATTAACGGATAATTCCATTTATAGAATCTGCAGACTTATATGAAACAATAAAACAAGTGTCCCCATTCTCAAAAACAATATTCGGTTCACTTTAGCTTAAAAATATGTATGATTATATTTAGAAACGGGAAAGGAAATTGTTATTACGAATAGAAAGAAGAAATTCAGGCGTCCTATCTGGAAAACGCAGGAAACCACGACTGGTTTTTCTGGGGCGGGTACCTGGAGGATGCGATTTTGTGACTTTTGAAAGGGGAGGCATAACATGAACCGGATTGGAACTATTCATACGATTGTAACATCGGATTCTATCACTCTGTACTGGGATAAGAGGGTTTCAGAGCGTGCGGAATATAAGGTTTACTTAAATGGGGAACTTCACGGAAGTACAAATACAACCCATTATGAACTGGAAGGGCTGGAAGCTGAAACAGCTTTCCAGATATATATTGTAAAGCAGGATGAAAATGGACAGAAAGCAGCCGAAGAAGAACTGTGCATAAGCACTGGAAAACAAAAACGTCGCCGTGATATTAAAGCTGCACCGTATTATGCCATAGGCGATGGAAAGACCATGAATACAAGAGCCATACAGAGGGCGATTGATGACTGTCAGGCAGACGAGGCAGTTTACGTACCGGACGGAGTGTTTTTGACAGGAGCACTGCGGCTTCACAGCAATATGGAATTGTATCTGGAGGAAGGCGGGATTCTTCAGGGAACAGATACAGTGGAAGACTATCTTCCGCGCATCCCCAGCAGATTCGAAGGAATTGAGACAGAGTGCTACAGCAGTCTTCTGAATCTGGGAAATCTGGACCATGACGGAGAATTTGACTGCAGCCATGTGGTAATTCGGGGAAAGGGTACGATTGCCAGTGGAGGAAGAATACTGGCAGAGAGGATGATTGAGTCGGAACGAGAACGGCTGAAGGACTATCTGGATTCCCTGGGAGACAAGATTCGTGAATGCGAAAAAACGGAGACGATTCGATAGCCATTAAGTCGGGAAAAAATCCAGAAGGCAGCCAGAATCCAGTTTCACGCAGTAGGCTGCAATGACGATGGAATCGCTGCTCCTTATCCTCCGGTCTTTGAAAACTGCAGATTTGATCATGTAAATGTGTGGGGAGAGTATCTGGATGATGAAAGAGAGTGGAGATGGTGCGAGGCGCTGGAATTGTGCGGCTTCGATGAGCCGGGCTATCAACTTAAAAATATTGTATTTTCAAATCTCCGGCTGGGAAGGCCTGGAAACAGGAAGAAGCAGACAATCTCTCTGGAATTATGTGAGAATATTACGTTTTGTAATCTGAGTAATGCAAAATAGAAAAATGGAACAGCTGTAAATGGAACGGCTGAAAATTTTTGTATACAAATTTTAAAAAAGTGCTTGCATTTTGGAAGAATCTGTGTTATCCTGAAAAAGCTGTGGCATGATAGCTGTGAAGCGCGAGGTTGCTGCCCAATATGAGGCGGGTTTTCCGTGGAGCGAATGTCAAGTTAGG
>URUX01000067.1 GCA_900551135.1 uncultured Clostridium sp.
TTATTCATATATTTTACAATCCTTTAACTGCATCAGCGTATGATATTCTATTTTCCTTCCCTCAGAATAGTAAAAGCTGTTAAATGATGTTTTCAGCGGATCCATAACTTCTTCCCCTCTCTGAATATAACCTGGATGAAACAGCAGTTCCAGATCACAGTTCCTCTTTTCAGCAATTTTTTTAAATCTGGGAAAAACCTTTAACACCCGTTCCTTATCCATAAAGCCGGAAAATAAAATCCCGCAAAAAACCGGATGCTGCATATGTCTCTTTTCAATGTCTTTTCGCAGCACGTTCCACAGCAGATTTAATACTGCCTGTTTCACAACGTTTACTGGCGAATACGTCATATATAAAGACGGCTCTTTCAAAAAGGGCATAACCGGCTCGGCTGGTACTCTCAGATAGGCAGCATCCATCCCGGTTTCCCCAACCGCCCTCATCACTCCTTTATATACTGCCGGTATCATATGAGTATGCTGGTGGCTGTCCAGCCCTGTTATGGATTCTGACTGAAACCTGGAACATACCTCCCGAATCTGCGCCTTTGCTTCCCGGCAAATCTGCGTTTCCAGTTCCTTTCTTTTGGGAGAACAGGACAGCATCAAAAGGCCGAAAAAAGAGTGACTCATCCGGCCATTTTTATTAACCAGCAGAGGAATTTCTTCAGGCCGGCACAATCCCCTGCCCTCTACAAAGTTCAAATGTACCGATAACTTTAAGTTCCGCCCTTTCAGCAGTTCTGCCCCATAAGAAAGGCATCCGTTTGGAAGAATGCTGACGCCGTTAACCAGCCCGTTATCTATACACTGGACAATTCTCTGGCAAGATTCCCTTGTCATTCCAAAATCATCCGCCCGTATCCATATCTTTGTCATTCTGTCTCCTTAAATCAACCCCCCATTTTTTCTGAGGGCACTGAAAAACATACCATTTTTATTTTGACTTTAATAAAAAAGAAAAAATCCATCAGAGTTTTTATGATTCTGGTGGATTTTTGGTTAGGCGAAATATAAATTGCTTGTCTTTTTCGGATAAAGTTCTTATTTTTCATTCATTAATTTAATTATTCTCTTAAGATTTACTGCAAAGATCGTCATTGCTCCTTGCATTTCCATACAAATAAGACCTGATGATGACGCTACGTCATAACCATGTCGATGTTTTAGTTCGCTGTTCTTAGCTTCTATTTTATAGCGTTCCCGCATTTTTTCTTTGAAATGCTCAGTTTCCTGAAATTTAACCTGTTCACTGTGGGAATCGCAAATGATGGTTTCGGTGTATGTTTTCTTTTTGGCTCCTTCTTTGTAACAGCCATCACGATACGGACAACATTTACATTTTTCAATATCAAAAAAATAGACCATACGCGGGTTTTTGTTTTTTTTATCTTTTTTTCTTTTATCGAAATATTTATGAATGGCTAAATGTCCGGCTTTACACTGATACATTCCGGCATCTTTATTAAATTCAAACTCATCTTCCTTTCTTCGGTTACCTTGTGTAATAACCGGATTTAATTTTGCTATCAATTCATAACCACATTCTTTTGCTGCCTCGATATTTTTCTTTTCAGAATAAGCCATATCTCCAATGACTGATTCAATCTGTATCCCAGTAGCTTTACTTTTTTGTACAAGTTTTGGCAGTTCTTTGCCATCTGTTTTTTCGCCGCTGGTGATTGTGGCAGCTGTGATGATCCGTTCTTCTGTCATTGCTATGTGTGTTTTATATCCAAAGAATGAAGTGCCGGCTGTCTTATGACCAGTTTTTGCATCTTCATCCTTTGAAGTTTCTAAATGTTCCATGTCATCAGTGACAGATTCTTCTAGTAGATTTAATTTTTCCTGCACTTTGGGATAACTGCAAATTTCTTCATTTCCTTTTACAACATCAATAAGCTGTTTACAGTATTTTAGTTCTTTTTCTAAAGAATCCTCTGTGTTTTTATCAGGAAATTTTTCTTTCATTGTTTCATCAATCTCATGGATGCTACAGCGCAGTTTTTTTGATTGTTCCTGGAGTACTTGACGTGGTGTCTTTTGATTGTATCTTGATTTTGTATGCGTAGCATCCACAATAATGGATTTTGACTTTATAATTCCTTTTTCTAATGCTAACTGAACTGTTTTGGCAATCAGCATATCCAAAAGATTCATATCCTTTAAACGCAGCTTCCGAAATTTTGTCAATGAACTTGGATTTATAACTTCATCTTCTGGAGCCATGTCCAAAAAATATTTAAAAGACATATCGTATTTAGAACGTTCAACCACATCAACATCTGATAAATCATAAATTGATTTTAAAAGCAGATATTTAAACATTCGGATAGGTGGAACTGCATTTCGTCCGTTATCCAGACAATAATTAGCAAGCAATTCATCATAAATAAAGCTAAAATCAACCAATTCTTTTATCTGTCGGAGAAGATTATCTTTCGGGATTACTAATTCATATATTTCCATGTATGGACTTAGCACCAATTTCTGCTGTTGTTCGATCATAAAAACACCGCCTATATTTGATAGATACATTGTACCAAATATAGACGGTATAATCTACTTTTTCAGTGCCCTCGCCGCTTCTTTGCTTTGCCGCAGATTTTTCCTTGTCCGGCCAATACGCTGAACCAGTTCTTTCACAACAAAGACCGTGGACAGCAGCGTCATTCCCCGTAGAAGCCTGCCCAAAGATGTGCCGTTTCGGTAGTACTCTAAAAACTGCTCAAAGACTGCATACTGAACTGCCTGATCCGGCAGACGGTTTGTTTCTCTGTTGACTTTTAAAATTTTTCGGCAAAATCTGCAAAACCCTTTCATATCGGAGCCGCTCTTCTGGCCAAAATAAACTTCATCGGTCAGCAGTTTTTTTTCCTCTTCGGTTAATGAAAAAAACATGGTTTCGTAAAAGCAGCTGATAATTGTCTGGTACTCCTGTTTTTGTTTTTCCGTCGTTTGTGCTGTAATCTGTTTTTCATGCTGCCGGTACATCAAAAGATACTCATCCTGAATCCCTATCTTTACTCCCGCAGCTGTCAGACGAAGCCACAAATCCAAATCTTCTGTACAGGTACATGCCTCCCGGTATTTCCACCTTCGCAGTACATCTCCTCTGGCAATCACAGCCGGATGCACCACTGGACAAAAAAACAGCAGCATGGCTCCTACTGCATCGGAATCCCCTCGCCTTGCCAGCCCTCTTGGCTGCACTCCCGTTTCATTAAACGTAAAATTCCGGCAGCAGGATACTGAAATTTCCGGATGGTTTTCCATAAATCTCCACTGCCGTTCAAACCGTTCCCTGTGACATATATCATCTGCATCCATACGGATAATGTACTTTCCTCCTGCCAGGCTTAAGGCTTTGTTTAAGGATGCCTGAAGCCTCAGGTTTTTATGGTTCCGGTACACTTGAATCCGGCTGTCTCTCTTTGCGTATTCCTCTAAAACAGCCAGTGTGCCATCGGTAGATCCATCGTCAATTACAATTAACTCCCAATCCTGAAACGTCTGGTTTACAATACTTTCCATGGAATCGGTTAAATACCCTTCTCCATTGTAAACACACATGACAACCGATATTTCCCTTTGTTTTTCAGGATTATCGCAAATATCCTGCATATTCTCCAAGGATTCGTTCTGTTGAAAAATACTCTGCACTCCGTCCTGCCCCTTCCTTCAGATTCTGGTACAGTTCTGAATCCCGATACATCCGTACCAGTTCCTCTGATGCCTTTTCTGCACACCGAAACGGATAGACAATTCCATTTTCTCCTGTGTTTACCATTTCTCTAATATACTTCCAGTCGTTTGCAAGAACAGGGATTCCAGCCGCAAACGCATCCAAAACTGTACCAGGGATTCCTTCTCCTTCATAGTAGCTTGGAAACAGCAGCGCAAAATAGTTTCTTAAAACGCTGCTTCCTTCATGGGCTTCTCTAATGCCGCAGTAGCGAACAAACTGGCAATTTTCTTCTAACAATTCCTGAAACCTGTGCTGAAACTCTTCTGCTGTTTTTCCATAAATATCCAGACAGAATCCGGGTTCTCCCAAAATCTCACTGGCCCGCTTTACAATCTCAATTCCATCCTCAATTCCTTTGGATTCGGTAACCCGGGAATATATGCAGACTGGAATCCTTCCCTTTTCAGGAATCCATTCTCTTTCTTCCGGTTTCCCGGCCTTTCTGAAGTTCGGCATATGATGGATATTTTCCATCCCCATCTCTTTGAGTTTCGTTTCCATGGCCTTTGTTTCCACAAAAACTCCCTGAAGAGACCGGATCTGCCTTCTCATTCTTTCATGTTTTTTTAAATAGTCTGGAAGCCATCCGCCAATCACAATATAATGAACATTTCTGTGAAACAGACGATTAAGATAATACACCAGAGGGCCAAACACCTGAATCCCATGCTGTGCCGGAAGCATGGTAATATTCCTGCAATTTATAAATGCATTTATGAGATGAAAAAACAATCTGGCCGGTCTTTTTTTCCATTGATAGGTATTCACAACCTGAACCTGACCGGTTCCGTAGGTTTCCTGCAGCCAATGAATCAGTTCCATGCATTTTACTGCCTGTCCCGTTGTAAAATCAGGCCCCTTCCCGTAAACACCAATTACTGCAATTTTCTTTTTTTCAATCATGCCTCTCTTCTTTCTTCGCCTTTTCCTTTACCAGTTCATCATAATCTATCACATGGCCCTGATAGATCTCCAGCATCTGTTCTACAATCGTATCCCAGTTATAGCGTTTTAAAATAAAATCAGCCGCAGTCCTCCGATATCCTTCCACCAAATCCGGATCGTTTAACAATTCCTGAATCTTATCTTTCATTTGCTGGATATTCCCTGTTTCAAACCGTACCGCATGATCTTCTACTACCTCTGTATTCTCAGGAATATCACTGACCAGACAGCAGTTGCCAAAACTCATTGCCTCTAAAAGAGAATTGGCCATCCCCTCCAGATGGCTGGGAAGAAGAAATATGTAAGCATTGCTGTAAAGTTCAGAAATCACTTTTCCTTTTACTAATCCGGTAAAGAGAATTCTGTCATCGCCTTCTGCTTCCTGTTTCAGTTCTTCATAGTATCGGCTGTTTGCCTCTGCACCGCCTGCGATTACCAGCTTTTTCTCTGTTTTGCACTGTTTAAACGCCTGTATCAGTTCCAATAATCCCTTTTCTGGAACGATTCGCCCCAGAGACAGCAGATAATCATCTTTTTCCAGTCCCCATTGCTCCCGGATACGTTCTGGATCTCTTTTTTTCGGACGGGTAATGCCATTGGCAAATAAAACTGCTTCCATCCCGTATTTGTCCTGTATATACTTCTTCATATTCTGGCTCAGCACCAGACAGACATCTGCTTTTACTGCGGCCATCCTCTCTCCAAATTCCAGATACCTGCTGGCCAGCTTTCCCCACTTCTCTCTCTGGCTGTCAATTCCATGGAGAGATGCCACACAGCGGAGTCCAAACAATTTGGCCAGCGGAATCACAGCACATGGTCCGGATGCTCTGTAACTGACTACATCATAGCGGACGAATGCTGCATGAAGGGTTGCCAGAAAGGAATAGATGGGAACACAGGCCCGTCCGCTGACAGTTGGAACCGTAACAATCCTTACTCCCTTATAGGTTTTCCGCTTTTTTCCATTATGCTCTTTTCCAAAAACATTATTGCCTCCCCGGTTATATACTGTAACCTGGTGTCCGAGAGCCGCCATGCGTACTGCATGCATCTCCACACCCTTCTCAATTCCGCCTTCGTTAGAAGGGATTCTCTTATGACCGATAATTGCTATTTTCATACCCCTCTCCCCTTTACCGTACTGTTATGGTTCCGCAAATCCACCAGTTGTCTTCGGTTCCTCCTGTACTTCCAAACCGGTATGCGGGCTTTTTGCTTAAATTATCTGAAAAAAGTCCTATCGCTACTTGATATTCTCCATTTTTAAGACCCTTTGGCCGAATACGGATCGTTTCTTCTGTTACGGTTTGTGGTTTCCATTTCTTTGGATCCATACTGGTCTCATATCTGGCCACCGGATATCCGCTGCCATCTAAAAATCCAATATAAAGAACAGCCGGCTCATACAGCGGGGCAACCCCGTCGTTTTTAACAGACAGCTTTATCTCCATCTCGGAATCAGCGTCCGCAGCAGCCGGATACTGAACCTGTTTCAGCCGGAAATAATATCCGATTTTATTGGCCATACGTTTAAAAAACTCTGTATGCTCATAATACATATCCGGATATATCTGCAAATACGATGGTTTTCCATTTTCAATATACGATTCCAGAAGACTCTCGTCTTCCTCCGACATCCCCCGCTGTACAAAGGATGCTGCATATTCAAAAACAGACGGATATTTTCCATAGCTGATCAGACATTCGCTGCCATCGCTATAGTCCATAATCCCATCCCTTCGAATGGTAATTCCATGCTCTGCTCCCCATTCATAGGCAGGAATGTATTCTTTCTTTCCATATGGCGCTGCCAAAAGCGTCTTATTAAAATTATCTGCATAGGGTTTCAGATAAAGTTCTCTCAGTTCTTCTGCTGTAAGATCTTCCTCCCCTGCTTCTTCCAGACCATATAGATGCTGTTCCCCCCACATTCCATAAGATCGGATATCAATATAGGCAATCCTGGGATCGCCGTCATATCTCCTCGCCAGAGTCTTAATAAACTCCTTCTGCTTTTCTAAAAAAACAGGATCTCTCCATATGGGAATCCTTTGAATAAAATCCTCTCTGGTTCCCGTCCAGGTACGATACAGTTCAACCGGTACTCCTTCTGCTCCTGCATCAAATACCCACTTAGGAGTGATATACTCCTCTTTCTCAGCAGAATTGACATTCATAATGCCAAAAGCAAATTTCATTCCCATACTCTGGTACAATTCAATATAGTCATCAATGCGTTTCCAGTTGTAAATCCCTTCTTCCGGTTCGATTTCTGACCAGTTAAACCGCTTATACCCCACGGAAATATGAGAATAAAAGTCCTCTCCATTTTCTTCTTCCGGGTAATCCTGAAAAAACAGGCCTTTTCCAGGATTTTTCAGGACTTCATCCGTATCCTCAAAAATCGTAATCACCACTTCCGGTTCTGGTTTTTCTTTTTCCAGAAACCAGAACATTCCGCTGATTATGCTGATTAGTAAAATAATAAGCAGGATTGTCTTCTTCATCGTTTTCTCTCACCTTTGCGAAGTCTTACGAATACATACAGCATCCCGACCATCTTATATTTCATGGCAAATGCAAACAAAGCCTGCTGCATTGGCAGCCGGAAAACCGGAACTATGCGAAGCGCTTCTTTTAACTCCGGATCGGAAAGAATCTCCAACACCTTATCCTTTTTGCTGCCGTGAAGGATTTCCTGAACCACTGCAAGCCTGCCATAGGCCTGCATTCTGCGGGCCAGATACAGGGTGCTTTCCTCTCCCAGCCCCATACCGTCTAATCTTCTCCGAAGTTCTGCCACCAGGTTTTTATTCTGCTGCCACCTGTCCGGACGGAATCTCTTTGAAAGAGACTCTCCATTGCGGCAATAGCAGTAATAGGCGCCTGGAATTCCTGCTGCACAGGACACATGGGCAATGAAATCCAGATTAAATATAATATCTTCCGAAATAATGACTCTCTCAGAGACAAAGGCAAGTCCTTCTTTTTCAATAATCTCTCTGCGGTACAGATTTTTCCAGACAGAAAAGCCATACCGGGTATCCTCCCTCTCTCCTGGCAGGGAGCCTGCCATTCCAAGAGCCAATTTTGCCATTCCCTCCTGTCCCAGAAAGATTTCTCTGGTTTGAAAGCAGTATTTCTCCTCCGTCTTTTCGGATTCCTCAAAATAGCTTCCCCCTACGATTCTGGCGCCGGAAAGCACCAAATCTGCCTGTTCTTCCTCTGCCGCCCTGTAAAGGGTTTCAAACATTTCCGGAAGCACATAATCATCCGAGTCAATAAAGCCTACATACTTTCCCCTGGCATGCTGCAGTCCTGTGTTCCTTGCCATGCCCAGTCCGGCATTTTTCTTATGTATCACTGTAATCCGGCTGTCAGCCTTCGCATATCCGTCGCACAATGTTCCGCTTCCATCCGCAGAGCCATCATCAACCAGGATAAATTCTATGTTTTTTAACGTCTGGTTCAGCAGAGAGTTCATACACCGTTCCAAATATTCTTTCACATTATAAACTGCAATAATCAGGCTTACTGCAGGGATTTCCATCCGGCTGCTGTTTTTTTGTTCCATATCATTTTTTCCTTTTCAAAATTCCACATATCCTTAAAAACAGATACGTGAAAGGAATCCATTCCCGCTTAATTAAAAAAAAGCAAATCCTGGTCTTTGGTGTGACGTTTCGAAATTCAGCGTTTTCTATGGGTTCTGCAAATTCCCTCAGCATCCGGTACTCACGTGCCTGCCCCATATAGCCCCGCTCTTTTTCAGCTGCCATGGCTGCCATTAAATTAAAAAACGTCCACAATCCGTACCGATTCAGCTGTTCCTGGAACTCCCTGTCCCAATCCCGGCTTAATTTTCCAAATTCTTCCAGCAGAATCCTGTTTTTTGGAAACATCTTCCACTGAAATCCATGGCTGATAGAACCTTCCCGGCTTCGGTAACAGTATACGCTCTGACGGCTGACATAAACGCTCTTTGCATCCCGGTATACCGGAGCCACGCAGATGATGTCTTCCCCATTGGATATCTGGCTGTTAATCCTCATCTGATGTGGAAACAGCAATTCTCTTTTTATCACCTTGGCCCAGAGATAATACATCATATGAACCATGTCGCAGTCCATCAGAACCTTTGGGTAAATGATGGTTCTCATTCTTTCCCCGGTATAAAATCCTTCGGGAACCGGTTCCGTAATAAGTTCTGTTTTATCCGGAAACACCCGCTCCGCCGCAAAGCAGATGATATCAGCCCCATACTTTTCTATCCGTTCTGCAGCTGTTTCCAGCATCCCCGGCTGTATCCAGTCATCCCCGTCTACATTTACAATATACTCCCCGGAAGCGGCCTGGATTCCTGCCTGTCTGGCGCTGACCAGCCCTCCGTTATGTTTATGAATCACTGCAATTCTCTTATCTTTTCCTGCATACTCGTCGCACAGCTTTCCACTTCCATCTGAAGAACCGTCGTCTACCAGAATCAGTTCAAAATTCTCCCAGGTCTGAGCCAGTATGCTTTCCACACATTCGGGAAGAAATTGGACAATATTATACACCGGTACGATAACAGAAAATTTCATGTTTCTACCTCTTTTAAAAATCGTTCTTCCTCTTCTTTTACTCTCTCATCAAATCCATGCCCCATAACAATCACGGCTACTGCAGTATGAAAAAGCTGATAGTTCAGGGTATTATCCGTACACGACACAATCAGCATGTAAAGCACCAGGGTAAATACAATGATTTTTGTCTGATTTTTTCCGCCCCGTCCAAAATACTGAACGCGCAGAATCGTCATGCTGAACAGCCATATCAGATAGCCCCAGAAACCAAGATCAATATAATACTGCAGAAAATCGTTGTGGATCATAGACTGGCTCAATGTGACCAATTCGTTTAACTGATATACCAGAAAGCCTGTTCCATGCCCCAGGTACGAAGGAGAAAATTCATAAAAGGGCTGAACCTGGCTATACAGTCTCGCCCGTCCCATAGTCGGGATTCCAATGGCCTCCAGAATATCGAAGGCTCCAATTCTTACCAGGAAAATATAAGCCACAAGAAATCCAATTGACGCTGTAAATAAAATATGAATGGTCCATTTTACTGCATTGGAAAACCCCCGTTTTAATGCCCATTTAAGCAGCCATCCCAATGGAATCACAATGGCCAGAGCCACGATGGCGATTCGTTTGTATGCTGACAAAAAGCAAAACAGAGTCAAAACCAATAACAAAATAAACCACGGTTTCTTTTTAAACACAATTAACATGTAGCAGCTGTAAACACCAGTACAGAACGCCAGCTCATGAATTTCCGCATTGGCAACAACGTCTCCCGCCTCGCTGGAAAACGTAAACAGCATATCGAAAAACTCACGGAAATAGCTGGCTGCTCCATACTCTTTCATAATCCCGCCAATCATAAGCAGATTGGCGGTTAAGATAGCCAGTAAATTTATCCAGATGCCCTTTTCACCGTAAAGATAGAGAAAAACAGCACCGGCAAATGCCGCCGACACCGGACTCATATAGATCAGCAGATACGACAGCCCTCTGGAAATAATGTCAAAATCCGTTCTTTCAACACACCATATGAACAGCGATACGGTTATGGTAACAAACACCGGTACGCTGAACATAAATGCGGACTTAACCGCTGCGCTCCCTCTGAACAGTTCTGGTTTCACCAGAAAATACAGGAAACAGGAAGCAGTCAGCACTAGCGCAAACAGATGTCGGTAGGTAATGTAAACCTTCAGGCGCAGCACTTCATCCAGCATATAATACATCAGTACTGCTACAGTAAAAAAGTAAACCGATACAATCCCTTTACGTGCCTTTTCTGCAAACATGGCCTGCCTCCTTCCTGATTCCTATTATTTTGGTATTTCTGCTGCATTACTTGGGAGCAGACGTAAATTTTTCCTGAGACGTCATGGCCTTGGAGAGCAGCTGACGAATCCTCCGCACATGATCTTTTTCAGATTCTGCCAGTCCGATTTGATACTCAATCCGGCAGGACTTAAACTCATCTCTGGTTTCGATTTCAAATCTCAGTTTATTTGCAATGCTCTCTGCCTTTTCATAATCCATGTTATCGCATAAAATTACAAACTGGGATTTTCCATTATAAACCAGATAAGCACCTGTTCCGCCAAATACCGAGCGAATCCCGTCTGCAAAGAATCGAATCAGTTTATCGCCGCCGTCTCTGCCCAGGGTCTTATTGATCTCAGGCTGGTTTGTAATGGAAACCGCCATACATACCGTTGACAAATCCAAAATCCTCTTGTCATTTTCCTTTAAGTAATTGTCAAACGCAGCGCGGTTATTCAGGCTGGTCAGATGATCTGTATAGAAAGCATACTGTAAAATATCGTTTAATCGTCCCAGTAAGATTGCGCCGCAGCAACAGACAATTAACAGAAACGCCGCCGCTATGGCAGTATACAGCCCTACGTCAACCGTCTCTCTCACTGAAACGGAAGAAAGCGTGGAAATATTGTCTGCTCCTAAATACTCATTGTATTCCTCATTGGTAAGTTCCAGTTCATCATAAAGCAAATTCAGTTCCTGCAGCGTGTTGTCTATATCCTGCTTTACCTGATTCACAATCTCATCATAGTTCTGGACAGTTAATGCAGAACAGGTTTTGCCAGAAGCAGCGCATACCGTTGTTCCATCTGCTGCTTCCCCACATGCGCCAGTGCAGTGTCCAAATACCTCTTTGATGTAATTGCAGTATGCAATGTCGATAATAGCATGTTCTTTATCGTCATTGTGATCCCGCCAGCTGTATATCAGTTTATCATAAGTAACGGTTTGATCGCCCTTTCCCATGGTTTCACCATTGGCATTCGTATGATCCTTGTCATAAACATCGTCCAGAATATACTCATACGTAATATTGGTATTATCAGATTCCCTCATCTTTCCAACGTATGCGTTAATCAAATCCATTGCATCTGCTATCTTTTCCTCTTCTGCTGCAATGGAGATGTTGTAATTCTTAATCCGCTCCTCATAATTGGAAAGCAGCAGTTCTTTGTCTTTGGTTATCTGATACTGGAAAATGTCAGAATACAGCTTGGATATATTAACCGACTGTACAAACTGGAAATTTTTCAGCAAATCAGAAAAGGAATCTCCCGTATTGACAGCGCGGAAATAGGGATTATTTTCATATCTGGAATATAAACTCTGAATCGTTCCTTCCAGATTGCTGTCGACTAGTTCCACCATTTCAATGTAATCGTAATTCTGTTGTGA
>URUX01000068.1 GCA_900551135.1 uncultured Clostridium sp.
GGATACAGATAGAGAATCAGGTCCCGTTTGAAAAAGCCAGGGACCTGAAAGAAAACAGGCAGCAGACTGCGCCTGGTTTCGGTTTACGGATTCAATTCCGCAATTCCCGTGACTGCCACATAAATATGAGAAATTCGATACCAGGTGGCAAAATCTACGACTCCGGTCTGGGGCATTCCGAAAATGGACTGGAATTCCCGGACAGTGCGGGCGGTGGCAGGTCCATAGATACCGTCAGGTGTCAGATTTGGGATCGCAGAATAAACTGTAGCAATTGCATCCAGCTGTTCCTGCAGCTGGCGGACCTTGTTTCCAGATGATCCGACAGTCAGGTCATAGCCAGGCCAGGAGGCTGGAATGCCGGCAATCTGTTCCGCCGTATTGACGTACATATTGTCGCCGTAAAAGTAGCGGATGATTTCAATAGGGCTGTACCCCTGCTCCCCTAAAGACATGGAGCCCCATTGGGTCATCCTTGCGGAATCTGCATATAAGATACTGGATAATAGCAGATGGTAATCCGGCCTTCTTTTGCATTATTTCTATAATATATGATTTTTTCAACGGCCTGTTTTAATATTTCATTCTTCTCGGCGGCAGAAAGCCCGGGAAGAGTAAGTTTCTGATACGTCTCTGGCGTATCTTTTTTTAACTGTTCCAGTACCAGAGGGACGATAATGTCTTCGGTCACATAGCAGTTGTTGGTACAGAATCCCTTTAAATAGCCATTGCATTGAAACGAAAAGGTATCAGGAAGAGTCTTTCGCTTCCGCCTGCAGGAAGACAGGCTTTTGCCGCACAGAGGACATTTTAACATTCCTCCCAGCCAGTGGCGGACAGTCTGGCTGGGTTTTTCATAAGAATGGAAAGCGCTTTCTCTGGACAGCCGTTCCTGAGCCTGTTGAAAAAGTTCAGCAGAAACGATGGCCGGATGCTGGCCCTTTGTCTGAATCCAGGAAGAAGAATCCCGCAGGCAGCCGGTTCGGCTGTCCATCCGATTCCAGCAGATCCATCCGGCGTAAACCGGATTTTGGAGAATATAGGTTACAGAACGGGTTTCAAATAGGTTTCCCTGAGAAGTAGAAAGTCCCATAGCGTTTAGTTTTCGGGCAATGGAGTAAGGACTGAGACCATCCTGTGCATACCAGGAAAAAATATTTTGGACAATGGAAACTTCCGGAGCATAGAGTTCCAATTTGCCATGTGCATTGCCGTTTTGGGAGAGACGGTATCCAAGAGGCGGCCGGCTCTGGTATCCGCCCCGCAGGGCTTTTTCAGCCATTCCGCGGCTGACGTCTCCAGACAGCCGGATAGAGTAAAATTCATCCATCCATTCAATAATTCGTTCAATCAGGCTTCCAAAAGGTCCTTCCATAATCGGCTCCGAAATACTGATAACGTCAACACCGTATTTTCCGCGAAGCATAGATTTATACACGATGCTTTCTTCCTGATTTCGGGCGAAGCGGGAAAATTTCCATACCAGAATTGCGTCAAATGGGTGGGAATCCGATTTGGCAGAAGCGATCATCTTCAGAAACTGGGGGCGTTTGTCAACGGTTCTTCCGGAAATGCCATTTTCCTGGAAAATCCACTGTTCTTCGACCAGAAAGTGATTTTTTTCAGCATAGTCTAACAGCAGCCGTTTTTGAGAATCCGGAGACAATTCTTCCTGACTGTGGGTAGATACCCGGATATAAAGAGCCGCTTTTTTGAAAGAGTTTAATTCATCCAAATAATCACCTTGGAGTCAGTCTTAATAAAAGTTATGAATTGCTCTGATAAAATAAGACCAAAAGCATCAGAAGAAAAAAGTCATACGAAACAATTCCCGGACAGAAACTGTTTTGACAAATAAAAAAACTGCCGCAGCATCTGCGACAGTTTCGATATGACCTCATCGGGAATCGAACCCGAGTTTACGCCGTGAGAGGGCGTCGTCTTAACCGCTTGACCATGAGGCCGTATTCAAGCCTTGGTAATAATACCATAGCTTCGAAAAAAAAGCAAGAGATTTTTTGAAAAATTTTAAAATTGGAGAGAAGAAGGGAAATGTAAAAGGAAATTCCGGTTTTTTGCAGGGGCATGCGGAAGTTTCTTTTTCATCAGGGCGTTAGGAAAGACTTCCTTCCAGTTATCCTTCTCTTATGGCGTTCCTGGGAGAAAGGATATCCATTATGAAAGCAAATATCTATTATGAAAGCAAATATCCATTATGAAAGCAAAACAGTTAACCTTAGAGGATAGAAAATACGGTTTTAATTTACCAAAGTATGGAAGTTGCTGCGATTTGCATCCGCATGTTGTATACCCATCTGCCAGAAGGCCATCCAATTGGGGCAGCGAACCTGTTTTCCATCGCAGTACTGGGTTAAGATTGGCTGTTTGACCCCGGGACGGGACAGGTAGTTATCGAAAATTTCATCAACTACCACAGATATGGTTTCAAAGATGTTCCGGTCAAAGATCCATTTATGATCAAAAGCGGTGGAAGAGGTTATAGTAAAATCATAGCCCTGGTTGCGGTACCATTCTGTATAGACCCGGTTTAGTGTAAACGACATAATTGCCAGCACATTGGCTGTAATAGTGGATCTGGGCCAGGTAGAATAGATTTCGCTGGAAGCTACGTTTTTAATATAATCCCGATAAGGAACATAGTAATTGGGGGCATTTTGATTAGACGGTGTGCCGTCATGTACAACGACGGTCTGAGGCACAACAACCCGGCTTAAGACAATTTCGCCGCTTTCCGGAATCGGCTTCACCTCGGCTTCTGCAATTTTGGGAGGGTAATTGCCTACCAGAGTATGATCCGGAATGAAAATCTGAGACGACTCAGCAGGCTGGTTTTCCGGAGTCAGCCGGATTGGCTGGATAGCGGTAGAATCTGGAAGAACTTCTGTGCCGCTTACTGTAAGAGGACGAAAACCAGGGGCTGATACAGAAACCACATATTCGGAGTAAGGAGTTGGGGCATCTGGATCAAAGCTGTAGTCCAAAGGAGGGGTTGGAAGGGATACCTGTTCTGTCTGGCCGGAGGAATTGACGGACACCTGCTGGATAATGTCATCAGGGGAAGCTTTGGAGGCAATAGAGACAACGGCATCTGTGACAGGAAAATTATTCTGGTTGGAGACTACATTGATCTGCAAAAGGCCCCGGGCGGTAAGCGAAGGGTCTGTCTGAACTGCTTTCAGAATATTCATAGAAAATCCTTCATGTTTTCATTACTACTAATATATAAAGAGGGAAGAGATTGATGCCAGTCCATAACTAACATTCATGGAAACCATTCCATTTAATTAATTGACAAAGATGGGATAGATTGTTATGATTAATGTTATACATGAAAGACAGGGGGACGCTATGGATAGAATCGTATTATCATTGCTGGTAGACAATACGGCAGGGGTGCTGGCCCGTGTGGCATCATTATTCAGCCGCCGCGGATATAATATTGAGAGCCTTACAGTAGGCGTGACAGCAGATGAAAGATATTCCAGGATGACGGTGGTTTCTTTTGGCGACCAGCAGGTTCTGGAGCAGATAGAAAAGCAGCTTCGCAAGCTGGAAGACGTCCGTGATATTAAAGAATTAAAGATGGGACGTTCTGTATACAGGGAACTGATTATGGTTAAGGTGAAGGCTAATGCCGCAGACCGTCAGGCAGTCAATGCGATTTCCAATATTTTCCGTGCTACCATTGTAGATGTGGGAAAGGAGTCTCTGACGGTTATGCTGACAGGCGATCAGTCCAAGCTGGAAGCACTTTTAAACCTTCTGGAAGATTACGAGATATTAGAGGTGGCCAGAACCGGCCTTACCGGACTGTCCAGAGGTGTAGACGACGTCCGTTACCTGCCCTGACCAACAGAGACAGGGGGAAAGGTTTCACATATCAGGGCAAAGACCCGGATTAGAGGAGGAAAAAGAAATGGCAAAGATTTATTATCAGGAAGACTGTAATATGGCGCTTTTAGAGGGCAAGACCATTGCGATTATCGGCTATGGCAGCCAGGGTCACGCTCATGCGCTGAACTTAAAAGAATCTGGACAGAACGTTATCGTCGGCCTGTATGAAGGCAGCAAATCCTGGGCAAAGGCAGAAGCAGCAGGATTTGAGGTTTATACGGCTGCAGAGGCAGCTAAGAGAGCAGACATCATTATGATTTTAATCAATGACGAGAAGCAGGGCAAGCTGTACAAAGAGTCTATTGAGCCAAACTTAAAAGAGGGCGATATGCTGATGTTTGCACACGGCTTTGCGATTCACTTTGGCCAGATTGTGCCGCCTAAGAATGTAGACGTTACCATGATTGCGCCTAAGGCTCCCGGACATACCGTTCGCAGCGAATACCAGAGAGGCAGAGGAACCCCATGTCTGGTTGCTGTTTACCAGGATGCTACCGGCAAGGCAAAAGAAAAGGCTCTGGCATACGGCCTGGCTATTGGCGGCGCAAGAGCAGGTATCTTAGAGACCACCTTCCGCGTTGAGACAGAGACAGACTTATTTGGCGAGCAGGCAGTTCTGTGCGGCGGTGTCTGCGCATTAATGAAGGCTGGTTTTGAGACTCTGGTAGAAGCTGGATATGCACCGGAGAATGCATATTTTGAGTGTATCCATGAGATGAAGCTGATTGTAGACCTGATTTATGAAAGCGGCTTTGCAGGCATGAGATATTCCATCTCCAACACTGCTGAGTACGGCGATTATATCACTGGCCCGAAGATCATTACAGACGATACCAAGAAGGCTATGAAGAAGATTCTGTCTGACATTCAGGACGGTACTTTTGCAAAAGACTGGATGTTAGAAAATCAGGTTGGAGCGCCTCACTTTAATGCTATGAGAAAGAGAGAGGCAGAGCATCCGTTAGAGACCGTTGGCAAAGAACTTCGTAAGCTGTACAGCTGGAGCGAAGGAGACAAGCTGATCAATAACTAAAGATTTATAGCCTGCAGATTAATATTATTAATAAAATATAAAAAATGTTCTTTCGTATTGACATACTGCAGAAAATCCCGTATAGTATCTGACATGAATAAGAGGGAGTAGCTGGCGTTGCACTTTCTGGTTGAAACAAAGAAAGGATAACGTTTGCGATATGTCAGCACGATGAGATTGCTCATCCGTATCGTAATGAAATGGCGAGACTTTTATTGCATCTTGGCATGCAAAAAGGTCTCGCCTTTTTGTTGTCAAAAAGTAACAGTTCTGGACGGGGATCTTCGCAATGGTTTGCCGTCTGAACCTGTTACATCAAAATCCAGATAAGGAAACTGTATGGAGTCCGGCTTTTTTGGAAACATAAAGGCATAGGACGAGAGTGGAAAGGAGAATGAGGATGAGCAGTGAATTTTACAATCTGAAGCCAGATGAGGCATGGAAAAAGGTAAATGGCAAAGAAACTCCTTTGTCAGCAGAAGAGATTCGTAAAAATCAGGCGAAGTACGGTCCAAATGAATTAGACGAAGGAAAGAAAAAAACAACGCTTCAAATCTTTTTGGAACAGTTTAAAGATTTCCTGGTTCTGATTTTAATTGCAGCCGCAGTAGTTTCCCTGTTTTTAGGGGAAACCGAAAGCGCAGTAGTAATTTTAATTGTAATTACCATGAACGCAATATTGGGAACAGTCCAGACTGTAAAAGCGGAACAGTCTCTTAGTGGGTTAAAAGCATTGTCAGCGCCAGTCTGCAAGGTATTCCGGGATGGCCATGTGACAGAGATTCCCAGCAGGGAAGTCACCATTGGAGATTTGGTATATCTGGAAGCTGGAGACTGCGTACCGGCAGACGGAAGGATTATGGAATGTGCCAGCATGAAGGCAGATGAAAGCGCTCTGACAGGAGAAAGCCTGGGAGTAGAGAAAACGGACCAGCCTCTTTCAGGAGAACTTCCTTTGGGCGACAGAAAGAACATGGTATATTCCGGCAGCTTTATTACTTACGGACGAGGTTCTTTCCTGGTAACAGGCATTGGAATGGAGACGGAAGTCGGAAAGATAGCAGGACTTTTAAAAAATGCATCAGAGAAAAAGACTCCTCTTCAGGTAAGCCTGGATCAGTTCGGAAAAAATCTTTCCATTTTGATTTTGATTTTCTGCGGTATCCTGTTTGGCGTCCAGGTGTTCCGGGGCGGAGCAGTAGCTGATGCGTTTCTGTTTGCAGTAGCTTTGGCAGTAGCGGCAATCCCGGAAGCATTAAGTTCTATCGTAACCATTGTACTGGCATTTGGCACTTCCAGAATGGCAAAGGAAGGCGCGATTATCCGAAAACTGCAGGCAGTGGAAGGACTGGGAAGCGTATCCATTATCTGTTCCGACAAGACTGGAACTTTAACCCAGAATAAGATGACAGTAGAACACTATTTTATGGAGGGTGAAGATGTAGACGCCAAGTCGGTCAATCCATTAAATCCGCTTCATAAAGAGATGATTCGTCTTTCTGTTTTATGCAATGACTCTACCAATGAAAATGGACAGAGACTGGGAGATCCTACAGAAACTGCCATGATTGACTTAAGTGCATCCGTAGGAGTGCCGCCCTCCAGACTGAGAGCCGCTTATCCAAGAATCAGCGAACTTCCGTTTGACAGCGACAGAAAGATGATGTCCACCTTCCACCAGTTAAAAGATGGCTGGACCATGATTACCAAAGGCGCTGTAGATGTGATGATGGATCGGGTGACTTCTATCCAGAAAAACGGGACATCAGTGCTGATTACAGAAGAAGACAGAAAACAGATTGAACAGTGGAACCGGCATTATTCGGAAAATGGACTTCGTGTGCTGGCAGTAGCATACCGTAAATTTACAGAGAGCCGAAACCTTCAGATGGAAGACGAAAATGATCTGACATTCTTTGGCTTAATTGCCATGATGGACCCGCCGAGAGAAGAAAGCATGGAGGCAGTAAAAGCCTGTAAGAAAGCCGGAATCCGTCCGATTATGATTACGGGAGACCATAAGGTTACCGCTGCAGCCATTGCGAAGCGAATTGGTATTCTGGAAGATGAAAAAGAAGCCTGTGAAGGCGCAGTCATTGACAATATGAGTGATGAAGAACTGGAGAAATTTGTAGAAGGCATTTCTGTTTATGCAAGAGTTTCGCCAGAACATAAAATCCGTATTGTAAAGGCATGGCAGAACAAAGGAAATGTAGTAGCCATGACTGGTGACGGCGTAAATGACGCTCCGGCATTAAAACAGGCAGACATTGGTGTGGCGATGGGAATTACGGGAAGTCAGGTATCAAAAGATGCCGCGTCTATGGTCTTAACCGATGATAACTTTGCAACTATTGTAAAGGCAGTAGAAAATGGAAGAAATGTTTACTCCAATATTAAAGGCTCCATTCAGTTTTTACTGTCCGGTAACTTCGGCGGAATCCTGGTAGTGCTGGCCGCGTCTCTGCTAAGCCTTCCAGTGCCGTTTGCTCCGGTACACCTGTTATTTATCAACCTTCTGACAGACAGTCTTCCGGCGATTGCACTGGGACTGGAACCTCACAAAAAGTCTGTTATGGAAGAAAAACCCCGCCCTGCGGGAGAATCTTTACTGACCAAATCCTTTATGGCAAGAATTGGCGTGGAAGGTCTGGTAATCGGCGCCCTTACATTTGCAGCCTTTTTAATCGGCTTAAACCAGGGCGGAGAGAATGGAACACTCCTTGCCAGCACCATGGCATTTGGTACGTTGTGTCTGTCCCGTCTGGTTCACGGATATAACTGCAAATCAGTAAATCCAGTGATTGGAAAACGGGGATTTTTCAATAACATCTATATGCAGGGTGCATTCCTTATAGGATTCCTGCTGTTAAATATGGTTCTTTCTGCTCCGGCTTTAGAGGGATTCTTCCAGGTTCAGACTCTTACCTGGCCTCAGTTATTTACTGTGTACGGCCTGTCTGCATTAACCCTTCCGATTGTTCAGGTGTTAAAGTGGCTGGCTTCCAAATTCAGAAAGTAATCCTCCGGAACAGTTACAAAGCAACAAGGGATTACACCTGCTGCCTGCAGAATTGAAGAAACAGGGATAGAGCTTTGGAATGACCTTCTGCTCTGCAGGCAAAGCCAATGGTCCGTTTGGGGATGGGAGCGTTAAGAGGAATTTCTGTAAGAATTCCGGCGTCCAGTTCCTCCTGGACAAAATCGCGGATGACGCAACCGATTCCCAAACCGATTTTGGCAAATTCAATGATCAGATCCATGGTGGTTACTTCTAAAATCTGTTTTGGTTCAATGTCCTGTTCAGAAAGATACTGGTCAATATAATGCCGGGACATATTTTTACTGTCTAACATCATAATCGTACCTTTTTGGAACACATCGACATCCCCGCCTTCGCGTAAGCGGAGGTTTTTTAAATATTGGGGAGTTGTTACAAAGGCGTCTTTAAGGGGTAAAGGTCAGCCCTTTCTTGCTTTTGGGCTCTGCCACCAGTCCAAGATCAATCCGGGACTGATCCAGCATAGACAGGGTCTGCGTGCTGGACTGGCTTTCAATGGTAATCCGGACATGGGGATACTGTTCCACAAATCCTTTTAAATAGGGCAGCAGCATATATTTGCACAAGGTATTGCTGACACCGATTCTCAGATGGCCAATATGAAACTCCTGTACCCGTTTTAATTCCTCTTCGCCTCTGGCCAGGGCCTCAAAAGCAGTTCTGACGTGTTCAAATAAAATTTCGCCTTCTTCTGTCAGCTGTACTCCGCGTGAACTTCTTAAAAAAAGAAGGGTATTTAAGCTTTCCTCCAATTTGCTGATAGCCTTGCTGATTGCAGGCTGGCTGATGTAAAGTTCTTTTGCGGCTTTGGAAATATTGCCGGTTCGGGCTACTTCATAAAAAATTTTATATTGGGAAAGATGCTGTTCCATAAAAAATCTCCATAACTGTACTTTATATTGAATATATCTTATATGTATTGTTATTATAACAACAAGTATGGTAAAATGTAAAGCAAGACCTTTGATTCGAATAATAAGGAGGGGTATCAGAATGGGAATGACAATGACCCAGAAGATATTAGCGGCCCATGCAGGACTTGCAGAAGTAAAGGCCGGTCAGTTAATAGAGGCAGATTTGGATCTGGTGCTTGGCAATGACATTACTTCACCAGTTGCCATTAATGAGATGCAGAAGATGAATAACCAGACTGTATTTGATAAAGACAAAATCGCTTTGGTTATGGACCATTTTATTCCAAATAAAGATATTAAATCAGCAGAAAACTGTAAATGCTGCAGGGATTTTGCCTGTCGTCATGAGATTACCAATTATTTTGACGTAGGAGAGATGGGAATTGAGCATGCCCTTCTTCCGGAAAAAGGCTTAGTCGTAGCAGGAGACGCAGTAATTGGCGCAGATTCCCACACCTGTACATACGGCGCGTTAGGCGCATTTTCTACAGGAGTAGGAAGTACCGACATGGCTGCTGGAATGGTAACCGGAAAAGCCTGGTTTAAGGTTCCGTCTGCGATTAAGTTTGTCCTTACAGGAAAGCCAGGCAGATGGGTCAGCGGAAAAGATGTAATTCTTCATATTATCGGTATGATTGGTGTAGACGGCGCTCTTTATAAATCCATGGAATTTACAGGAGACGGCATTGCCAGTCTGTCCATGGACGATCGGTTTACCATCTGTAACATGGCGATTGAAGCTGGCGGCAAAAATGGTATCTTCCCGGTAGATGATTTGGCAAAAGCCTATATGAGAGAACATTCTGTGAGAGAATTTACCGTATACGAGGCAGATGAAGATGCAGAATATGAGCAGGTTATTACCATTGATTTGTCTCAGTTAAAGCCTACCGTAGCCTTCCCTCATCTTCCGGAAAATACCAGAACCATTGATGAGGTTGGAGAAGTAAAAATTCAGCAGGCGGTAATTGGTTCCTGTACCAATGGCCGTATTGATGACATCCGGATTGCAGCTCAGGTTATGAAAGGCCGTAAAGTGGCAAAAGGAGTCCGCTGTATCGTAATTCCGGCAACCCAGGCTATTTATTTACAGGCCCTGCGGGAAGGTCTGCTGGAAATTTTCATCGAGGCCGGAGCCATTGTCAGCACTCCTACCTGCGGTCCCTGTTTAGGCGGTTATATGGGAATTTTGGCAGCAGGAGAGCGGTGTATTTCCACGACCAACCGAAATTTTGTAGGCCGTATGGGCCATGTAGAGTCAGAAGTATATCTGGCAAGCCCTGCAATAGCGGCTGCCAGCGCTGTGACTGGAAAGATTTCCTGTCCCTGCGAGTTGGGATTATAAGGAGGCAGTTATGAAAGCGTGTGGAAATGTATTCAAATATGGAGATAATGTAGATACGGATGTGATTATTCCCGCCCGTTATTTAAATGCAACCAAGGGCGAGGAACTGGCAAAGCACTGTATGGAAGATATTGATAAGGACTTTGTAAATAAAGTGCAGAAAGGAGATATTATTGTAGCCAATAAAAACTTTGGCTGCGGTTCTTCCAGAGAACATGCGCCCCTGGCTATTAAGTGTGCCGGAGTCAGCTGCGTGATTGCAGAAACCTTTGCCAGAATTTTTTACCGCAATGCCATTAATATCGGCATGCCTATAATTGAGTGCCCGGAGGCAGCCAAATCGATTGAAGCCGGAGATGTGGTTGAGATTGATTTTGACAGCGGTATGATTACCAATAAGACCAGGAACGAGACCTATCAGGGGCAGGCATTCCCGCCTTTCATGCAGAGGATTATCGAAGCAGGCGGACTGGTAAATTACATCAATGAAAAATAAACGTTCTAAATAGGAACAGGCTGTCGCAGGATTCAATATAATTCTGCGGCAGCCTTTCATTTATGTATTGGATAGGATTATCGGATAAAATTGGTTTTATTACCGGTTTCCTGTTCCGGGAACTGGATGCCGGCAGCCCTGGCAGCTTCCATAGACTTTAACATCCAGGCCATATTGCGCCCGATATTTCTCATGGTCTGCAGTCCTTCTTCATCTTTTAATACATCTTCCGGACAGGAACCATGGACAATATTCCAATAGGTAGAACTGATAATCGGCATAGAAGAGATAGAAAAGTATTTATTCAGAACGTCAAACGATGCAATGGTTCCGCCTCTTCTGGCAGACGCAATTGATGTTCCGGGTTTTCCTGCAAAGGCTTTTTTGTTGGAATAGAATGCCCGGTCAAGGAAAGAAAGGATTCGTCCGCTGGGATGGGCGTAGTAAACAGGGGTTCCAAATACGAAGCCATCAGCTTCCATGGCTTTCTGGGTAAATTCATTGACATTTCCCTCAGAAAAAGCGCATCCGCCGCCATTTCGGCATTGTCCGCATCCAATACAGTCTTTTACTGGCTGGGCGCCTATCTGATAAATCTCATAATCAATTCCATTTTCATTTAAAACCTTACCGATTTCCGTAAGGGCGGTATAGGTGCATCCATGTAAATTACAGCTTCCGTTCAGCATTAGTACTTTCATAAAAATACCTCCTCATTTCATTATTTTTTTTATTATACAAATTATAGATAATATTTGCAAGGCAGTCTGGCAGGTTTAGGGAAACAGACTCTTTTCTTTTTTAGTCTGTATTGCTATAATAGTAGAAAACTTTCAAATTTGAGAGAAGAGAGGATGATGACCAGTGAATTATACAGGGTATGAACTGCTATGGCTGCTGTTTGTATATTCCTTTTTAGGCTGGGTACTGGAATCTGTTAATGCGGCTGTCCGTCAGCGCCGTTTTGTAAACAGAGGACTGATTAACAGCCCCTTCTGCTTGATTTATGGTATCACGGCAGTTGGAATTGCCGTATTCGGCCAGGAACTTTCCGGAATCTGGCTGTTTATTGGTTCCGCTATTTTGGCGACTGTAGTGGAATGGATTGGCGGCCATCTTTTAGAATGGATTTGTAAAGAAAAATGGTGGGATTATTCCGGGGT
>URUX01000069.1 GCA_900551135.1 uncultured Clostridium sp.
ATTTTCCCTGTGATTTTCCAGAACAATATCACAGCCGACTTCCTCTTTCCGGTCAATCATTACCATATTTTTATATTCTCTGGCAACCTTTTGCAAATACGCCGTATTCAGTCCACTGGGAGCAATCAGAATCCCTGCAGCTTTTTGATTTAACAATTCCTGGATGTAAAACCTCTCCTTTGCTCCATCATTATCGCTTTCGCAGATAAATGTCACATAATTCCGTTCAAAAAAATAATCGCTGACCCCGCGGCACACACGCCCAAAAAAGTATTCCATGTGGGGCACTACCAGCCCCACAATATTCGATTTTCCCCGTTTTAAGTTCTGTGCGAACAGGTTTGGTTCATACTCCAGTTCCCGAATTGCATTTTTTATATTATATGCTGCCAGCGGCTGGATACTTTTGGGATCTTTCAGGTAACGGGATACCGAACTTATGGAAACCCCTGCCAAAGCTGCCACCTCACGAATGGTTACTTTCTTTTCTTTCATTTTTCTCTCCTGATTATCCCAGTGTATTATCGTAATGTGCTCTTTCCCCGCCAATATATCTGGGGCGGGTTCTGGCGCAGACAACATGAGCTCCGCCAATCTCTCCTGTTTCAATGCGGACAGGTACTGCCACATCTCTTAAATGCATTCCAATCAGCGTATCTCCTATATCAATTCCGGCATGAGCCCTGATATGCTCCACAGCTACCGGATGCCGGAAGCCTTGATAAGCAGCCGTCGCAAATGATCCCCCTGCTTTCAACTGAGGGACTGCATTCACCGGTTCATAACCATACTTCTCTGCAGCCTCTTCTTCTATAATAATCGCCCGGTTCAAATGTTCGCAGCACTGAGCTGCCAGATAAATCCCTTTCGGCTCTAAAACCTCCTGTAAAGTCTGAAAAACAGCGCTGCCGATTTCCTGGCTGGAATGACTTCCAATCCGGAAGCTTCCCACTTCACTGGACGAACATCCCACTACTAAAATCTGCCCTTTCTTTAAATTGGCAGTTTCCAGCAGTTTTGTCACCACCTGTCTTGTCTGTTCCTTTATTAACTCTAACATTATAAAAACTCCCCTTTATCTCGTCGTCTGTTCAAACTCGTGAAACACTCATGTATCTCAGCACTATTTCTAGTATATCACGGGTTTTGTGCGGCGAAAAGGGGAGTTTTCCTGCGCATGTTATTTTTGTTATTTTTTAAATCTTTCCCACAGCCTGAGAAATTCTTTTCGATATAGCAGGACCCGTCATGACTGCCAGAACAATTTTCGCTCCGTCTCCGACCAGATACGGAAATACTCCTATTCCAAGCCCTTCTATAAAACTAAGTTCAAGCTGTCTGCAAAGCCATAACGTGCCAAATCCATAGCAGACGCCTGTTCCTAAAATCATGCCAACTCCGCACATCAGACGGTTATCCGGCCAACGTTCTGTAAAATACCCTGCAATCAAAATCAGGAATAAGAATCCTGCCAGATAGCCTCCTGTGGGCCCCATCAGCTTTCCAAGTCCGCCTGAAAAACCGGAAAACACCGGAAGCCCCGCTGTTCCAAGCAAAAGATATACCAGATAGCTGATAAACGCTCTTTTCGTCTTCAAGATATACAGAGACAAATACAGCACCAGATTGGTCAGGGTAATTGGCACAGGACTGATAAAAACCGGTATCGACATGGGGCCTAATACACAGGTAACAGCCGTTACAAGGCCAATCATCGTCATGTCGGAAATCGCCAGATGACTGGCGCTGGCTGAAACTTCATTTTTCGTCATGGTTCCATTTCCTCTCTTTCATTCTGCTGATGCTATCATAAATCCTCCGTTCCAAATTGTCAACCTTTATTTGTATATTGGTTTACAATCGAACTGTTGCCCCCCTATTCAAAACAAAACCACAACGTTTTTCTCTAATAACAGCCAGCAAAAAGGGCAGTGCAAATTGACAAATGAATTGTCAACTTATACTGCCCTATCGCTATCTTAGTTGTTACTTAATCGTAATTCTTCCCTGTCCGGCGGGATTTACATATTCTTCTCCTACTACGCCGCCCAGTTTTTCAGAGATATAAGAAGACAGAACGTCTACGTCCACCATAACGTCGTCTTTTACTACCTTGCTGCCATTAAACATTACCATACCGTCGCCGCCGGATTTTAACATATAGTTATGGGAAGCCACTGTATAGGTCTTATTTAAATCTAACGGTTCCTCTCCCACCTTAATATCGGTTACGCGGTAAGCGCCGCTTACACTCTGGAAGTTGCCTTTTTCATCGGCCTTTACGCTGGAAGGAATAGAAGTATCAATGGTATAGGTAAGGCCAGATACATGCATAAAGCCGCCGTTTTCTGTCGGGCAATCCTTAGAAGCCATTTCCAGAGCATCTTTAATCTGCTGTCCGGTTGCTTCTACAACACAGCCCATATTTCCAAACGGGAATACCTTTAATGTATCATTGTAAGTAATCGTACCGGCTGCAATACTGTCGCGAACACCGCCGCCGTTCATCAATCCAATGTCTGCGCCCAACTGATAACGATATGCATCTGCACACAGATCACCCAGGTTGGTCTCGGCTCTGCGGACTGCTCTTTCTCCAGTTGCCGGATCTTTAATGGTCAGATCTACACTGGTTTTTCCCAGTACCGTCTTTAAACTTTCGCTGTACTGTGCCTGAATCTGCTTAATATACGCATCGGCTGCCGCGTCTACAAACTTGCCGTCTTCCGTAGCTGCTGCTCCGCCAGGAATGGTTAATACCATACCTGCAGTAATCAGATTTGGCTTTTTAATTTTATCCTTATTGGCATTATAAATAATTGGCCATGCCTGGGAAGAGCCAAGTGTCTTCTTGGCAATCTTGCTGAGAGAATCATTTTTCTGTACCGTATAAGTGGTAAATCCTGCATCTGGAACTGTGTTTACCATCTCTGTAGTAATGGTTCCATCTGGCTTAATTGTCATTTTACCAATGTTTTTCAGCTTTGTACCAGTCTGGGTAACGACAATCTGTTCGCCGTCCTTATTTGGGAATGTCTTGCCATAGGTTTCATGGGAATGACCGTCAATGACTGCATCAATACCGTTGGTATTTTTAATTACTGCTTCTGAAGACCACTGACCGCTAACGCCTTCATTGCCAAGGTGACCGACTAAAATCACATAATCTGCTCCCTGGGCATTTGCTGCATCCACAGTTACCTGAACCTGATTATAAAGGGCCTGTCCACTTTCGTCTTCACAGAAACCAAATATGTAGTTGCCATTTGCATCCTGGAAGTAGACTGGCGTGGATTTTGTAAAACTCTCCGGAGTGCTGACGCCTACAAATGCCACCTGGGTATCGCCATAGTCCATCATCTTATACGGTGCAAATACCGGAGTTCCGGCTGCCAGGTTCATAAAGTTGCAGGAATAATATCCGCAGTTCAGTTTGCCGGACAGTTCCAGAAAACGAGGCATACCATAGTCAAACTCATGGTTGCCTGGAATTGCAAAATCATAGCCCACCTGATTCATAATGTCGATGATATAGCCGCCGTCTGAAAGGGTTCCAATAGGCGCGCCCTGAATCGCATCTCCCGCGTCTACTAACGTTACATACGGAGTCTGGGCCTGCATTTCTTTCTTGTAAAGAGCCAGTCCTGCATAACCGATATTGTCATCTACACCGCAATGGACATCATTGGTGTACAAAATCACAATATCCTGCTCCGCTGCCTGGGCGGTAATCTCTGTTGCCGCAGTAACGCCAGCTGTCACAGACATTACCATTGTCAGAGTCAGAAGAATCGACCAAAACCGTTTTTTCAAGTTTTTCATAGCAACTTCCTCCTTTTATCTGAGAACATTAGTTGGATGCCTCTATTATATCTTACTTATAGATGAAATGTAAACAAGATACTGACATCTTTTGCCTGAATTTCAGATGAATTTTACTTTGGATCACTCTGATAACTTCCCTTTCTTTTTTCTGAAACATTCCATTTATCTCTGCATATGATCGTAGTAAACCCCTTTGAAAGGCTGTTTTTTATGCCTCCATCTGTTACTCCCAGACTTCTGTTTTCCCAGCTTTTAAAAAGTAACCAGCCACAGGCCGCCGCCTGGGTTACAGGAAATACGAATGCCCCACAGTTAAGCGGACTCATTAAATTTTATGATACTCCTTACGGAGGTGTTCTGATAGAATCCGAACTTTTTGGGCTTCCTAATATCCATACTTCCGGCTCTTCTAATTTTTATGCCATGCACATTCATGAAAATGGAGACTGCTCTCAGTCTTTTACAAAAACCGGAGAACATTACAATCCCCACCACCAGCTTCATCCCCATCACGCCGGAGATCTTCTCCCTGTTTTGGGCAGTCAGGGATATGCGTGGGAAGCTTTTTACGATAAACGTTTTTCTATTTCCGATATTCTTGGGCGCTCTGTCGTGATCCATTCTGGCAGCGATGATTTTTCATCTCAGCCTTCCGGAAATTCCGGTAATAAGATTGGCTGCGGCGTTATCCGCCGCATTTAAATTTCTATCTGCAACAGCATTTGCTTTCCTATTTCAATTCCGTCAGCACAAATCTTTTATAAGGGCGAAATCCGGAGGCTTCAATGCATAATGGATGGTACAAATTGCCACAAAGTTGCCTGTACCATCCATTTCAGATTTTGTTCCTGTAAATTTTGCTCCTGGTAAGAGGAACTTTTATATTTCTTTAGCTTTCCATCTGCCTTCCCAAAAAACCAGCGGCAGTTACTGCAAGTTTCATCTCCATGTCCCCAAACCGCACTCTCGGCTCCCTGCTTAAAATAATTACAGCGCCAATCGCATCTCCTTCACAAATAATCGGAGCAATGACCTGGGCAGTGATTCCATCCATGGGTTCTGAAGTCAGGGAAATAAAAGCTTTATCATCTTTTCCGGCAATCATTGCCGTCCTTTCCTGAATGGCACTTTCCAGCTGATGGCTGATGGGTTTTTGCAGCAGTTCCTTTCTGGCTCCTCCAGCCGCGGCAACCACCTGATCTCTATCTGTGATACAAACCATCATCCCGGTAGACTGAGCCATTGCTTCTGCATACTGCCCTGCAAAGGCTGTCAGTTCCACCATGGGAGAATATTTCTTGAGAATAATCTCTCCTTCCCTGTCGGTAAATATTTCCAGCGGTGTCCCTTCTCTTAATCGGAGCGTCCGGCGGATCTCTTTCGGAATCACTACTCGTCCCAGATCGTCTGATTGTGTCAATCAGGTGCAAAAAATTTTTGTGAAGCTCCGAAAAGCCTTGAAATATAAGGATTCTTCAGCTTTCGGAGCTTTCACACCCGTCCTACTCATTGAGTCATTTTAGGACAAAAATCGACATTTTATTCAAAGATGTGAGCCAGTCGTTTCTGACTGGCTCTTTGTTATGCTGTTTTAAACAGATCATCGAACTTCCAGATGATTTCTATATTCTGATTGTCCGTGACATTGATACGCTTAACCGCATCATACATCAATTCTTTCAGAGCTTCATCATTCATGGAGCTTGTACACTCAACGATTGCTTGTTCCTGCTTTGCCTGATTTTCCTTTTCAAGAAAATCTTCATACGCAGCTTCTGTTTCTGCAATCAGATTTTTCAGTTCTTCCATACTCTTTTCACGCTCAGAACGGAGAGCGATGAACTCCTCCTTGGTTATGCGTCCCTCACGATAGTCAAGGTAACTTTGAACCTTCTGGGTATCACCACTTTCCAACTCGCTTGCAAGTACCTTCAGACGCTGTCTGAGCAAAGCTCCTTCGGAAATGGTATTCTGAGTTTTACCCACAGTTTCGACCGTCATAACGGCAATTTGAGCCTTTAACGCAGCCAGAACAACTTCTTCAATATCCGTCCTGTCCCATCTGACTGATTTGCACGGTTCTGCATCGGTGTCCCAATACGGAGTTACGCAGTAGAAGTGGACATCCGTGCCAAAGGTTCTTTGGAGCTTACGACCGCAATGAGCGCAATAGAATGGAAATGAGTTTTCTTTGTTCTTCTTTGTGTGGGGTCTGACCTTACGCAGAGCCGCCTGTGCTGCTTCAAATTCTTCTGTTGTCACAATGGCTTCATGGGCATTCTCATGGTAAATCCAATCTTCCTTTGGCACTCTACGCTGTGACTTCGCACGGATCACCATGCTCTCACGAGTGTGATTCACCATGCAACCGGTGTACTTGACATTCTTCAACATATCCAATATTCGGTTATGTGTCCATAACGCTTTGGAAGGGCTGTCTTTTCTTCTGGCAACACCTTTGTACTGTTGCGGAGTGAGGATGCCCTCAGCATTTAACTCTCTGGCAACCTGACTGGTGGATTTACCAGCGATAACATCGGTGAAAATTCTGCGTACAATCGGTGCCGTTTCGGGGTCAATAATCATCTGATGCTTGTTTTTCGGAGAAACCTTGTAGCCATAAGTACAGCAGGTGATATAGCCACCATTACGCTGTTTTGTTCTCATAGCCGACTTGACCTTTTTGGAAAGGTCTTTACTGTAGTAATCGTAAATCAGGTTACGAAAGGCAATGTCCATACCTGCGGTATTGCCAAGATACTTTTCGCTATCGTAATGGTCGTTAATGGAAATCATTCTGACACCAAGGAACGGAAAAATGTGTTCCAGGTAGTCGCCTACTTCCAGATAGTCACGACCAAAACGGGAAAGGTCTTTGACAATCACGATATGGATTTCACCGGCACGGATAAGATCAATCATCCTCTGAAAATCCGGTCGCTCAAAGTTCGTGCCACTAAAGCCATCGTCGCAGAACTCCATCTGCGGCAGATTAGAAAGGTAAGGGTTCTGTTCGATATGTCGCTGGATCAGCTGACGCTGTGCAGTAACGCTGTTACTTTCATCCTTCGCCCTGTTGGTTCTCTTGTCCACATCTTCCAGAGAAAGACGGAGATAGATGCCAATGCACTTTTTCATATTACGCAACCTCCTTTCTGAGAATGTCGATAGTATCGTAGATAGCCTTGAACTCGTCCATGTGGTTGAACTCAATACTCAGAGAGCTATCTTCGTTCATCTTCATAGAAACAATCATTGCATCCACCATTTCGGCAGTAACCTCGGTGGCATTGTGATATTTCTTTACAAGTTCATCCCATTTCTTTTCACCACGGAGCTGTTCTTCAAATCTGTTCGTGGTTCCTTCAAGCTCTGCCAACTGCTTTTCCAAGCGTTTGATCTCGCCCAGAATGACTTCACGGGTCTGTGCATAATCCTCATCAGAGATAAGACCCTCACGCAAATCTCGATAAAGCCCTCCAAACAACCCCTTTTTTTGGTCGAGCTTCTTTTTCAGAGACTTGAGTTCATCTTTCTGTCCATTCTGCTTCGCCATGGCTTTCTTCATAGCCAACAACTGATGCAGACTGTCCTGCATATCTACAAACAGGTCAAGTTGTGCCTGGATTGTAGAAAGCACAGCTTCATCCAAGTCTGCTTTACGCATCTTTTTCGCATTGCAGGCTCTTGTGCCATGCTCGGCATAGGTCGGACACTTAAAGGTAAAGTACACCTTGTCTTTCTTTGTGCTGAAAGAACGGACAAGTTTCATTACAGAGCCACAGTCAGCACAGGTGAATTTCTTCCCATAGATGTTTACGGCTTTCGGTAAGTGGTCATACTTACCTCTGTTTGCCTTTGACTTTTCAGCGGCAGCATTGTTGATAGCCTGAACCTTATCGAACAGTTCCTGTTCAATAATAGGCTCATGGATATTCTCAACGATGATCCAGTTCTGTTCCTCTGTACGATGGAAGGAGATACCGGCATATAAACATTGAGAAGCCTTTCTCTGAGCCAAATGACCCAGATAAGTAATATCCTTCAGAATCTCAGTAATCATGTGCTTGTTCCAGAGGATAACACGGTCTTTTTGGTTGTTGTTCGTAACAATGCCACGGTTCGCTTTGTACTGCCCCGGAGAGAGAACACCGCTGTCATTGAGCTTCTTATTGATGCCCATGTAGCTCATACCTTCGCTACGCCACAGAAAAATCTGCTTTACAACAGGTGCGGTTTCCGGGTTAATAATCAGCTGATTCTTATTGTTTGGGTCTTTCAGGTATCCATACTTTTCCCATGCACCAATAAAGTCGCCGTTTTCCATCTTGCTTCTCAGGGCAGATGATACCTTGCGAGAGATGTCTTTGGCGTAGTAATCGTTGATGATATTTGAAAGGGACACAGAAAGCTGACCGCTTGCTTCTACGGTGTCGGTATCAAAACCATCATTGATAGCAATGAAACGGATACCGAAGAACGGACAGATTTTTTCAAGGAACTCACCGGTCTCGATATAGTTACGTCCAAGTCTGGAAAGGTCTTTTACTACGATGCAGTCAATCTCTTTTGTCTGAACTGCTTCCATCAGCTTCTGCCATTCAGGACGGTCAAAATCCGTTCCAGTGTAGCCATTGTCAACAAAGGTTCCTGCCAGTTCCAGATACGGACGATTGCTTACATACTCATTGAGCAATGCCAGCTGATTTTCGATGGAATCAGAGCTATTCAGATTATCTTCACGAGAAAGACGAGCGTAGATAGCAGTCTTGTGAATGACAGTAAACTGTTCCGCAGCAACGGTCTGACTGGCTAATGCCTGTTGACGGCGCTTTGACGGTCTTGCCATTTAGCTCACCTCCCTTATGAACGAAATCACCTTCTTTGCGTCGGATTTCGCTTTTTCTTCCTCCAGGAACTCCATAATCGCCTGGAACTGATCTGCGTTATTCAGAACAACATGAACCTGCTTATCCTCGGTAATCTCAATTCTATCAATGAAATTGACTACGACTCTGCGGTTCAGTTCCTGAATGTTTTCGTATTCTCTGAACTGTGCAAGCCAGCTCTGCTGTTCCGTGAGACCGGAACTGATTTGATTTTTATTACCTACCAGGCGGGCAATAGCTTCTTTGGCTTCCTGAATGTTCTTGTCGAACTCAGCCTTAAAAATAAAGTATTCCTCACGAGTAATCATTTCTGTCTTGAAGTCCTCGTACACATGAGCTTTCATCTGCTTGTTGTGTTCGATAACTTCTTCCTGTCTGGCAATTTTTGAAGCGATACGCTCCATTTCACGGCGCTCCCAAGAGATACCGTTCAATTCCCCAAGGGCAATTTCCAAGTTTAAGGCAAGAGAAACCTGTGCCTGAATGACCGCAAGAGCAGCATCGTAAACAACCTGTTCCTTTACGGTGTGTGCATCACATACCTTGCGATCTACCTTATTGGCATTGCAAACGAAGTACACATACTCCTTGCCTGCGGACTTGGTTTTCTTTCTGGTCATGGTACTCTGGCAATCAGCACAGAACACCTTACCTGAAAACAAATGCACAGAATTATCACCCGAAGGACTTCTTGTGTCCTCAAGCATGAGCTTCTGAACCATATCGAAAATGGAAGGAGAGATAATCGCATCATGTGCGTTCTCCGTTCTCATCCAATCCGCTTCATCTTTTGTGGTTCTGCTTTTGATTTTATGGTTTGGAGTTGTCGTCTTTCCCTGAACCAGAGTGCCGGTGTACATCTCATTTTTCAAAATGCGATAAATCGCTTTTGCGCCCCAATTGGTCTGAATCTGCTTCTTGAAACCAGACTGGTATTTGGAACCACTCTGTCTCTTATATTCATAAGGGGACGGAACACCGTCTTTATTCAGCTCGTCTGCAATCTGTGCAGGACTGAAGCCATCCATCTTCATGCTGAAAATGCTCTGGATGACCGGAGCAACAGTCTGGTCGATGACCAGTTTGTTTTTATCATCGTCAGATCTACGGTAGCCGTAGACCACATGACTTCCAACAAATTCGCCATTTCTTCTCTTGGTCTCCAAGTTGGAACGAATCTTGATGGAAATATCTCTGCTATAAGAGTCGTTAATCAGGTTTTTGAACGGAAGAATGATTTCGTTGCCTGCCTGCTGAGACTGTGCAGAGTCGTAGTTGTCGTTGATGGCAATAAAACGGATGCCCAGGGACGGGAAAATCTTCTCAATGTATCTGCCGGAATCAATGTAGTCACGACCAAAACGGGAAAGGTCTTTGACAATGATGCAGTTGATTTTTCCTGTTTTGACCTGTTCCATCATTCGCTGAAAGTCAGGACGGTCAAAGTTAGCACCTGTATAACCATCATCGCAGAACTCCTGAACCAAAGTGATCTCAGGGTTTCTGCTCAAATAATCTTCAATCAGCTTTCGCTGGTTAGCGATACTGTTGCTTTCTTTCTTCTCGCCAGAAGAAAGGTCACCATCTTCCTTCGATAAACGCAGGTAGATGGCGGCATAGTAAATCTTATCAATACTTTTTTGCATAGTGCGCCACTCCTGTTTGTTAATCGTCCGAAGCTGAAAAAACAAACCGGAGTTTTCGCTTGATTTTGTCCAAGGCTATGTTACCATAGCGGACTGCGAAAATCCAGTTTGTCACCGCATTAGTATCTCGCCAATTTCTTCCAACGGATTTATCCGTTACATAGAAGCAATCATGTTGATGAAGTTGTCAGTAATCGTATTCTGCGTATTTGCAAACGACACTCTCACAACCGTGTTGCCTACTTTGAACTGGTAAGGATTTTTAATCTGCTCGATAAAGGATTTGATTCTTTCCTCACTCGGCAAAGAGCGATCAATTTTCACATCTCGAATATCCACCAGCTGTTCAGCTGCTGTAGATTTTGTCGCTTCACTTCTTGTCATCTGCAATCACCACCTTCGTTTATCATTCTTGCCAAAATCTCCCTGAGTTATTCATGGAACCTCATCGGCAAAAGTATAGGCAGCCCCACAAAGGTAGGTCTGCCCATAGTTTTCACTGACGAGAGGATGTATTCAAATCCAGACTGACAAGCAACGCTCTATTGATACCGAACATTTCCTGTCGGGTAACTCTACCCAAATATCTTTCAATTCGCTGCTTATCAATGGTTCTGATTTGCTCCAACAACACCATAGAAGGTCTGCTGAGAGCCGGGTTATCTCTAATCAAAAAATGGGTTGGCTGTTTTGTCTTTTTTCTGGTTCTGGCTGTGACGGTTGCCACAACCAGAGTAGGGGCGTGCCGGTTGCCGGTGTTGTTCTGAATAACAACAACTGGGCGAACACCACCTTGTTCAGAGCCGCAGAACGGAGACAGGTCAGCCAAATATATATCGCCACGGCGGTATTCCCAATTTTTATCCATCACCTGTTTGCCCTCCTTTCATCGTCTTATGTAAGAGGGGCAGAAACTGCCCCTTCGTGTTTACTATGTCGTTCCCATATTTGTCCTCGACACCCCTGGGAGACAGAATACTGTCTGGGAAATCATCAGACGGTCAGCTGCTAACCGACTCCATAGGAATCTAACCTCCCCGTGGTTCTCACCGGGCTACCCCCATTGCGTGATCCCCGTTCCCTGAAAAGAGAAAAGGGGCTGTGGCTGGGCAGAAGTATCATTGTGCCTGTTGCTTTCATTGCCGTATCGGGAGCAACCCGATATTTACGAGCCGATAGTTCTCGCTCTTGCCACAGGAAGGACAGACAAAAGTAACGTAGGTGACTCTATCTCCTAAGTAGCAGGTCATTGCGTATCGCTGATGTGGCTGATGCTCTCGCACCGACAACAGGAATGTATCTGATGAATGACTATTTAGTTTTCAAGGAACAATCAATCAGCCGTTTTCTTTGGCTGTATCTAAATTGTACCTGTTCCAAATGCAGGTTTTTATTGCCTCGTAGGTATAGTTTTGAGGTTATTCACGACCTAAAAATATGT
>URUX01000070.1 GCA_900551135.1 uncultured Clostridium sp.
CGAAGTTCCTCTACGTAATAGGGATTTGGCAGGAATCGGACGTCAAATACCAGATCTGCGTCTGCAGGTATTCCATATTTAAATCCAAAGGACAACACCGTCACGAACAGATTCCGGTAATTTTGATTATTTATAAATATCTTTTCCAGTTCTTTCCGCAGTTCTTTTGTCAAAAGCTGGCTTGTATCAATAATATAATCGGCTTTTTCTTTTAAAAATCCAAGCCTTTCCCGTTCCTTTCCAATTCCTTCATCAATCCGGCCGCAGCCAGCTAATGGATGTTTTCTGCGGGTTTCCTTGTAGCGCTTAATTAATATATTATCGCTGGCATCTAAAAACAGAATCTCGTAAGGAATGCTGCTTTTGCTCCACTTATCCAGCGTTGCATTGAGTCCGGGCAGTTCATCGCCGCTCCGGATGTCAATCCCAAGAGCCACATTCCGGATATCCCCGGGGCTTTCCATAATGAGTTCCGCAAAACGGTCTACCAATGAAATCGGCAGGTTATCTACGCAGTAAAATCCCAAATCCTCTAATATTTTCAGAGCAATGGTTTTGCCTGCCCCTGACATGCCTGTCACGATTACCAGTTTCATATGCTGTCTCCTCCAACTGTATGTTATTAACAAATCGTCACGTTTATTACGAAAAATCTCCGAGGCGTTTTACTTCCATTTCCAGATCGACTCCAAACTTCTCCTTGACCCGCGCCTGCACCTGACGGCACAATTCATACACATCAGAAGCTGCGGCATTCTTTCGGTTGATTACAAAACCACTGTGTTTTTCTGAAACCTGGGCTCCCCCAACCGTAAATCCTTTTAACCCTGCATCTTCAATCAGTTTTCCGGCAAAATAACCTTCCGGCCGTTTAAACGTACTGCCGCCGCTGGGATATTCCAAAGGCTGTTTTTCCCTTCGTCTGGCCGCCAGTTCGTCCATCCTGGCCTGAATCTCTGCCTGATCTCCTGTTTCCAGAAGAATCTCTGCTGAGAGAACCACATACTCCTCTCTCTGGATACAGCTGCTCCGATATCCCAGTTCCAGTTCCTCTGCCGGAATTTCTTTTACCTGTCCATCTTTTGTCAGAACTGAAACGGACTTTAACACCTGTTTCATCTCCCCGCCATATGCACCGGCATTCATCACAACTGCGCCTCCCAGTGTTCCGGGAATTCCTGCAGCAAATTCCAGTCCGGTTAAGGATTCTTCCAGGGCAGCCTTTGCAATTCTGGATAACAGAGCACCGGAACCTGCTGTAATCATCCGGTCCTGTACCTGAATGTGGGAAAATCCTTTTGTCATGGAAATCATAACTCCATCGTATCCTTTATCGCTGACTAAAAGATTGCTTCCATTGCCCAGAATATAATAGGGAATGTGTTCCCTGCGGCAGAGATCTGCTACAGCAGCAAGTTTCTCTTTGCAGGGAGGAGTAACAAAGTATGCCGCAGGTCCTCCTGTCCGAAATGTCGTATGCTTTTTCATAGGTTCCCCAATCCGGATCTCATCCGGGCCGCCGGCCGCTTCTGTTAGGTTTGCCAAAAAATCCGTCATGCTTAAATCCCCTGTCTGCTTAAGTTAGCCTGCACACGATTGTACAGTTCCTTTGCCGCATTGTATCCCATCTTTTTCTGTCTGTGGTTAACTGCGGCAGACTCTACGATAATTGCCAGATTTCGTCCTGGACGAATGGGAATCGAATGGCAGACTACCCGGTTTCCCAAAAACTCGGTATACTGATCTTCCAGACCTAACCGGTCATACTCTTTATCCTTATTCCAGTCCTCCAGTTTAATTACCATATCAATAGACTGGGTATCTTTTACACTCTCCACACCAAACAGCGTTTTCACATCAATAATTCCAATTCCCCGCAGTTCGATAAAATGCCTGGTAATATCCGGAGCGCTTCCGATCAAAGTATCGTCGCTGACTTTTCGAAGTTCTACCACATCATCCGTTACCAGACGGTGTCCTCTCTTAATCAGTTCCAGAGCTGCCTCGCTTTTTCCAATACCGCTTTCGCCCATAATCAGGACACCCTCACCGAATACATCCACCAGAACGCCATGAATGCTGATACAGGGCGCCAGTTTTACGTTGAGCCAGCGGATAACCTCTGCCATTAAATCCGAGGTGGATTTGGCAGACACCAGGCAAGGCACTCCGTAATGATTTGCCATTTCCAGCATATCTTCATCCGGTCCCATGTTGCGGCTGTAAATCAGACAGGGAATCTGACATGCCAGTAACCGGTCGTATATTTCTCTCTTGCGTTCCGTCGTCAGAGTATTCAAATAAGCCTGTTCGACAAAACCAATGATCTGAACCCGCTCATTATCAAAATGTTCAAAAAAACCTGTAAGCTGAAGAGCCGGACGGTTTACATCCGGATGAGATACCACGATTTTATCTGTGTCAATCTCAGGAGTCATGTTTTGTAAATTCAGCTTATTAATAATTTCCGTAATTGTTACACCATACATGATCTATTCTCCTTACCTAAATTTGTATGTTTATACATGCTATAAGTATACAGGCATTCTATGTGGTTTGACAAGCGGGTTTTCGGAAAAATTCATAAACCGATTCTGCCGCCTGCCGGTTCATCCCCGGCACATCCAGCAGTTCCTCCACAGATGCCTGCTGAATCTTTTCGATTTCTTTAAAATGTTTCATCAGCGCCTTTCTTCTGGACGGGCCGATTCCGCTGATATCGTCCAAAATAGATTTCACCTGATGTTTGCTCCGCAGGCTTCTGTGATACTCAATGGCAAACCGGTGAGCCTCATCCTGAATTCTGGTAATCAGGCGGAATCCTTCCGAATGTCTGTCAATGGGAATTTCTTCATTGTTATAATACAGTCCTCTGGTTCTGTGGCTGTCATCTTTTACCATACCGCATACCGGAATGGAAAGTCCCAGTTCTGACAAAACTTTCCGTGCAATGTTGACCTGTCCCTTTCCGCCGTCCATCATAATCAAATCCGGAAAACGGGTAAAGCTTCCAAAGGACAGATCCATCCCCTTTTCTTTCAGTTCTTTTGCCTCGGTAATCCCATGGGAAAACCGTCTGGTCAGCACCTCTTCCATGGAAGCATAGTCATTTGGCCCCTGTACGGTACGAATCCGGAATTTACGGTAGTCGCTGCGCTTTGGTCTGCCGTCTTCGTATACAATCATGGAACCTACCGACTCCACACCGCTGATATTGGAAATGTCAAACGCTTCAATCCTGCTGACTTTTGGAAGATTCATCCAGGAACCTACCTGATTCATCGCTCCAATGGTACGCAGTTCCTCTCGCTTAATCTTCTCCGAATCCTGAACCAGCACCATAGACGCATTTTTTGCTGCCAGTTCCACCAGCCGTTCCTTATCTCCCTTTTGAGGCACAAGAATGTGAACCTTCTGCCCCCTCTTTTCGCTTAGCCACTGAGTCAGGATCTCCTCTTCTTCTAACGGCGTCTGTACCCACAATTCTCTGGGTACAAATGGTGTTCCCGCATAAAACTGTTTTACAAAGCTGGTCAGAATCCCGCTTTTTTTCTCCTCCATAGCTACAGACAGACGGAAATGGTCTCTTCCTATCAGCCTGCCCTCACGCACAAAAAACACCTGAACCACTGCATCTTCTCCGGCCTTTGCCATGGCAATGATATCCCGATCCTCCATGTTGTGACTGGTAATCTTCTGTTTCTGGGCCACATGCCTGACACTGGTTAACAAATCCCGGTATTCAATGGCTTTTTCAAAGTCCATGTTGTCAGAAGCTGCCATCATTTTTTCTTCCAGGGATTTTAATACAGGCTCAAAATTGCCGCTTAAAAATTCCAGGGCCTGGTTAAAATTAGCCCGGTACTCTTCTTTGCTGATATAGCCCTGACAGGGTGCCTGACACTGTTTGATATGATAGTTCAGACATGGCCGTTCTTTCCCCTCATCCCTTGGCAAAACCCTCTGACAGGTCCGGATCTGATAAAGCCTGCACACCAGATCCAGGGTATCCTTTACTGCTCCTGAACTGGTATAAGGCCCAAAATACCGGCTCTTGTCCCGTTTCATGGTTCTGGCAAACTGAAGTCTCGGATAATCTTCATATACCGTTGCCCGGATATACGGATAGCTTTTGTCATCCTTCAGCATGGTATTGTACCTTGGACGGTATTCTTTAATCAAATTACACTCTAACACCAGGGCTTCCATCTCTGAGTCTGTAATAATATACTCAAATCTGGCAATTCTGGAAACCATCTGTTCGATTTTAGCAGTCTTATTCCGGCTGCTCTGAAAGTACTGACGTACCCGGTTTTTTAAGCTTACCGCTTTTCCCACATAGATAATCTCATCCTTTGCATCATGCATCAGATAGACTCCTGGCTGGGCCGGAAGCTTTTTCAGTTCTTCTTCAATATCAAAAACCATTTGTTTCCTCCTATACCTGCCCAAAAAAGTACAGCCGGCTTTCCTATCGCAGCCGGCTTCCATCGTACTTTTTTCTTGTTTCCAGACTTTTGGTCAGCTGGGCCAGCTGAATATCCGGATCGCCAGCTGAAGGAATCATATCCAGCACCAGATAGATGCTGTCCAGTTCCTTCTGGCTCACTTTTCCCCTCATCTTCTTTAAAATCTCTATCTGACTTCCCAGTTCCTCTGCCTCTAAGAATTCCAAAAGCAGCGGATTCGGACGCTCTTCCGGCTGAGACGGCCCGACCGCTTCGCCCCTCTCTGACGGTGCAAAACGGTCCGGTTTTACTTTCTCAAACCGCAGCTGCTGAACTGCGTCCGGATATTTTTCCCTGTCCACCGGACTGTTAAACATGGAAAGGGGCCTTGCATATACTCCGAAATCGCCGTACAGCGCCTGATAGATTACCAGACATTCCCCTGTCTCCGTGTGGGATGCAAGTGTAACAATTTGATACAGGTTATTCTTAAAATGGCGGTATAATTCCCCTGGTTTGGGAATTCGTTCCAGATTGTCCATTTTATCATCCATCCTTTCTGCCTGTCCTGTGATGTCTCTCATGTCTTCTCAACCGGCCTGACTGCTGCTCTCCGGTTCCGGTATTTCTTCTGTTTCAGCAGCCGTCTCCGTTTCCGGGGGCAGAGCCGCTCTGGACTCTGCAATCGCCGTCTCTTCTGCAGCTGCTTCTTCCGGCGTTAAAAGTCCTCCATAGTGGTAACGGTTGGCCGCGCTCCATAAAATCCATTCATCATAGCCTGCGTCATATACTGCCTGAATCTGAGCCCTGATTTCCGCATCTCCATATGGAATGTAATGTTTCAGATAAGAAGCCGTAAAATCCTGAAGCCATGGACGCACCACTGCCTGATTTTCCCCTTCTGTCTCAAATTTTTTCAGTTCTTTTTGCGAACCTTCCAGCGCTCCCAGAATTGTCTCATAGGGTCTGGTATCCGGATAATCCACTCCAAAATTCCCGTTTCCGTAATGAGACGGATAAATCATGGGACAAATATAATCCAGACTGGCGGCCATCTCTCCATAACTCTGCCCCACAATCTGGGCGTCTGTCGTACTGTTAATTATGGTTCCAAATACATCTGCTGATACAAACAGCCCCTCTTCCGCCAGCTGGTCATAGGCATACTGAATAAATTCCGTAATAATCTGGGTTTTATCCCTTCCCTGGGTATCGGCTTCCTCAAATACTACATCTCCCATGCCCCGTTCCGTACAAAACCGGACATAGTCAAACTGAATTTCATCAAAACCGGCTTCACCGGCTTTTTTTCCGATTTCTATCAGATAGTCCCACACTTCTTTTTTATAGGGATTGACCCAGGCCTGGCCCTTATTGTCTTTATAAATACTGCCATCGGACAGCTTCAGACACCACTCCGGCTTTTTTTCTGCCAGATACGGATCGCGGAATGCCGGTATTCTGGCAATCATGTAAATATTATGTTCTTTCAGCTTTTTTGCCAGCCCTTCCATATCTCCGATATAGGTTTTTACCGCTTCAATCTCATTGACCACCGGACTGTCCATCTCAAAGGTCACATTGCCGAAATCATCTTTTACATCAATTACCACAGCATTTAATTCGGTCTGATCCATGTAACCGATAATTTCATCCATTCGTCCGACGGAGCCTGCGCTGTTAGCGGTCAGATAGATCCCTTTTACTTTCACAGGAACTCTCACCGGGTCGTTACTGATGTGGATAATCTCCTCTTTTTCCCCGTCTTCTCCTGAAATCTCCCTGGCCAGAGCCGATTCATCCGTCAGACTTTCTTCCCGTTCTTCCAAAGCTTCTGTATCATTTCCTTCCAATTCTGCCGGTCCGTCCTCTGTTTCAGCCACATCTTCAATCGGCTCATACCGTCTGCACCCTGCCAGGCTCAAAAGACAAAGCAAAAGGCACAGCAGGAGCACTGTTTTTCTTTTCATAACACATCCTCTTTTTTCTCTCAATTTGGAAATTAACAGCCGTTCTCTCTATGTTAATCGTTATTTTACCACATCTTATGGGATTCGCCAAGCTTTTTGACTGTCTCTGGTTATTCGTTTCCCCACACACAAGGTATTTTTGCCAGTTTTCCCCCGATTATCTCCCCAATATGAAAACTTGTAGAAATTTCGTAAAATTGCTATGGCTTCTTTTTCGGATTGTGGTATAATATAGAAATGTATGGCTTGTCATCAGCCTGAAGGCTGGTGACTATACACTTTCACATCAATAAATAGGAGATTTCTTGTCGTATGAAAATCGGATTTGATAACAACAAATACCTTACCATGCAGTCCCAGCATATTCGGGAAAGAATCGGCCAATTCGGAGATAAACTTTATCTGGAATTCGGCGGCAAGCTTTTTGATGATTACCACGCAGCCCGTGTTCTTCCAGGTTTTGAGCCGGACAGCAAGCTCCGGATGCTCCTCCAGCTGGCAGATCAGGCCGAAATTTTAATTGCCATCAGCGCCGCTGATATTGAAAAAAACAAAGTCCGGGGCGACTTGGGCATTACCTATGATGTGGATGTGCTTCGCCTGATTCAGGAATACACGGACAAGGGACTTTACGTCGGCAGCGTTGTCATCACCCAGTATTCTGGTCAGTCCAGTGCTGATCAGTTTAAAACCAAGTTAGAGCATATGGGGATTAAAGTGTACCGTCATTATATAATCGAAGGGTATCCCAGCAACGTTCCCCTGATCGTCAGCGATGAGGGATATGGAAAGAATGACTATATCGAGACTTCCAAACCTCTGGTTATCATTACCGCTCCCGGACCTGGCAGCGGTAAAATGGCTACCTGCTTATCCCAGCTTTACCACGAGAATAAGCGGGGAATCAAAGCCGGCTATGCCAAATTTGAGACCTTTCCTATCTGGAACCTGCCCTTAAAACATCCGGTCAATCTGGCTTATGAGGCTGCTACTGCTGATTTAAATGATGTCAACATGATTGATCCTTTCCATTTGGAGGCATATGGAAAGACTACCGTCAACTATAACCGGGATGTAGAAATCTTCCCAGTGCTTAATGCCATTTTTGAAGGCATTTATGGAGAGAGCCCATATAAATCCCCTACCGACATGGGTGTAAATATGGTAGGAAACTGTATCATTGATGATGATGTGTGCTGCGAAGCTTCCCGCCAGGAAATTATACGCCGGTATTATGAGGCTCTGGTTCGTCTGGTTCACGAGGATTCCACCCAGGAGGAAATCTACAAAATCGAACTTTTAATGAAACAGGCAAAGACCAGTCCGGAGATGCGCTCCGTCATTAATCCCTGTAAAGAACTGGCAAAGAAGATTCAGGCTCCGGCTGCAGCCATGGAACTGGAAGGCGGTACGATTGTTACCGGTAAGACCAGCAACTTATTAGGTGCTTCTGCTGCCCTTTTGCTGAATGCTGTAAAAGTCCTTGGCAATATTCCTCACGATGTACATCTGATTGCTCCTTCCGCCATTGAGCCGATTCAGACCCTGAAGACTACTTACTTAGGCAGCAAAAACCCCAGACTTCACACAGACGAGGTGCTGATTGCCCTGTCAATGTGCGCTGCCACAGACCGCAATGCACAGATTGCCTTAGAGCAGCTTCCCAAGCTTCGCGGCTGTCAGGTTCACACATCCGTCATGCTGTCCTCAGTCGATATTAATATGTTTAAAAAATTAGGCGTTCAGCTGACTTCTGAACCTATTTACGAACACAAAAAGATTTACCATTAAATCCAAAAACCCCGGAATCTTTCCTGAAACCTTTGTATTTCAAACACCGGTTTCAGCGATGATTCTGGGGTTTTTCTTCTTATAAAATAATTTCTTCCAAACTTCTCTTTGGCACATAATGCACCTGATTTTCATCCCGGTAATAGGTGGTGCTGCCATCTTCTCCTACTGGAACCGTTACAATGGTTTCCTTCGGTTTTCCCAAAGCCAGCACCAGGCTGATATGGTATCGCTCTGAATCCAGCTTTAGAGTCCGGGCTAACTGGGAGCGGTTAATGCTTCCTAACATGCAGCCGCCCAAACCTTTTTCTGCCGCTCCCAGCATTATGGTCTGGGCGGCAATTCCTTCATCCCACATCTTGCTTTTTGCAATGCTCTCATCACATACAATCACAATATAAGCAGCAGGACGTTCTCCTTCTTCCGGACCGTCCCAATCCGGCAGAGCGCCTGCCCAGGCCAGAGACGGGTATATTCTGGCGCAAATTTCCTCATCTGCAGCCAGATAATACTTTAAAGCCTGGCAATTCGCGCTGGATGCCGTCATTCTGGCTAAATCGGTCAGTTCTCTCAAGGTATCTTCACTGATTCGCTCGCTCTGGTAAAACCGGCGGCAGGAACGGTTTTTTAATACCAAATCCTTTAACATGTCTCACCCTCCTGAAGGCCTGTGCCTGTCTCAGCCGTCTCAGTCTGTTTCTCTTCTGCCTGTACTCTTCGGAAAATCTCCATAAATTCTTTTCCGGTAATCGTCTCTTTCTCAATCAGGAATTCCGCAATCTTATCCAGCGCCGTCCGGTTCTCAGACAGAAGACGTTTTGCCTCTTCATAAGAGCGCTTTAAGATAGCCATTACTTCCTGATCAATCTCAGCTGCCGTTGCATCACCGCAGTTTAATACGGTTCGTCCGCTTAAATACATATCCTCCTGGGTTGCCAGTCCCATAAGGCCAAAGCGTTCTGACATACCGTACTGGGTTACCATGGCTCTGGCAATGCGGGTAGCCTGTTCAATATCATTGGCTGCACCGGTTGTAACCGTATCAAATACGATTTCCTCTGCAGCACGGCCTGCCAGAAATCCTACCAGCATGGCGTTAATCTCTTTCTTGGTATTGAGGAATTTTTCCTCCTCCGGAACCTGCATCACATATCCCAGCGCTCCCATGGTTCTGGGAACAATGGTAATCTTCTGCACCGGTTCAGCATCTTTTTGAAGGGCGCTGACTAATGCATGGCCAACCTCGTGGTAAGAAACAATCCGTCTCTCTTCTTTGCTCAGGATTCGGTCTTTCTTTTCTTTACCAACTAAAACCACTTCCACTGCTTCAAATAAATCCTTCTGGGAAACAGCCTGTCTGCCGTTTTTAACCGCATTAATGGCCGCCTCGTTCATCATATTGGCCAGATCCGCTCCCACAGCTCCGGAAGTTGCCAGGGCAATCTCTTCAAAATCTACGCTGTCATCCAGCAGTACATCTTTGGAATGAACCTTTAAAATATTGACTCTTCCCTTTAAATCCGGTTTATCCACAATAATCCGCCGGTCAAAACGGCCCGGACGCAGAAGAGCCGGATCCAGAATCTCCGGACGGTTGGTCGCACCAAGTACCAGAAGACCCTTAGAGGAATCAAAACCATCCATTTCTGACAGCAGCTGGTTTAAGGTCTGCTCCCGTTCATCATTTCCGCCGCCGAATCTGGTATCGCGGCTTTTACCAATGGCATCAATTTCATCAATAAAGATAATGCATGGTGCCGACTGCTGGGCCTGTTTAAATAAATCCCGGACTCTGGATGCGCCTACGCCTACAAACATTTCCACAAAATCCGAACCGGACAGGGAATAAAACGGTACCTGGGCTTCTCCTGCTACTGCCTTTGCAAGCAGTGTCTTACCCGTTCCAGGAGGGCCTACCAGAAGAGCACCCTTGGGAAGTTTTGCACCAATCTGGGTATATTTGGCCGGATTATGAAGGAAATCTACAATCTCTGTCAAAGACTCTTTTGCTTCATCTTCTCCCGCCACATCCTTAAAGGTAATGCCGGTTTCCTTCTGTACATACACCTTGGCGTTGCTTTTGCCGACACCCATTATGCCGCCGCCTCCCATACGGCGCATCATAAAGTTCATAAAAATCACAATAATGATAAATGGAATGACAAAACTGATAATTGACTCTAAAATAATGCTGGAATCTGTCTTCTGCTCCTTAATATCTACGCCGTGAGCCAGAAGCCGTTCGGCATTGTTATAATCCGTAGGTACTTTCACCGTATAGTAACGGATTAGCTGGGAATACTCGGAAGCCTCCTTCTTCGGATATATGGTAATCTCGGAATTTCCAATAAGGACTGCTTCTACCTTTCCAGCCTCTACCATTTCCACATACTGGGTATAAGAAAGTTCCTGAGTGGAATTTTTTGTGACCATATCCCGCATCAGCGTAATGACCATCAGCGTAATAATTGCCGCAATTACCAGGACCAGGACGGTCTGGCCATTAGGCGACATTTTACCGTTGTTCTTATCCTGATTGTTGTTATTATCCATACGTACTTACTCTCCTTCTGAAAAAGCGTATTATAACGCCTATTCTATCCCATTATAATGTTAGTCTTTCCATAAATCAAGGAAAACCACTTTAAAATGTATGAAAATTTCCTAAATTTCTTTCCATCTTTTGCAAAACCATCCATCCCGATTTTTTTCTCCATCAGGCGGGCATATTAATACCAGCACAGAGGAAGGAGAAATCTATGAAAAAAACAGAATCCCATATCATTTCCTACCATGAACATGACGACAGAGAACAGATTCAGGCCTGTTCTGCCATGGACTGCACAGGGCTGATTCCTGCTTTGCCGGAAAATGAGGAACAGCTGGAGGCTTATGAAGAATTGTATCCATTTCTGACAAAGGCATCCCCTGCTGCAAAAACAAAGTAATCTCCTTATAACGTCAACCATGGAGCGGAAATCAGTTCAGAAGATTTCCGCTCCATGGTCTATTTTGTCTCTTCAAATTGTTTTCCCTTTTCTACAATCCGGTTAATCACATCCAGATAATCTGCGCAGAATTTTTTATATAGCGGCTGAACAGCCTGACGGAAACGGCCTCTTTCCAGCATGTCCATAACCACGATTTCACATCCTGCCTCCCGGACTTTCTGCTCCGAAGCCTTTTGACGTCTTCCCCAAACCTCTCTTTCATACTTAGCCGACTCTCTGGCACACTGCAGAATAATTTCCTGATATTCTCC
>URUX01000071.1 GCA_900551135.1 uncultured Clostridium sp.
ACGCCCGATGCTTCTTGTCCGCTGTAAGCGGGCAAGAAGATGCATGGCTGAACTGTACATTTTCCAGAAAGAAGGATAAGGAACCGGCTGACAGCAAATTTTTCTTGCAATCCGGGAAACATAGGCGTACAATACTTTAGGATTCCGAAAAGCAGTTCTGTCTTCCTGCGCCGATTGTACTGAATTTCAGACAGTACGGCGCTGCTCTTATCAATTGAAACAGACTGCCTTCCTAAGCGGAATTAAATACGCGGCGTACCCAAAACGGGATGCCAGCAGGAGGTAAAACAATTGAATAAACAACACAACAAATCTGTATCTGAACACAACCGTGTACTTCTCATGTCCCAAGTGGCATTTCTGACCGCCATTATGATGGTCATGGCATTTACACCCTTAGGTTACATTCCTCTGCCCTTCATGAATGCCACCACCATGCACATTCCGGTTATTATCGGCGCATGCCTGTTAGGTCCGAAAACCGGAGCACTTTTAGGAGCAATCTTCGGAATTACCAGCGTTGTAAAAGCTACCATCCAGCCAAATATTACGTCTTTTGTCTTCACCCCGTTTTACAGCTTCAGTCCCCAGTTTCACGGCGGATTTGAAAGCCTGGTTGTGGCCATTGCTCCCCGGATCTTAATCGGCCTGATTGCCGGATATGTATTCCTCTTTTTGAAGAAAAGAATGAGGGGACTTTCCCTTCCATTGCTGATTTCCGGCTTTGTTGGCTCCATGGTCAATACCATAGGCGTCATGTCCCTGATTTATCTGCTGTTTGGGGAACAATATGCTGCAGCAGGAGGGAAAGATCCTTCCATGCTGTTTGGAGTCATTATGGGCGTTATTGGAATCAACGGCATTCCCGAAGCCCTCATTGCCGCTGTGCTGACCCAGGCTGTGGGAAGGGCTCTGTTTGCCGCTTTCCGTTCTTCTCTCCAGAAAACCCCTGTTTCCCATTAACCATCTGTATATTTAAGGAGGCTGTTATGAACCATGATTTAAAAGAAATCCCGCTGCTTGAAATCGGCGGATTTACAGCAGGCCATGCCTGTGATGAAGAAGCTGCCACCGGCTGCACCGTCCTGCTTTTTGACCAGTGTGCTCCTGCCGGAGTAGATGTCAGAGGCGGCGGCCCCGCTTCCAGAGAAACTCCTCTGTTAAATCCCCTGGCTGCCTCAGAAGGTCTCCACGGCCTTCTGCTTTCCGGAGGCTCGGCTTTTGGTCTGGATGCCGCAGGAGGTGTCATGCGCTATCTGGAAGAACGGGGAATCGGCTTTGATGTGGGCATTACGAAGGTTCCTCTGGTATGCCAGTCCAGCATCTTTGATCTGGTAATCGGAAATCCCTCGGTTCGTCCCGATGGCAAGATGGCTTACCGCGCCTGTGAAGACGCAGAAAAACGCCGGAGGGCTGTCAGAGAATCCGGCGATTATTCCTTTCCGGACGGCAATGCCGGTGTAGGCTGCGGCTGTACAGTAGGAAAATACCGTGGTCCCCAGTTTGCCATGAAAAGCGGCGCCGCCAGCTATGCCGTCCAGATTGGAGCGTTAAAAATAGGGGCAATTGTAGCTGTCAATGCTTTGGGCGATGTTTATGACATAGAAAATGGACAGCAGATTGCCGGTTTGCTGAACGAAACCAAAAGCAGTCTTCTGTCCACGGAAGAAGCATTTTTACATGATATTTCTGCAATGCCGGATCTGTTTACCGGCAATACAACCATAGGTGCAGTTCTGACCAACGGTGCTTTCACCAAAGCACAGGTCAACAAACTTGCTTCTATGGCGCAAAACGGCCTGGCCCGTACCATACGCCCGGTGCATACCACTGCTGATGGCGATTCGGTATATGCCGTTTCTGTCGGAACTGTGCCGGCTGATATCAATATAGCCGGAACTCTGGCCTCTTATGTTATGGGAAAGGCCATTAACCGCGCTGTAAGAGCTGCCTGCTCCAGTCATGGATACACGGCTGCCCGGGATCTTATCCGGTAACCGGTTTCTTTTTTATCAGATTTAAACTGGAAAAAAGAGCCCAGACATAGGGCGCTCCAAATACATTTAACTTTTTCGGGCCATGGATGGTCTGTCCATTGTCGGCTTTCAGCTTTTCATAAGCCTTTTCCACCGTGGCCCTGGTAATGGACTTGGAGCGCCTGTCTACAAACATCTCTCCGCCTTTGATGGTATAGGTAAAATCCAGTCCCTTAGCCGTATAAAACACCTGATTTTGATGGTGCTCTAAAAGAGGCCATATATCCTCTGCATTCAGCCATTCTTCCCGCTCTGTTCCCTGTTCTTCCATAGCATTCTTCTCCCTGTCCCAGCGGACGTATTCTTCTTGCAAAGCTGCATCTATGCTTGTTTTCTTCCACTCCTGACTTCTTCCCAGACCGCATTCAGCCAGGAAATCCCATGTTCAATGCCCTCTTCATCAAAGGAACTCCATTCCTGCCGGATCTGTTCCGGATCTGTGGCGGCAAAACTGTAAGGCTCCGGCCAGGCAGAGGTCAAAAGCCCCGTTTCCTCCTGACCTTCCTCTCCTCCTTCTAATGGACGGGATGCCTTTTCCATGCGAAACCGCATCCCCTGATAACTGCCGGTAAACTTTGCCTTTTTCAGATATGGGATGGGCATAAACTGACTTCTCTCCAGCATTTGTTCCTCCCTGTACTAATCCTTAATGTGCGTCGAACCAGCTGTCCCCTTCTTTTGCATCTACTTCCAGAGATACCGACAACTCGGCAGCATGTTTCATTTTATCTTCTAAAATTGCCTTTACTTCTTCTGCTTCTGACTCCAGCGCTTCAATTAACAGTTCGTCGTGAACCTGAAGCACAATCCGGGACTGTAATCCTCTGCGGGCCATTTCCTGATCCACATGAATCATGGCGAGTTTCATAATATCCGCTGCAGTTCCCTGAATCGGAGAATTCATCGCTACCCGTTCTCCAAAGGATCTCTGCATAAAATTAGCTGATTTCAGTTCAGGGATAGGCCTCCGTCTCCCATACATAGTCGTCACATATCCCTGTTCCTTGCCATCTGTTACCTGCTGATCCAGAAATCTCTTTACTCCTGGATAGGTCTCAAAATACGTATTGATGTAATCCAGAGCCTCTTTTCTGGAAATACTCAGATCCTCGCTTAAGCCAAAGGCGCTGATGCCGTAAACAATGCCAAAATTCACCGCTTTCGCATTGCGCCGCATCAGAGGCGTCACTTCCTCTAATGGAATATGGAATACCTGGGATGCCGTAATGGCATGAATATCCTGGGCAGAACGGTAAGCTTCGATCAGCCGTTCATCTCCTGACATGTGGGCCAGAATCCTCAGTTCAATCTGGGAATAGTCTGCATCAATAAAGGTATAACCTTCTTTCGGTACAAAAACTTTCCGGATCTCCCTTCCCAAAGCCATCCGAACCGGAATATTCTGGAGATTGGGCTCTGTGCTGCTGATTCGCCCGGTAGCTGTAATGGTCTGATTAAATTTGCCGTGAATTCTCTCGTCCTCTCCAATATAGGCAGCCAGCCCTTCCGCATAGGTAGAATACAGTTTTGTCAGCTGTCGGTAATCCAGAACCTTTTGAACGGCCGGTACTTCCGGCGCCAGCTTTTCCAGTACATCAGCAGCCGTCGAATATCCGGTCTTGGTCTTTTTGCCGCCTTTTAACTTCATTTTCTCAAACAGCACTTCTCCCAGCTGCTTAGGAGAATTAATATTAAACGTCTCCCCTGTGGCCTGATAAATCTCCTGCTCCAGCTTGTCAATGCTGACTTTCAGACGGCTGCCGTAGTCCTTCAGTTCCTGACGCTCTACCCGGACTCCTGCCGCCTCCATACGGTACAGGCTGTAAATTAACGGCATTTCAATTTCGCAAAACAGCTTTGCCATACCTGTCTCTTTCAGTTTTTCTTCCAGCACAGGAGCTGTCTTCCACAGCGCGTAAGTCATATAACATACGCAGTCCAGCGCCTTTTCCTCTTCCTCTGAAACAGCCCTTGCAAGAGGCATTTTCCCCAGCAAATCCAACTGGGACGGCAAAGTCATGCCGCCATAATCCCTTGCCAGGTCGTCATAATCATAGGTATCCTTTAATGGATTTAACAGATACCCCGCTACTCCGGCATCCCTGACACGTGCTCCCCAGGACAACTTTAAAAATGGCAGCTGACTCTTTAAATCCAGCACCCATACCATGCCTGTTTCCCGGCTGCATAAGGTCTCCAGCTTTCCTGCCAGATATTCTCCTGTAAGAAATCCCTCTGCCGGAAAGAAATAGGAATCTTCTTTTCCAAAACACAGGGTAAGGCCTGCTATCTGCCCCCTGCCGGAAGTTTTTTTCTTTCCGTCTTCCTGACCGATAATCAGCTGGGCGCCAATCAGAGAAATTTCGGCTGCTTTTTCCAATATCTGCTCTGCCCTGGAAAAATCATTTACAACCTGAAAATGGCTGCGCACACTGGATTCTTCCTGATTTTCCGGAATCTCCCGGAAACGGGACAAAATCGACTTGAACTCCAGCCGTTTCATATACTGATAGGCTTCCGGCGTATACAGACTGGTGATTTCCGCATCTTCATAGGAAAAAGCAATGCCGCAGTCTGTGCAGATAGTTGCCAGGGTCTTACTCATCTGAGCCATGTCATAATGTTCTTCTAATGCTTTTTTGGCTCTGGGAGGTTTTAACTCTTCCAGATGCGCATATGCATTTTCAATACTTCCATAAGCGGAAATAATGGCTGTAGCCGTCTTTTCTCCGATAGAAGGCACACCCGGGATGTTGTCGGAGGCATCTCCCATCAGCGCTTTTACGTCAATAAATTCGACAGGGGTAACTCCATACTCCCGTTTTACATCTTCCGGATAATAATCCTTAATCTCTGTACCGCCTCTGCTGGTCTTGGGAATCCGGATTTTAATATGGGTATCTGCAAGCTGCAGCAAATCCCTGTCGCCAGAAACCACTGAAACCTCTGTATCCTCTCCGGCCTGTCTTTTGGCCACAGTTCCCAGTATATCATCTGCCTCAAAACCAGGCAGTGTCAGAATCGGCACTCCCATGGCCTGCAGGACTTCCTTCATCAGGGGAACCTGTTCTCTCAGTTCTTCCGGCATCGGCTTTCTGGTTCCTTTATACTCGGCAAACATATTGTGGCGAAAGGTAGGCTCTTTTAAATCAAAGGCCACAGCCAGATGATCTGCCTGCTCTTCCTCCAGAATTTTAAACATAATGTTAAGAAAGCCGTAAACCGCATTGGTATGAAGTCCCTCTGAGTTTGTCAAATCCGGAACTCCGTAAAATGCTCTGTTTAAAATACTGTGTCCGTCAATTAATACTAATTTTCCCATACCAAACCTCTTATTTTATGAAAATAATCCTAAGATCCGAAGCTGCATAATAATCATAACGCCAAGCCCCATTACCATAAGGGTATCCACGGAATACCGCATTGCCTGCAGCATACGGCGCCGCCTTACATGCTGTCTGGACTGTTCCAGAAGTTCGTCCAGTTCTCCTTTAATATTATAATTATCTGCATCCGAATCCAACTGCCGGATACCGGAATCCACTGTAAAATAAATCTCCAGTTCTTCCTGGCAGTTTTCACAACTTTCAATGTGTTCCAGAAATTCTTCCAGAGTATCCTCATCCAGTTCCCCGTGAATATAGGGCGTGACAAGGCGTTCAGCCTCCTGACAGTTCATAGTATGCCCTCCATCTTTTTATTGCACTCAGGAACGCCCATCTAATAGGCAGTTTGCCCTTTTCTATGTTCTCTAATGATAACATAACATTTATCAAAAGTCAGCCTGTAACAATACCAGCAGGATGAATTGTGAAAAAAAGCCTTTGGCCGGCCTTTGCGTAAAACAAAAAGACCCGAAAGCGTATCTGAAAATAAGCCTTCGGGTGCCCCTGCCAAGGAGTGCCGGCTGCGGGACTTGAACCCGCACGATGTCGCCATCAATGGATTTTGAGTCCACCTCGTCTGCCATTCCGACAAGCCGGCTTGCTTAACAACAGGTGTTATTCTATCATAGATTCTGGAATTTGGCAAGTGATTTTTGCAATTCCTTTTTAAAAAGAAGAATTAATAAACAGGCTTTGGGACACCGCTTCATAAAATTGTAATGATTTCTTCTACACGCGCCAGCTTATCTATGTTATAATAAATACACAGTTCAGCCATGTATGTTCCTGTCTGAATCTTCCCATGGCTGAACTGTTACCAAATACCAATGAAAAGGAGCTGCCATGAATAAAAAACTGATTATCGGCGTTTCTGCCGCTGCCGTAGCTGCCGTGGTAATCGGCGCTGCTGCTGCCCTTATGACTTCTTCCCCACCGGAAAAGATTGATTTATCTTCCACTCATACTACCGAGGCGGCCACGGAATCTGCCACAGATCCTGGTCTGGAAACTACGGCTGCAGTCACCACTGCGCCTGAGACAACTGCTGCACCTGCAGAAAATGTTACTGCTTCTATTGATACCTATACCAGCGGAAGCATTTCCATTGAATTTCCAAAAGTTGACGGCATCAGCGATTCAAAGCTTCAGGATACCATCAATGAAACACTTCGCACCAATGCGCTATCCGTCATAACCGGATATGAAGCCGATGAAGCAAAGGATACGCTGACGGTCAAGTGTCAGATTCTTTCTGTTGACAGACGAAGCCTGACTGCTGTCTATACCGGTTCTTATATGCCAGACGGCGGCGCTCATCCGGTTAACCTCTTTTACAGCAATACCATGGATTTACGGAACGGTTCCAGCCTGGGACTCAATGATTTTACGGATTCCTATACCATGGCCGGCTATGTGTTAAGTTCTGATGTAACCTTTTCCGGTCTGACCGGGGAGCAGACTTCTGCTGTTTTGGAATACCGCCAGGGCATAACCATAGAGGAACTTACGGACACCTTTAACCAGGCCGATTTTCCAATCCAGAAGGGTGTGGTATGGCCTCCGTCTTTCAGCTACGAAAAACAGGGCAGCATTTTCTTCTCCATGCCGGTTCCCCATGCGCTGGGTGATTATGTCATTGTCTGCTTTGAGCCTTCCACCAAATAATCTCACAGGAATAACCAGGGGCATTTCCCCTGTCCGATTTAGAAAGGAATGTATTACTATGGAACAGATAACAATTTTTGATCACCCGTTAATCCAGCACAAAATCTCCAGATTGAGAGATAAGAACACCGGTACCAACGAATTCCGCAGCCTGATTGAAGAAATTGCCATGCTGATGGGATATGAAGCCCTGCGGGATCTCCCTTTGGAAGATGTAGAAGTAGAAACCCCCATTGAAACCTGTATGACTCCTATGATTGCAGGCCGGAAGCTGGCTGTCGTTCCGATTTTACGGGCCGGTCTTGGAATGGTAAATGGAATTCTGGCCCTGACCCCAACTGCAAAGGTGGGGCACATCGGTCTCTACCGTGACGAGGTAACCCATGAGCCTCATGAGTATTACTGCAAGCTGCCGGACCCAATTGAGGAACGGATCATTATTGTAACCGATCCGATGCTGGCTACCGGAGGTTCCGCTGTGGCAGCCGTCGACTTTATTAAAGCCCATGGCGGCAAGAAAATCAAATTTATGTCCATTATTGCCGCTCCGGAAGGATTAGAACGACTGAAAAACGCCCACCCGGATATTCAGATCTACGTAGGATGTCTGGATCGCGGCCTCAACGAGGACGCTTATATCTGTCCTGGTCTGGGCGATGCAGGAGATCGGATTTTCGGCACAAAATAAAAACCACATTCAATGAGATTCCAGACCATTCTCATTTTCAAAGAACAGGAGGGGAGCGCCCAATCATCTAACCAGATGATTAAGCGCTCCCCTCCTGATTGATTCTCTCTTATCTAATTTCTTAACGCCTACAGAAAATATTTCACACCGCTTTCAAAGATCTTCATATCCTGTTCTCCGTAAATATTCATGGCTACTGCATCGCCACGGCGCTCAGAGTGCGCCATCTTTCCTAAGATACGGCCATCCGGACTGGTAATGCCTTCAATTGCCATATAAGAACCATTTGGATTCCAGAACTCATCCATAGTCGGATTTCCCTTGTCATCTACATACTGGGTTGCTACCTGACCATTGGCAAACAGCTTCTTCAGCCACTCTTCGTCTGCTACAAAACGGCCCTCGCCATGGGATGCCGGATTGCAGTATACGCCGCCCAGTTCTGCTCCTGCAAGCCAGGGAGACTTATTGCTGACAACCTTCGTATACACCATCTTGGAGATGTGACGTCCAATGGTATTCATTGCCAGAGTCGGAGAATCGGGACGCTGTTCTTTTACCATGCCTTCCGGAACCAGCCCCAGCTTAATCAACGCCTGGAAGCCGTTGCAGATACCAAGCATTAAGCCGTCTCTCTCATTGAGCAGTTTTTCAATCTCCTCTTTGATAACTGCATTGCGGAATACGGCAGCAAAAAACTTTGCAGAACCTTCCGGTTCATCACCTGCAGAGAAACCGCCTGGGAACATCACAATCTGGGCTTTTTTAATCTCATCTCTGTAAAGTTCTACAGATTCTCTGATATCTTCTGCACGCAAGTTTTTAAATACCCTGGTAACCACCTTTGCGCCAGCCCGTTCAAAGGCTTTTGTACTGTCATATTCGCAGTTGGTGCCTGGAAACACCGGAATAAATACGTTTGGCTGTCCGATTTTATGACTGCATACGTAAATGGAATCTGCCTTGTACAGTTCGCCAGACACCTCTGTCTGCTTAACGCCAGACTGGGTCGGGAATACCTTTTCCAGGGTTTCGGTCCAGGCATGAAGAGCCTCTTCCATAGTAATCCGGGTATTGCTGTATTCAAATACTGCCTTATCCGTAACTTCACCGATAACGGTATAGCGGATAGACAGCTGGCCAACCTTTTCTGCCGGAACTTCCAGTACCAGATTGCCCCATCCGGCTGCAAAGAAGTCTCTTGGGTCTAAATTATGTTCTATCTTAACACCCAGCTTGTTTCCAAAAGCCATCTTGCTGACTGCCTCAGCAATGCCTCTGCCTTCTACTGCATAAGCAGAAATAATCTTTCCTGCCTTAATATCTTCAAATATTTTGCCGTATCCATCCATAATCTGGGCATAATCCGGCAAATCATAATCATCCCTGTCAATAGTAAACAGCACAATCTTGCTGCCTGGCTTCTTAAACTCAGGCGTAATCACGGTTTTAGAATCTGCAACATCTACTGCAAAGGAAACCAGAGTCGGAGGTACGTTGATTTCACCGTGCTCCTCATCATTAAAGGTTCCGGACATACTGTCCTTTCCTCCGATAGACGGCAGTCCAAATCCCATCTGTGCGCTGTATGCACCAAGGAGGGCTGCAAACGGCTGGCTCCAACGGGTCGGATCCTCTGTCATTCTCTGGAAATATTCCTGGAAAGTAAAGCGAATCTTCCTATAATCTCCGCCAGCTGCTGCAATTTTAGCAACCGAAGACAATACTGCATAAACTGCACCATGATATGGGCTCCAGCTGGACAGATATGGATCAAAGCCGTAGGACATCATGGTTACGGTATCGCACTTGCCCTTTAAGACCGGAAGTTTTGCAACCATGGCCTGGGTCTCAGTAAGCTGATATTTTCCGCCGTAAGGCATAAACACAGAGCCTGCTCCGATAGAGCCGTCAAACATCTCTACCAGGCCTTTCTGAGAGCATACATTTAAAGATGCCAGCAGATTTAACCAGGCAGTTTTTACATCTCCAGGCTCTCTGCGCTCAAACAGATTTCCTTCTCTATTTGGAACTTCCAGCGTTACGTCAGCCTCCTGATGGGCGCCGTTGGTATCTAAGAATGCGCGGCTGATATTGACGATAGTCTGGCCTCTCCAGTTGATTACCAGCCTTGGGCTTTCCGTTACCACTGCAACGGTTACCGCCTCTAAGTTTTCTTCTGCAGCATAGCCTAAAAACTTCTCTGCATCTGCCGGATCGACTACAACTGCCATACGCTCCTGGGACTCGGAAATCGAAAGTTCGGTTCCATCTAATCCAGCGTACTTCTTCGGTACTTTATCCAGGTCAATTTCCAGACCGGCTGCCAGTTCGCCAATGGCTACTGATACACCGCCTGCGCCAAAGTCGTTGCACTTTTTAATCAGACGGCTTACTTCCGGACGGCGGAACATTCTCTGAATCTTGCGCTCAGTAGGCGCATTTCCTTTCTGCACTTCTGCGCCGCACACTTCAATGGAAGCTTCGGTATGAACCTTGGAAGAACCGGTTGCACCGCCGATACCGTCACGGCCGGTACGTCCTCCCAGCAGGATAATAATGTCTCCCGGGTCAGAGGTCTCACGGATTACGTCTTTTCTGGGGGCTGCGCCCATAACTGCGCCGATTTCCATTCTCTTTGCTGCATAGCCGGGATGGTAAATTTCTTTTACATAGCCAGTTGCAAGGCCAATCTGGTTGCCGTAGGAACTATATCCATGAGCCGCTTCTGTAACGATTTTTTTCTGGGGAAGCTTGCCCTTCATGGTTTCTTCTAATGGACGGGTCGGATCGGCTGCACCAGTCACACGCATTGCCTGATATACGTAAGTACGTCCAGACAGCGGATCGCGGATTGCACCGCCAAGACAGGTTGCAGCGCCGCCGAACGGTTCAATTTCTGTCGGATGGTTATGCGTCTCATTTTTAAAGTTGACCAGCCACTCTTCGGTCTTTCCGTCGATTTCTACTGGAACGACAATGGAACATGCATTGATTTCATCCGACTCTTCCTGATCCGCCAGCTTTCCTTCTTTTTTCAGCTTCTTCATAGCCATTAAAGCCAGATCCATCAGGCAGACAAACTTGTCGTCCCTGCCTTTGTAAATTTCCTCTCGGTCAGCCAGATACTGCCGGTACGTATTGACAATCGGCTCTTTATAATCACCGTCTGTAAACGTCACATTCTTTAACTCTGTAGAGAAGGTGGTGTGGCGGCAGTGATCGGACCAGTAGGTATCCAGTACCCGAATCTCGGTAACGGTTGGATCTCTGTGTTCTTCCTCTTTATAATAATTCTGGATATGCTGGAAATCCTTAAAGGTCATCGCCAGATTTAAGGACTGGTATAATTCATTCAGCTGATCCTCGCCCATATCTGAGAACCCTTCAAACACCGCTACGTCATCTGGTGTCTCAAACGCAGTTACCAGTGTCTCCGGCTTGTTCGCATCGGCTTCCCTGGAGTCTACCGGATTGATACAGAAATTTTTAACTGCAGCCGTTTCTTCACTGGTCAGGACTCCGGAAATCACATAGGTGGTAGCAGAACGGATAACCGGCTCTTCCGTTTCCTTTAACAGCTTTACGCACTGTTCTGCAGAATCTGCCCTCTGATCAAACTGACCTGGAAGATATTCTACAGAAAAGCAGGTGTCTCCCTCTTCCCTTGGAAATTCTTCTTCATATAAGG
>URUX01000072.1 GCA_900551135.1 uncultured Clostridium sp.
TCCAGGAAGGGGTAAACACTTCTGCCTTGTCTCTGGTGCGACTGTTTTTTTGCTCATGCGCCTTTGCTACACGAGGCTGAATCAGCTTAGAATGAACGCCAGTGATCAGGCTTGCGTAGATTTGCTCTGTCGCTGCATATAGCTCCCCATGCGAGATATAGTCACTGGTTGCCCAGATAATATTCTCTTTTGTTGTTCTATCCTTCAGGAGGATATTAAGCAATTCTTGGCTGTATTGGACAATATCTTCCTCAATCACATCCAGTTTTTCTTCAAACTGCACGATAAACCTCCCCTCTGCCATAATGATAGTTCATTTCTGAGACTCCGAGATAAATTCGAGAATGTCATCCACACCACAGTCCAAAGCAATGCAGATTTTCTCAATAGTTTGCATTGCAATGTATTCATCCCGCTTTAAACGAGTAATAATGTTCAGGCTAATTCCTGCCTGCTTCGCCAATTGATTGTTGCTCATTTTTCGGTCGATCAGCATCTTAAACAACTTATTGTATTGTACAGCCATAGATGCCCTCCACGGTTTTTAACAACGTATAAATTATAGATAAGCATATCACGAATCCGTGATGATTTCAACGAAGGTTTGACCTCGAAATGGCCAGGACTTATATAATCCTGACCATTTCAAATACTACATTATCATCTGGAAATATTTCAGTGCATCCATAATCGCTGCTTCCTTTTCTGGCGGGCATTTTGGCACTTTGGCGTTTTCTTTCTTCGACAAATTATAGTTCTGCCCTACATCCAGACCGCATTTCCGCTTGATCTGGGAGATATACAGAGACGATACCTTCAATTCAAACTTCTCCAGCACATAAGCCTTAATCTGTTCATAGGTCGCACCTTTCTGGAATCCAGACATATCCATATCCTCCAACGAGAACTCCACACGAACCTTTTTCGAGTCGATTTCTCCCTTGGAAAGCAAGACAACCGTCTCCACATGCCTTGTCCAAGGAAACAGGTCAACCCCCCAAGCCTCTTTGGCCTCATATCCCAGGGTCTTTAAATACCGCAAATCCCGAACCAGCGTATCAGGGCCGCAGGAAACATAGACAATCCGACCGGGACTTAACACTCTAATGGAATTCATAAATTCTCTGGTGCTGCCGCTTCGGGGAGGGTCCATGATGACCACATCCGCGCTCTGTTTTTCGGAGGCCATTTTTACCATAAATCTGCCGGCGTCATTGCAGTAAAAGGAGATGTTTTTCACTTCGTTCCGTTTTGCATTTTTTACGGCATCTTTTACGGCATCGGGATTTAATTCTACACCGATTACCTTTTTTGCCTGTTTGCTGGCAATGATTCCGATGGTTCCGATACCGCAGTAGGCATCAATTACAGTTTCTTTTCCAGTGAGCCCAGCCAGTTCCAAAGCTTTTTGGTAAAGGATTTCGGTTTGGATGGGATTTACCTGATAAAAGGATTTGGAGGAAATCCGGAACGTACAGCCGCACAGCACATCTTCAATATATCCTGGCCCGTAGAGCACGTGTTCCTTTTCTCCCAGTACCATGCTGGTACCCCGGCCGTTGATATTCTGGATTACAGTTGTGATCTCCGGATGGCGGCTGCGAAGAACTTTCACAAAGTTATTTTTTGATGGAAAGACAGGAGAAGCGGTTACCTGATAGCCCCAGGAACCATCAAACGGATACTCGGAAATTCCCATCAGCTCAACGTGAGTATATCCCATCTCTTTTACATATTTGGTCAGTTCCACTGCCAGTTCACGGTATGTATAGAATCCGGTGTCTTCATCATAATGGCGGATTTTAAAGCTGGGGAGAAGCTGACGGATGGTTTCCAAAATTTCATCTGCTTTTTGATCCTCAATAAGACAGCTTTTTACAGGAACAATGTTGTGGGTTCCTTCTTCAAAAATGCCGGAAACCGGATGGCCCTTTCGGTCGCAGCCAAAGACAGAATGGACTTTATTGCGGTAGTGGTAAGGCTCTTTCATTCCCAGCATTCCCTTTAAGGGGCAGATGTCTTTTAAAAGCTCATTTAACTTTTTCTCTTTTATTTTCAGCTGCTGTTCATAAGGCAAATGCAGGTAATGGCAGCTTCCGCAGCGTTTCTCTGCAGGACAAAGGGATTTTCCTGTTTCTGGCTGTTTCTGGTTTTTCTTTTTTGGTATATCGTTCACTTAAAAACCCTCGCATTTCTGTTTTTTTACAGTATAACATATGAAATACCAAAATTGCATCCCATCTTGAAAAATAGATTGCATCGGGAAAATAGTTGAAATGGAGCCTGAATAATAGTATAATATTTATAGTTTTGAATGATATTATAGAAAAGGAGTTTATCATGATAACCTGGAAAAATTTAGACACTCTTACATCCTTTCAGGAACTGGCAGACGTAGAAAAAGTAGACCTGAAGACCGTTATGTCAGGTGAAAGCGGAGCAGAACGCGTAAAGAATTATACCGTTCCCATGGCTGCCGGACTGGCTTATAACTATGCGGCAAAAAAGGTGGATGCCAAGGTGCTGGAAGCCCTGGCAAAGCTGGCTGATGAGGCTCAGTTGATTGAAAAATATGAGACTCTTTATAACGGCGCAGTCGTAAACACCGGTGAGAAGCGTCTGGTGCTTCATCAGCTTACCAGAGGACAGCTGGGAAATCCGGTAGAGGCAGACGGTACAGACAAGCGTGCATTCTATGTAGAGCAGCAGACCAAGATTGCAGATTTTGCAAAAAAGGTGCATAATGGCGAGATTACCAATGCAGCAGGCGAAAAGTTTACAACCGTTGTCCAGATCGGAATCGGCGGAAGCGATTTAGGCCCCCGCGCTATGTATCTGGCTCTGGAAAACTGGGCAAAGAAAAACGGAACGTTTAAGATGGAAGCAAAATTCATCAGCAACGTGGATCCGGATGATGCGGCAGCCGTATTAAATTCCATTGATGTCGCTCACTCTATTTTCGTTCTGGTATCCAAGTCTGGAACCACCCTGGAGACTCTGACCAATGAATCTTTTGTAAAGGATGCTTTGAAGAATGCAGGCCTGGATGCTTCTAAGCATATGATTGCAGTTACCAGCGAAACTTCTCCGCTGGCTAAGAGCAGCGACTATCTGGCAGCATTCTTTATGGATGATTATATTGGAGGACGTTTCTCTTCTACTTCAGCAGTAGGCGGAGCCGTATTGTCTCTGGCATTTGGTCCGGACGTATTTGCACAGTTCTTAGAGGGTGCAGCAGAAGAGGACAAACTGTCCATGAACAAAGATTTAATGCAGAATCCGGAAATGCTGGATGCGCTGATCGGTGTTTACGAGCGTAATGTATTAGGCTATCCGGCAACGGCTGTACTTCCATATTCTCAGGCATTAAGCCGTTTCCCAGCTCATCTGCAGCAGCTGGATATGGAGTCTAATGGCAAGTCGGTCAACCGCTTTGGCGAGCCAGTTGATTATCCTACCGGCCCGATTATCTTCGGAGAGCCTGGAACCAATGGCCAGCATTCCTTCTATCAGCTTCTGCACCAGGGAACTGACATTGTTCCGCTGCAGTTTGTAGGATTTAAGAACAGCCAGATCGGAACTGATGTTGAGATTCAGGGCAGTACAAGCCAGCAGAAGCTGTGTGCAAATGTGGCAGCCCAGATTGTAGCATTTGCCTGCGGCAAGGAAGATGAGGATCGCAACAAAAACTTTGAAGGCGGACGTCCATCCAGCATTATTGTAGGCGATCAGTTAGATCCAAAATCCTTAGGCGCATTATTGGCTCATTTTGAGAATAAGATTATGTTCCAGGGATTTGTCTGGAATGTAAACAGCTTTGACCAGGAAGGCGTACAGCTTGGCAAGGTGCTTGCAAAACGGGTTCTCGCCCACGAAACAGACGGAGCGTTAAAAGAGTACAGCGATTTACTGAATATTTAATTGGAAAGATATGAATAAACTATAAAATTTTCTTCAAGGCTTGCTTTTCTTTGCTGAAAGATACATAATAAAATTATCCTATGAAGAAAGAGAGTGATAGCCGATGGAGATTTTAGTGTCAGAGGAGATTTCGCAGGATTATCTTGCAGAGGTACAGTCAATTTTGGCTGATCAGGAATTTCTTTCTCTGAGTCAGTATGTTCATCATAAGTGGACAAATCGCCTAATGCACAGTATTAATGTTTCTTATTTGTCCTGGAAAATTGCCAGAAAGCTGGGCTGTGATGAAAAAGCGGCTGCAAGAGCTGGATTACTCCATGATTTTTGCCCCTATGACTTTAATAAGAAGACTCCGACAGGAGAGCATCAGGCTTTCTTTCATCCAAAGGCAGCAGTGGTAAACAGCCAGCAGCGGTTTGATCTCAGTCAGCGGGAGGTAAATGCAATCCTGACTCATATGTTTCCGTTAGGCTCTGTGCCGACCAACAGAGAGGCGTGGATTATTACACTGGCAGATAAGATTTGTGCAACCATGGAATTGTGTCATGTGGCCATTGCGCTGGCCAGGCGCAACCGGGTTGTAGTTGTGCCGGTTTCTGCATAAACAGAAACCATTTAGGCAGTTAAATCGAAGAAGACGGTTCATGGGAGTTTCCCATGGACCGTTTTTCAAGTAGTGTGCCTGGCGGCGCACGTTATAATGAAAAAAACGGTTGACAGAACCCCGGGAATCAAGATAATAATAAAGAGTGGCGTTAAGCCTTAAAAAATATGGAAGATGAGGAACATAAATGAAGATTGCAGTAACTTATGACAACGGAAATGTATTTCAGCATTTTGGAAAGACCGAATTTTTTAAGATATATCAGGTGGAAAATGACCAGGTGGTTTCCAGCCAGGTAATTAGTTCCAATGGCAGCGGTCATGGGGCGTTAGCTGGTATTCTGGCCGAACAGGATGTAGACGTACTGATTTGCGGAGGCATTGGAGGCGGCGCTCAGGCAGCTCTTGCAGAAGCAGGGGTAGAACTGTGCTCTGGCGCTCAGGGTGATACCGATCAGGTGGTTCGCGCATATTTATCTGGCGAACTGGTATCGACCGGCGCCAATTGTGATCACCATCACGAGGAAGGCCACGATTGCGGCCACCGTGAAGACGGCCATTCCTGCGGAGGCCACTGCGGTGGTTCCTGCGGTTCCCGCCCTGCATTAAGCGGACGGAATGTGGGAAAAACCTGTCGGACTCATTACAGGGGAACATTTAATGATGGAACTCAGTTTGATTCTTCTTATGATCGGGGAGAACCTTTGGAATTTATCTGCGGTGCAGGCCAGATGATTCGGGGATTTGACGCAGCAGTAGCGGATATGGAAGTAGGACAGGTTGCAGACGTACACCTGATGCCGGAAGAGGCTTATGGAATGGCAGATCCCAATGCTATATTTACAGTAGAAATTGCACAGCTTCCAGGTTCCGAAAATCTGGAGGTGGGTCAGCAGGTATATCTGACCAATCAGTATGGCCAGCCATTCCCGGTAAAGGTAACAGAAAAAGATGCGGATACCATTACCTTTGACGCAAACCATGAGATGGCAGGGAAAGAATTAAACTTCCGCATTGAGTTAGTAGAAGTCAGATAAATAGCGGATCCAATGATAATGATTTTAGCAAAGTCCTTCATTGACAGATGGAATATCCTGTCAGTGGGGGACTTTTTCAATCTGGCAGATGGGAACAGGTTCACAGCTTTTAGAAAAATCTTGACAGGAAACCAGGATTGAATTAATATATAGGTATCCAATATATAGATTATCGATATAATGGAGGTGAGACTATGGCAATTGAAAAATCCCTGGTTTCTGGAAGTATGACCATGCTGATTTTAAAACTTCTATCAGAAAAAGACATGTATGGTTATGAGATGATAGATACATTGCGTCAGAAATCTCAAAATGTGTTTGAACTGAAGGCAGGTACGTTATACCCCCTGCTTCACAGCCTGGAAGAAAAGGGATTATTAAGGGTATACGAACAGGAATTTAGTGGAAAAGTCAGGAAATATTACAGTTTGACAAAGCAGGGAGAGCAGCTTCTGGAAAAGAAAAAGCAGGAGTGGAATGAATATTCCACAGCAGTAGCGAATGTTCTGGCATTGGAGGGATTGATATGAATGAATATTTGGACAGATTGTTAGAACAAATCCGGTGTAAAAAAGCCCATCCTTATATTCGGCAGGAACTGTAAAGTCATATGGAAGAACAGATAGACGCCAATATTGCCGCAGGGATGGATATGGAACGTGCAGAGAAAGAAGCGGTCAAAGATATGGGGGATCCGGTTGAAACGGGGATTTCTCTGGATCGGATTCATAAGCCTCAGATTGCCTGGAAACTGCTGGGTATGATTGTTTTGATTAGTGCAGCAGGCCTGCTGATACATGGCATGATTATGAGGCAGTTTGATGGAAGGGATTTGATTTCATCCAATCAATACGCGCTCCATGTTATCATTGGCCTTGCAGTTATGATGGCGCTGTATTTTCTGGATTACACATGGCTGGCAAGGTATTCCAAAGGAATCGCAGGCCTTTTGCTGGCGGTGTGCATCGCTGCAGCAGTACTGGGGACTTCTGTAAACGGAAGGACTTCTTATATCAGCGTGGGAAGAAGACTGATTTCCATACAGCCTCTGATGCTGTTTTACATTCCGGTTTATGGAGGGATTTTGTACCAGTATCGGGGATTGGGGTATCAGGGGCTGGTAAAAGCAATTATATGGATGATATTGCCGGTAATATTAGTGTTTCGGATTCCATCTGCTATGACAGCAGCGCTTATGCTGATTTCCATGATGGTAATGGTGACAATGGCAATCGCAAAAGGCTGGTTTGCCGTAAATAAGAAGACAGCCCTGATGGGCTTCTGGGGAATTGGCATGGTTATGCCGATGCTGTCTTTGGCTGTTATGTATTTTGGAAACGGCCTCCAGGCCTGTCAAAAAGCGCGGATACAAGCCTGGATTACCAATAGCGGTGATGCAAACTATATAACAGGGCAGCTGAGATCCACCTGGCTTGCCAGTCAATTCATAGGAGATAGTGGGACAGAGACAGCCAAAATGCTGCCGAACTTTTATGGGGATTATATTTTGACCTACTTATCATCAGCCTATGGCATGTTAGCAGCAATTCTGATATGCTGCATATTAGCGGTATTGATTATATCCGTTTTCAGCACAATGCTGAGGCAGAAAAACCAGTTGGGTATGGTAATGGGAGTCGGCTGCGGAATGATTCTGCTTGTAAGCTTTCTGGTGAATGTACTGGAAAATTTGGGCCTGCTGCCGCTGACTGCGACATTTCTCCCATTTATATCGGCAGGCGGAGGCTATATCGTGGTCTGCTACGGGCTGATAGGCATTGTGCTAAGCATATACCGGTATAAAAATATTTATCCGAGAACGATAAAGATTCCCAGCTCCCGTATCCAGATGGTAATCGTAAAAGACAGGTAAGGATAGAAAAAAATTTAATCTTCCTCATCGTCATAATATTTAAAGGGCCATGGACCAGAATAATCCGCTCCGGTTGGAATGGTTATATAGTGGCTGTTTATCTGCTCACCCTGAAGGTGGTGGATTAGATATCCTGGGTTTCCAAGGAAAAACCGGTCTCCGCCGCCTTTGAACTGTTCGGCTCTTTCTTCCAGTGTCACAGAAGGAGCCGTTTTGCTGCGGAAATCCACCTCCATCTGCATAGAAACAGAAGGACAGGTTACGCAGGGAATTCCTTTCCAGAGGGTGAATATGCAGGTATGCATATGACCGCAGCACAGACGGATATTGCTATGTTTTTGCAGGATTTCTGCAAATCGGTCTGCATGGTCAAAGCCTTCATCCATTGCCGGAAGGCCGGTAGGAAAAGGCGGGTGGTGGGTAAATACCAGGGTCGGTTTTTCTGGATATTCTGTTACTCTTTGTTCCAGCCATTCGGCGGCTGGATCGGACAGGCCTCCAAAATGGCAGCCAGGTTTGCTGGTGTCCAGTACAATGACGCGAATGGGATAATGGTCAAGGGTGTAGCAAATATAGGGAGCAATTTCTTTTTTTACCGGCGTTTCATTTGAAAACATCTCTAAGAAAAAGTCCCGTTTGTCATGGTTGCCAGGAACAATATAGGCAGGTCTTGGCAGCCTGCGGAGGCCGTCGCGGATTAAGGAGTATCCCTCTCGGGTTCCGCCTTCGGAAAGATCTCCAGTGACAATGAAAAATTCCGGAAGCTGGTAATCCTTTAAACTGCAGAAGTAATTGATAACAGCATTCATAGCAGACAACGTGTCAGCTTTCTGGAAAGAAAGCCTGCCGTCGCCTCTTAAATGGAAATCTGAGATTTGAAAAATTTTCATACAATCATATCCCCTTTTCGGTTTCGTGTTGTTTCCAAACATAAAGTATGATAGAATTTGAAGCAGCAGAGAAGATTGAAACCATTGTGATAAGCGCTGGTTTCCTTACCATAAATTCTACATAAAATTTTGGAAATCATCAAGAGGTTTCATCAGGTTGAAGCAGTTTGCGTTCTGTATACAGGAGCGTTTGCCTATGAAAGGAAAAGAGGTTGAAAATATGCTGGTTTTCAATAAGCCCATAGAAAAATGGAAGGAAGAGTATCCGATTTTAAGTAAGATACTGGAACTGGAGGAATGTTTTTGGATCAATCCGGGAAAGCAGCCATTTCAAGAGGCTGTAGGAAAGAGTAAACTGACCATGGAGGATATTCTGGATGCAGAGGCGAGACTGAATCGGTTTGCCCCTTATTTTGAAGCCGCCTTCCCGGAAACCATACCTTCTAAGGGGATTTTGGAATCCCCCCTCAGAACCATACCGGATATGCAGCAGTATTTATCAGAACACGTAGCGACACCGGTTTTAGGAAGAATGCTGCTGAAATGCGACAGTCATTTGCCGATTTCCGGTTCCATTAAGGCAAGAGGCGGGATTTATGAAGTCCTGAAGTTTGCAGAGGATGTGGCGCTTTCCAGCGGAATGTTAAAAAAAGAAGACGATTATTCGGTGCTGCTTCAGGAACCGTTTCGGGCTTTATTTTCCAAATATTCGGTAGCAGTAGGATCTACGGGAAATCTGGGGCTTTCTATTGGAATCATCAGTGCAAAACTGGGCTTTCGTGTTACGGTGCATATGTCAGCAGATGCACGCCAGTGGAAAAAAGATATGCTGCGTCAAAAAGGTGTAACAGTGGTAGAATATGACAGTGATTACAGCCTGGCAGTAAAAGAAGGAAGAAGGCAGGCAGAATCAGATCCCATGTGTCATTTCGTGGATGACGAAAATTCTTCCGATTTATTTTTAGGATATGCAGTGGCAGGCTTGCGTCTGAAAAAGCAACTGGAGGAAAACGGAATTTTTCCAGATCAAAACCATCCGCTGTTTGTATATCTGCCCTGCGGAGTCGGAGGCGGCCCCGGAGGAGTGGCGTTTGGATTAAAACAGATATATGGAGATGCAGTGCACTGCTTTTTTGCAGAGCCGACACATTCGCCGTGTATGATGTTGGGACTGCTGACGGGGCTTCATGACAAAATCTGTGTACAGGATATAGGAATTGACAATAAAACCATTGCAGACGGACTGGCAGTAGGCAGACCGTCTAAGTTTGTAGGACGTATCATAGAACCTCATATCAGCGGCAGTTACAGTGTAACAGATGATCATTTATATGAACTGATGTCATTACTGAAAGAAAAAGAACAAATCGCATTAGAACCCAGCGCTCTGGCAGGAATGACGGGACCCTGGTGGCTATGCTGTACGGAAGAAGGCCGGCAGTACCAGAAAGAAAATAAACTGACAGAGGTAATGGAGCAGGCCGTTCACATTGTCTGGGCAACAGGCGGAAGTATGGTACCGCGGGAAGAGATGGAACGGTATTATGAAAATGGAAAGCGGCTGAGGGAAGAGGGAAAACGCTGAACTGGCAAAACACGGACTGGATATAGATACTGGAGGAGGAGAACTCCTGTTATCACTGGGGCACGCAAATAATAAAGTCAATGCTGGAGAAGGCTGTCCGCTCAATTCGGTTTTGGGATGCAGGAAATCTGGTATGGTTTGCACATCTTATAGAATGGGAATTTCCGGATTTTACGGTAAAAAGATGTATAGAAAATTTATATCATACTCAGAAAATTTTAGACAAAAAAGGAGCGATTGGAGGAACTATCCATAGATAGATTCTGATTGGAAACAAAAAAAGTTTTTTAAAAAAGCAATTGACAAATATAAAAAAATAGAGTAAAATTCACCTAAATTAACAAACCATTGATGGAGAGTAAGTAGCAGAGGTCAGACGCTTCAGAGAACTGCCGGATGGTGCGAGGCAGTGCAGATGCTTTTGTGAATGGACTCCAGAGGGCGAGCCCAACAGGATGACAGCAGTTGATTCCTTAGTAGGTAAGACGGAGCGGATACTTCGTTAACAACGGAAGCATATGGTAGTATGCGTGAGAGGGCGTTTTGATACGCCAAGCCGGGTGGCACCGCAGGAGTCGTACGAGATCCAGAGCAGATTTTGATTCGTAACTCTTGTCCCTGCAGAAACAATTGTTTTTGCCGGGACAGGGGTTTTTTTGATCCCCAAATGTTGTTTCGGCATTGTCAGGAAAGGAGAACAGGATGATGACAGGTACAACCGCCATCACTGCGCCGGCCATGATCTCATGGTTGTTCATGGATTCAGCACCGGCAAAGGTATTCTTTAAATAGGCAAGTGCAGAGAGAGAAACGTCCGCTCCCCGGAAGCCTCCACGAGGCAGTAACAGCAGCCATTTTCTTTTTCGGGGAGATAAACCGGGATGGGAAAACCATGAGCAGTCAGCGCATCCTTGACGAAGCTGCCGTATATTCCGCCGCCGACCGGGGAGAGGAAGGTGAATTGTGAGCCGGAGTACAGCAGCACGTGCGCCACGTTGCAGGCACAGCCCCCAAGTGCCATGGTCTGACTCTTTGGATGGAGATCTTCTCCGGTTACGGGAAGATGATCCAGCTTCAGGATGATGTCCACGCAGGTGGAACCGACAACCAGTATTTTTTTCATAAGCGCCTCCGGTATCCTAATTTTTTCGTTATAAAAACTTAAGATTATTATACGCGGAACTGGAAGTTCCTTCAATTGCTTTTCCATGTTTCCTATGTTAAACTTTTAGGGAACTGCTAAATACGAAAGAAGAGAGATGAAGATAGATGTACGATCAGATCACAGTTATGGCAAAGGAACTTTATGAGAAAAGCGTGGCGCTAAGAAGAGACCTGCACCGGCACCCGGAGACGGGCTGGCTGGAGATGCGCACCTCTGCCGTCATCGCCGGGATTTTAACGAATCTGGGCTATGAAGTGCTGACTGGCCGCCA
>URUX01000073.1 GCA_900551135.1 uncultured Clostridium sp.
TAGGAAAAGCTTCTTTCACAGAGGAGCAGTTAGCGGACAACTTCCAGACGCTTATTGATGCAATTATGAAGGCAAAACCAAGCACCTTAAAGGGCGCTTACTTAAAGAGCGTTACCCTGACCTCTACCATGGGTCCTGGCGTAAAGCTGAACGTAGCAAAGTTAGCAAACTAATTGCTGCTGATTTAAGTATAAACTTCAGAAACGCATATTATAAACACCGGTCATTTTTGGCCGGTGTTTTTGTGATATACAGCTGATTTTTGTTGTGGATTTTTTTGAAAAAGCAATTGACAAGACTTAGAATATATGCTATATTACTCAAGTATTGACTGCCGAAGACAGCAGGTGCCGTAAGGCTTAAGGTGAAAACGCCTGCCGAGGAACGTACAAATCAAACACAGATTGATTTTGTAGCCCTCTGTCTTTGTGACAGAGGGATTTTTTTCGCAGGGGATACTTCAAAATAATATAGGAGGTAAACCATCATGGCAAAAGTTGAATTAAAGCAGCCTATCGTTGACGAGATTGCTGGCTTATTAGACGGCGCAGCAAGCGCAGTAGTAGTTGACTACCGCGGTTTAACTGTAGAGCAGGATACACAGCTTCGTAAGCAGTTAAGAGAAGCAGGCGTAACTTATAAGGTATACAAGAACACCTTAATTAAGCGTGCTGCTGAGGGAACTGATTTTGCATCTTTAGATCCAAACTTAGAAGGACCTACCGCATTAGCAGTATCCAAGACCGATGCTACCGCACCGGCAAGAATCTTAGCTGAGTTCGCAAAGAAAGCTGACAAGCTGGAGATTAAGGCTGGCGTTGTAGAAGGAATCTACTACGACGCAAAGGGAATGAACGTTATCGCTTCTATTCCTTCCAGAGAGGTTCTTCTGGGCAAGTTACTGGGCAGCATCCAGTCTCCAATTACCAATTTTGCACGCGTTCTGAATCAGATTGCAGAAGCAAAAGAGGCATAATTTTCCTGACCGGACATTGTGCGGCATGAAAATGAACGGTTTGGCTTTATCAAAAGCCGAATCTAAATTATAAGAACGAACTAATTATTGAAAATCAAACAAATATTTATGGAGGTAAATAATCATGGCAAAGTTAACAACCGCTGAGTTTATCGAAGCTATCAAGGAATTATCCGTATTAGAGTTAAATGAATTAGTAAAGGCATGTGAGGAAGAGTTTGGCGTATCTGCAGCAGCAGGCGTAGTAGTTGCAGCAGCAGGTCCTGCAGAGGCAGCTGAAGAGAAGACCGAGTTTGACGTAGAGTTAACCGAGGTTGGTCCAAACAAGGTTAAAGTTATCAAAGTTGTTCGTGAAGTTACCGGCTTAGGCTTAAAGGAAGCTAAGGACGTAGTTGACGGTGCTCCTAAGGTAGTTAAGCAGGGCGCTTCCAAGGAAGAAGCTGAAGACATCAAGACCAAGTTAGAGGCTGAAGGCGCAAAGATTACCTTAAAGTAATTTTTCACCAGACTAATTTAATTATTGTTAATATTCGGTTATCGGGTATTATGAAAAAGGGGCTGAAATCTGCGGATTTCGGCTCTTTTTGGATTTTTTGGCTTATTGTCAGGATCCTTGTCAAGAGTTGGGGTAAATTTATTTTTGCGACATAGAAATGATGTTTCAGTGTCTCTTTAGGTAAAGGATAGAAAGATTTGATTCCTGAAATTTTAAAGTTCCGTATATTAAATTTTCAGAGTTCCGTACATTTCTCAGGAACCCGGTGATGTGTATAACCGAAAGAAAAAGCTGCAAAATGAGGCAGAAAGTACAAAGACTGTGCGCCCATTTTGCAGTTTTTTTAAATGGAAACTAGTTGCCGGATTCTTCTAATAAGACCTGAATCTTACCCCGCATCAAATCAAAAGCTACATCATTCATGCCGCTGTTGGTAATAATGTCGGCAAACACTTTGGTAGGTTCGACATAGAGGTTGTGCATGGGTTTGACTGTGGTTAAATACTGGGTAATAATCCCTTCTACATCGCGTCCCCGTTCTTTGGTATCTCTTAAAATTCTCCGCAGGATTCGTTCGTCTGCATCAGCGTCTACAAATACCTTAATGTCCAGCAGATCTCGAAGCCGTTCATCAAACAGAACTAAAATTCCTTCCAGAAGAATAACTGGTTTCGGTTCGACACGAACGGTTCCCTGGGCGCGGTTATGGAGGGAATAGTCGTAGGTAGGACATTCAATGGCCTGTCCTTCTTTTAGTCTGGCTAAATGTTTGACCAGCAGTTCTGTTTCAAATGCATCGGGATGATCATAATTGAGTTTTTTTCGTTCTTCAAAAGAAATTCCATCATTGCAGCGGTAATAATTGTCGTGGTAGATAACGGATACCTGATCTCCAAATGCATCGCGGAGCCGGTTGGTAAACGTGGATTTACCTGATCCGGTGCCGCCTGCAATGCCAATAATAATAGGTTTCATTTCCGATTCCTCCTGGGTATGGTATAGTTGCTGAAAATATGAATCAGCATGACTGTTTACGGTAATTTTACATATATTATACATATTATACACGAAAATCTCTCTTGGTAAAACCCATTCTGATACGTTATAATAGATTTAGCAAATATGGGAGGAAACTGTATGGGGAAGATACACCAGACAAAGACGCTGTCGCGAAAGGAAAAATTTTATCTGTTATCATTAATTCCGCTTTATTTTATTGCAGCAGGCCTGATTGTTCAGCCTGTTGACGAGATTCTGCCAGGCCTTGTCCGGCTGATTGCAGAACCGGATTTCCTGATTACAGATTATTTTGTAATTGGGGGAATCGGAGCAGCATTTATTAATGCAGGGGTTCTCTCTATTGTTAGTATATGGATAATATATAAGCTTCATATGGAGATGAGCGGCCACACGATTACCTCGGTATGTCTGATGTTTGGATTCTCCCTGTTTGGAAAAAATCTGCTGAATATCTGGGCGATTTTGTTTGGTGTATTTTTATATGCCAGATATCATAAGACTTCCGTGTCCAGATATATTTACATTGGGTTTTATGGGACAAGTCTGTCTCCGATTTTAACTCAGGTAATGCAGATTTGGCATGTCCCGCTGGCAGTCCGGATCATGCTGAGTTTGGCAATGGGATGTGTGATTGGATTTGTGCTGCCGCCCCTTGCAACCCATGTTCACTATGCTCACAAGGGATATTCTCTCTATAATGTGGGCTTTGCAGCGGGTATCATTGCCACAGTGGTGGTATCGGTTATGAAGTCTTTTGGAATCACTACAGAGTCAAGGTTAATCTGGTCTACAGGAAATGATGTGCTGTTTTTTGTTATGCTGTCTATATTGTTTGGAGGTATGATGGCCGGGGCGGTTTTATACGGCGGATGGGATACGCTGAAGTCTTATCGGGAAATACTGAAATCGTACGGACTTTCCGGGACGGATTATGTAAAAGAGAATGGCGGCCCGGCAGCAGTTTTTAATATGGGTTTAAACGGGCTGTTCGCGGTGCTCTTTATTTTGGCAGTCGGGGGAGACCTGAATGGTCCGACAATCGGCAGTATTTTTACAATTGTGGGATTTTCGGCTACGGGAAAACATATCCGTAATATTTTTCCGATTATGCTGGGAGTCTGCCTGGGCGGTATTACAAAAAACTGGAATATTTATGATCCATCTGCAATTCTGGCGCTGTTGTTATCGACGACCCTGGCGCCCATTGCAGGGGAGTTTGGATGGGCGGCAGGTATACTTGCAGGATTTTTGCATTCTTCAGTGGCTTTGAATGTCGGGATTGTATATGGCGGAATGAATCTGTACAACAACGGTTTTGCAGGCGGTCTGGTGGCAATTTTTCTGGTTCCGGTGATTCAGTCTGTACGGGATAGGAGAGCACGGGCGAAAGGCGGAATCTCGTTGTAGTTTGTATAATCCCATGTTATAATAAATACATGTCATCAAGAGAAAGAAGGAGAAAACATATGAAAAAGTTTATGGCTGAGTTTAAAAAGTTTGCCCTCAGGGGCAATGTAATGGACATGGCAGTCGGCGTGATTATTGGAGGTTCATTTTCAGGAATTGTAACATCTTTAACCGATAACTTTATTAACCCGATTTTAAATTTCCTGCTGGGTCATGAAACTTATAACCTGGCAGACGTTGCCGGATTTGCGTCTGCATTTCTTTCTTCTGTAGTCAACTTTATTTTAATGGCATTTATATTATTCTGCCTTATGAAACTGATTAATAAAGCAATGTCTCTGGGAAACAAAAAAGAAGAAGAGAAACCGGCAGTTCCCACGACGAAGATCTGTCCGTACTGCAAAAGCGAAATCCCCATTGATGCGACAAAGTGCGCACACTGTACGTCGGAAGTTTAAATAAGAGATAAATTGATAAAATAATAACAAATTATACAAAAAATATTCAAATAATTATAGAAAATTGGTATAATTGACAAATAAATATTAACGAATAGCCTTAAGTTTGGTAAGCTGAGTTTAAGCATTACGGTAGAGAGGAAGAGCAGGGTAAATGTGGATACACAACTACTCTGCTCTTTTTTGCTGCGGAGCATCAGAAACCGTATGAGAGGAATCTGTAGGAGGAGGAGAAAAATGAAACTATCAACAACCACTTTGTTTTACGGGCCAAGACCGGATGGGAGTGTAGCTCCGATTATGGACAGCATTCGTAGGATTCATAAAGCGGGCTTCCGGGATGTGGATTTAAATTTTGCGTGGACGAGGAGAAGGCAGACGGAACTGTATTTTGATAATTGGAGAGACTGGATTAAACAGTGTAAGGAATTACTGGAAGAACTGGGGATGACAGTCAGCCAGTCTCACGCGCCATTTTACAATGTAATTGATCCGGCATACCCATATCGAGAAGAAGAGGAAGAGATGGTGCGCAGATCCATACTTGCGTCTGCAGAACTGGGGGCAGGTATTGTTGTAATACATGGTGGTTCGGTGCCATATCGTGCGGACTATAAGAAAAATAAAATAGAAAATATGGAGTATTTTAAGCCGCATTTAGAGTTGGCTGCAAAACATGGGGTAACGATTGCCATTGAAAATCTGTTCGATGAAAATGATTTGCAAAAACGTGTCCGGGTACCCAGATATTTGGCAGATCCAGAGGATTTGATTGATTTAGTGGACAGTCTTCACACTTCGTATGATAATGTGGGAATTGTTTGGGATTTTGGTCATGCAAATTTGATGAACTGGAACCAGCCAGAGTGTTTGGAAATGATTGGAGAGAGACTGATTGCAACCCATGTGCAGGATAACTATGGGGTAGTCGATGACCATCTTCTGCCATATCTGGGAAATGTGGAGTGGGAACCAATTATGAAAACCTTAAAAAAGATTGGTTATGAAGGAGCATTTGCATATGAAACCCATAAGATGACAGACAGACTTCCCGATCTAATGGTAGATGCGATGCTTCGATATGCATTTGAGTTAGGAAATTATCTGCTTTCACTGGCAGAATAAAAGAATTATAAAGGAGGTTACAAACGGTATGAAGCGAAGATTTTTAGCAGCGGCAATGACAGTTGCGCTGGTTTTAAGTGGATGTTCAGGAGGGGGACAGACCGAACAGACGAAAGGTACAGAGCCGGAGAAAACAACTGCTGCACAAGAAACAACAGGAGAAACTCAAAAAGAGGAGACGAGTGCATCGGGGAATACAGGGGTTATCGAGATTGAGTTTTGGCATGCACTTGAAACACAGTATGAGCCAACATTAAACAAAGTTGTAGATGAATTTAATAAGACCCATGATAATATTGTGGTAAAGCCAATGTATATCGGAGCATATGCAGCTTTAAATGAGGCCATTGTGGCTGCCCATGCAGCAGGAGCAGGGCTTCCAGGTGTTGCAATGGCAAATATTCCGTTTGTAGCAGGATATGGTGCAGGCGGAGTATGTGAGGATCTGGGACCATATATTGAGCAGGATCAATTTGAATTAGACGATTTTGGTGAAGGCCTTAGAAAAGCCGGAGAATACGAAGGGACCCAGATAGCGCTGCCATTTTTAGTGTCTACAGAAGTAGTTTACTACAATAATGATCTAATGAAAGAATTAGGACTGGAGATGCCGGAAAAATGGGCAGATATGACCGAGTTCCTTGAAAAAGGATCAGTTGTGGAAAATGGAGAAAGCAGCCGCTATGGCATGGTTATTCCAGGATGGAATACATTTTATTATGGACCATTTTTTGTAAACAACGGAGTAGAGCCTTTAAAAGAAGACGGTACAACTGGAGTAGGTGATGAAAGCGCAGTAAAAGTAGTACAGCAGATGAGAGACTGGTGTGATGCCGGATATACATATTTGGCTACTGGAAAAGATGCTGCATCTGTTATGCGTCAGAATTTTGTCGATGGAAAGGCATTGTCTGTAGTATATACCAGTTCTCTGTACAATACGATGGTAGATCTGTGCGATTTTGAAGTTGGAATGAGTTGGCTGCCAAGCGGAGACACAAAGAATCAGGAGTTAGGTGGAAATGTGCTGTTTATTCCATCTAAAAATAGTCAGGAAGTAAAAGATGCGTCCTGGGAATTTTTATCTTATCTGATGAGCAAAGAAGTAAACATGATTTGGGCTTCCGAAACGGGTTATCTGCCTACCAGAAAGTCTGTACAGGAAACCGATGAAGGAAAGAAATTCCTGGAGCAGAAACCAGCATTTGAGACAATTTTTGAAAATCTGGATTTGATCAGCCCAGGTATTCAACATTCCGCTTGGAATCAGGCCAGCACAATCTGGGTAAACTATATCGATGAAATTATTACAGAAGATTTGGATGTAAAAGAAGCAATGGAAAATATGGCAGCTGAGATTGATGAAGTGCTGAAAGACTTCTAAGAACGAAAATGACAGAAAGAAAAGCCGTGCATCGGAGTGGTGCATGGCTTTTCTGCATAATACTTCTAGTTTATTTTCCCAGCATGATTTTTACGATTTCCTTATCAGTTTCCCTCATACCCTCGTGCCCCAGCTGACCAATGTTGCGGATGGTGTTTTCCACTCCCTTGGTCACGATGCCGTCGCCGGCGCGGAACTGCTGGCCGTTTTTGTACATATGGTAGCCAAGGATTCCCGCCTCTACGCTGGAAGCAATTTTTGCAGCGCAGCTGGGCTTTGCTCCGTCGCAGATAATACCGGATACGATAGCAAGGGAATTGACCAGCGTATGAGCGATAGCAGTATAGTCAGCACCTTGCAGGTAAGCAATGCCGCAGCCGGCAGCACAGCCGGCGCTGACTGCGCCGCAGTAGGCAGAAAGACGTCCGATACCGGTTTTTTCATGAATTGCAATCAGGTTGGAGACAGCCAGGGCGCGGTACAATTTATCCTTTGGCACGGCCAGAGCCTTGGCGTATTCAATAAGAGGGACGGAAACGGTAATGCCCTGATTGCCGCTGCCGGAATTGATGACCACAGGAAGTTCACAACCGCTCATTCTGGCATCAGCGCCGGCGGCGGCTTTGGCAATGGCTCGGTTGCGGACATCGTCGCCGTAAAATTTCAGCATGGTAGAACCAATATTCGCACCATAGTCTCCCAGCAGTCCTTCTTCCGAAATCTGGGTGTTGTACAAAATCTGAATATCTAAAATCGGACGAATATCCTCTAACTGGCAGGTATCAGCAAAATCCAGAATATCGGCGATGGTAAGCAGGCTTTTGTCGGTCAGTCCGTTTTCGGAAGGTGCATCATTACATCCTGCAGCCGCAGGTTCAGCAGTCTGCTTATCTAAAAGAATCTGTTCATCTTTACTAATATAGACAATATTGGTGTGATACTGGCTGATTCGGACGACAGCAGAGTGATCATTATGATAAAGGGACAGGATAATGTCGAAAATAATGCCATTATCAACAGCTTCTACCGTGACTGGGACGGTTTCAAGAAAATGGCGCATCTGGTTCTTCTGGTCCATGCTGACCTGGGAAATCACTTCCAGGGCTTTGTCAGCCTGGCCGCCCACAATCCCTGCGGCAGCCGCTGCTTCAATTCCTTTCATGCCGTCTGTATTGGGGACGACAACGCTTTTCACGTTTTTGATAATATTATTGCTGACACCGATTTTAACCCGATCCGGCATTGCGCCCAGCACTTCTCTTGCCTTGGCTGCAGCGTAGGCGATTGCAATGGGTTCTGTACACCCCATTGCCGGAATTAATTCTTCTTTTAAGATTTGTACATAGGCCTGATAAGTTTTGCCCGTTCTTTCCATGGTATTTTGAACTCCCTTCGTCTCATCCCGTGTGCGTTTTAAACGCTCTACTGTAACTATACACGTTTTTGGCATTCTAGGCAACAGCTTGTAAGCAGACGGATAAGGTATGGTGCCGGACCCGCGCAGACGTAAAAAACCTTTGCAATTTTTACTGGTATCATTTATAATGACTATATTAACTAAGGATGCTGGAGAACGACTTTTCTGGCAGCACGTCCCTGATTCTAGAAGAATTCCCCAATCACAATGCAAACAAAATATATATTACATCAAAGAAAGGCGAGGAATTATTTATGCGTGAAAAATTAAATACGCTGCCATTGGCAGAATTAAAAGAATTAGCCAGAACGCAGGGCATTAAGGGTGCGAGCGCAATGCGTAAAGCAGACCTGGTAGATTTGCTGTGCCAAACCGCTGAAAAGAGGGATGAAAAAGACAGAGAACCTCAGCCGGAAAGAAGCCAGTTAGAACGGCCTCAAAACGAAAGAACCTATCAGCCCAGAAACAATCGATCAGAATCTGCTCCGCAGGAAGAACTGGCAGATCTGGACAGCGGTCTGGAAGCCAATGGGATTTTGGAAGTAATGCCAGATGGATTTGGATTTATCCGGTGTGAAAATTTCCTTCCGGGTGACAACGACGTATATGTGGCGCCATCCCAGATTCGCCGTTTCAATATGAAAACAGGCGATATTGTGAGGGGAAACCGGAGAGTAAAAGCGCCTACGGAGAAATTTGCCGCCCTGCTGTATGTGACCTCCATTAATGGATATCCGGTCAGCGTTGCGGAACGCCGTCCTAATTTTGAAAATCTGACCCCTATTTTCCCGAATCAGCGTCTCCACATGGAAACTCCAGGCGTAAAAAACACAGTGGCAATGCGGGTACTGGATCTGCTGGCTCCCATTGGAAAGGGACAGAGAGGCATGATTGTATCGCCTCCAAAGGCAGGTAAAACCACGCTTTTAAAGCAGGTTGCCAAGGCCATCACCACCAACCAGCCGGACATGCATCTGATTATTTTGCTGATTGATGAACGGCCTGAGGAAGTAACGGATATTAAAGAAGCCATTACAGGACCAAATGTGGAAGTGATTTACTCTACATTTGATGAATTGCCGGAGCGTCATAAGAGGGTTTCGGAAATGGTAGTAGAGCGGGCAAAACGTCTGGTAGAACATGGACGAGATGTGACAATCCTGTTAGACAGCATTACCCGTCTGGCCAGAGCGTATAACCTGGTAGTTCCGCCATCCGGCCGTACCTTATCCGGCGGTTTGGATCCGGCGGCCCTTCATATGCCAAAGCGGTTTTTCGGCGCAGCCAGAAATATGCGGGAAGGCGGAAGTCTTACGATTTTGGCTACTGCGTTAATTGACACAGGAAGCCGCATGGATGATGTGATTTATGAAGAGTTTAAGGGAACCGGCAACATGGAACTGGTTCTGGACAGAAAGCTTTCGGAAAAGAGAATCTTCCCGGCAATTGATATTTTAAAATCCGGAACCAGAAGAGATGATTTGCTGCTGACCAGGGAAGAGGCAGAAGCAGTAGACATTATCCGCAAGGCAACCAATACCTTAAAACCAGAAGAATCCGTAGAAAAAATCCTAGATTTATTTACCAAGACCCGTACAAACCGGGAATTCGTGGAAATGGCAAAGAAAGTGCGGTTTTAAGCTGTGAAACCCATGTAAATAGTGCTTGCAATCCCTGATTTTCTATGTTATACTTACAAAGCTGTGCATACAGTATAAGTCGTGATAAAATGCAGAAATGCATTTTTGCGGTCGGAAACCGCACAATAAGAATAGAGAGGTGAAAATTATGAGAGAGGGAATCCATCCAGCCTATTATCAGGCAAAAGTAGTTTGCAACTGTGGTAATGAATTCGTAACCGGTTCTACCAAGCAGGACATTCACGTTGAAGTTTGTTCCAAATGCCATTCATTCTATACAGGTCAGCAGAAAGCTGCCGCTGCTCGTGGACGTATTGATAAGTTCAATCGTAAGTACGGCGTTAACGCTGGCAAATAAGTTTGAGCACATAGGGTTGAGCTTAGTGGAAACACTTGCTCAGCCCTTGTTTTTTTATAGGAGGAGCAGCCCTTGAAATATTCTGGTATTGGCGGTCAGGCAGTTATTGAAGGCATTATGATGAAAAACGGAGACGACTACGCTACGGCAGTCCGAAAGCCTGACGGAACCATTGAAGTGAAAAAAGACACCTATGTAAGTCTGACAGAAAAGGTAAAGATATTATCCCTGCCATTTGTCCGCGGAATTTTTAATTTTGCAGATTCTATGGTGCTGGGAATGAAGAGTTTAACCTGGTCTGCCAGCTTTTTTGAGGATGATGAAGGAAGCGAGCCGGGAAAATTTGAACTTTTTTTAGATAAAATATTTGGAGAAAAACTGGAAAAAGCATTAATGGCATTTGTTATGGTATTTTCCATGGTTATGGCTATTGGTATTTTTATGGTTCTTCCCATGTTTTTATCCAATATTTTTCACAAGTTTATTCCTTCCGATACGGTCATGGCAGTAGTGGAGGGCGTGATCCGAATCGCAATTTTTATCGTATATATTAAATTAATCTCCCATATGGAGGATATTAAACGCACGTTTATGTATCACGGAGCGGAACATAAGTGTATTAACTGTGTGGAGCATGGAATGCCGCTGACCGTGGAAAATGTGCGGAAAAGTTCTAAGGAACATAAGCGCTGCGGAACCAGTTTCCTGCTGATCGTTATGGTAATCAGTATTTTGTTTTTTATGGTAATCCGTGTGGAAAACGTATGGCTCCGGGCAGCAAGCCGGATTATTCTGATTCCGGTAATTGCCGGTGTTTCTTATGAATTTTTAAGGCTGGCAGGCCGCAGCAATTCCTGTGTGGTAAATGCTTTAAGCCGGCCGGGGATGTGGATGCAGGCTCTTACTACTACAGAGCCGGATGACTCCATGATAGAGGTGGCAATTGCCGCAGTAGAGGAAGTATTTGACTGGAAAGCGTATTTAAGAGAAAATTTTCCGGAAACCGTAATTCCGGAACCGGCAATTTCCAAAGC
>URUX01000074.1 GCA_900551135.1 uncultured Clostridium sp.
GTTGATAATGTCAATTATTTATTTAAATAAATTAATTAAATATAGCTATTTTGTCATTTTTCACAATTTTCCCGTAACAGTTCAGCCATGCAAAGATTCAGGCAGGAAAAAGCGTTGAAAGCTTGCTTTCATAAGAATTTTCCTGCCTGAATCTTTATAGGGCAGACGCCCGACGCTTCTTGCACGCTATAAGCGGGCAAGAAGATGGCATGGCTGAACTGTTACCCTCTTTGTACAAAAGCGCTGGACGTATATTGATTTAAACCAGGCTCTATGGTAAGATGAAACATGCCTTTAGGCTTATACTACTTACTATTGAAGGAGCATCCATATGAAAATTGTAATCATAGACGGACAGGGCGGAAAAATGGGCCGTTCTGTAATCGAACAGTTAAAAAAATCCTTTCCATCCCAGGAACTTCTGGCAATCGGCACCAACAGCATTGCCACCTCTTCCATGATGAAAGCAGGAGCCGCCCTGGGGGCAACCGGAGAAAACCCCATTCTGGTAGCCTGCCGGGATGCAGATATTATTATCGGCCCCATTGCCATTGTGATGGCTGACTCTCTGTTAGGCGAAATCACTCCTGCCATGGCCAAGGCCATTGCAGCAAGCAGAGCTTATAAAATTCTGATTCCTACCAACCGGTGCAACCACTTTATTGCCGGATGCCAGGCCGTTTCCTTTAGTGAGGCCATCCGGGCTGTATGCGAAGAAGTGGGACGGTTATTGGCATAAGCCATCCGCTTATTCCTTTTCCATCTGCGCAAAAAGAGCCTTTCCCAGATTTTCTCCAGTGGGAAAGGCCCTTTTTTATTGGTTTCTATTCAACTATTTCTCCATTTTTTTGTAGCGCTCGATCATCTCGTCCAAGGTAACCTGCTCTACTAACGGCGCTTTTCCAAAGGAACCAAACTGTACAATCAGAGTTCCTACTACTTCTTTTACGCCTCTCTCTACGCAGTCTACAATGGCTGCCACATCATCATCCGGAACTACTCCGTACATAACGGTGTTCATAATCGGCGGCAGGAATACTCTTGGGTCAACCTGATCCTTTTTGCTCTCCAGCAGTTCATAGATCGGTCCAATGGATGCGCTGTTTCTCTTCTCCGGATACTTTGCAAACAATTCTTTCATGTTACGGGTAACAGCCAGACGAATATCGGTATCTACGTTAATCTTGTTGATTCCGCAAGGAATAGCTGCCTGAAGTTCTTCAATGGAAATACCGTAAGCATTGGTCAGATTACCGCCTAATGCATTGATTTCATCTACAATATACTGGGGGACTGTAGATGAACCATGAGATACCAGAGCGCCGAAAATACCTTCATGGTTTAAGCATTCACGGATAGCCGTAGCAATTTCCTTACGAAGCTTTACATCCTTGCCCTTAGAAGCGCCATGCATGGTTCCGTAAGAAATCGCCAGGGCGTCTACTCCGGTCTTTTTAAAGAAATCTACTGCTGTCAGCGGATTGGTGTAAGTAGAAGTTGCGGCAAATACGTGATCCTCCACTCCTGCCAGAACACCCAATTCGCCCTCTACGCTGACACCTCTTGCATGGGCATATTTTACCACTTCTCTGGTCAGTTCCACATTTTCCTCATAAGGAAGAGAGGAGCCGTCAATCATAACCGATGTATAACCGCCTTCAATTGCTGCCACACAGGAATCAAAATCTCTTCCGTGGTCCAGGTGAAGCACGATGGGAATCTCAGAATTTGCGCCGTACTTCTTTACTGCATTAGCAATATTCTTTGCTCCAACTTTCTTATCCTCCAGGGTCGCATTGGCAAAGTCTGCACGGCCGCCCATAAATCCGTTGGCCAAATCGGCTCCCTGCAAAATTGCTGCCGAGCGGAACATTTCATGTACTTCAATAACTGCCTTTGCCTGAGCTACTGCATTTACGTTAAATGCGCCCTGTGCAAAACCGTGTTTAATCGCTGCCTCCATCAGAGGCCGTAATGGAATCAATGGCATAATCTATCCTCCGTTATTTTTTAATTTAATTAAATAATATGTCTTTTATCCAGCTTTGTCAACCCGATTAATTAATCCTCTAATGCTGCAACATAATCGGTAAAAGTCAGAGTAATATCCGGATGGCTCTGCAGCAGGGATACTGGAAATTCTGCTGTAGCCTCTCCATAACCGGCGCGGCGTACTACTGCCCTGTGCCAGTTACGGAAACAGCCCAGACGAATCTTTCTCGCATGGGAAATCTCGTAAATACCAATGGTTACGCAGTAGTGAGGCATGTCCTCTAATGCGCCGCCAAAATCTCCAATGGCATTAGCTGTTCTGGTCTCTGGAGAAATCTCCAAAACTCTGGTTTTCTGGGCTAAAAATTCTTCATTGGTCATGGTGGAACTGGCTTCATTAAATGCCACATGTCCGTTAATGCCGATACCGCCAAAAGCAATATCGACTCCGCCTAACTGTTCAATCAGTTCCGGAATATAATTGATATTCTCCGGATCCGGGAATACTCTCTGCTCCTCTGGCATCACCAGTTCCGGTTTGATTTTGGAGTATACCGTCTGCTCCATAAATCCACGGAAGCTTAATGGGTGATCCTTTGGAACCCAGTGTTTTTCATCATCCAGATATTCATCCATATTAATAAACCATACATTTTTCAGGGAAATATTCTGCTCATTTACCATATCCACAAAATAGGGATACTGGCCTACCGGCCCTACCGGACAAATAAATACGGTTTTTTCGCCCTTTTCGTTATGGCTGATAATTTCCTCTGCCATCTGGTCTGCCATTTCCTTAAATACCTGGGCGTTATCTGCCTTGCACCGAAGTGTCATTTTAGGATTTGCAAGAAGCTGTTCCTTGTTGTACTGGTAATATTCGTGTCTCATTTCTTTTCCTCCATTATAACGAAAAAAGCGCCGTCTATTGTAATATCACAATTTGCCGACGCTTCTTTTTCATTTAACTTTCAACCGCCGGAAACATCAGTTGTCTCTTATGGCTGCCTGTTTATTTTTCTGTCTTGTTTAGTTGCCAGCCTCAGCCATTAAGTCTAACAGAACATAATCTGCTACTGGAACTTCCTTCTCAACTGCACCTGCTGCAATCAGGTTTTCCTGCTGGGTTTTGTAATATCCTTCTACAGTACCATCCTTTGCACCCTCTGATACTTCCTTGCCAGTCAGCCAGTCAGCATCGCCGCGCTGTGCGTATACGGAGTCGTAATCGGTCTTGGTCTGGCCTGCTACGTACTGAGCAACTTCATCATAATGATCGTCTGCTGCATAGTCCATTGCTTTGTACAGAGCCTTTGCAAAACGAAGGATCTTATCCTGATTTTCTTCTGCATATTTTGGAGTTACAATCCAGCTTGCCAGGGAAACGCTGGTATCCTTAAATGTCATGTTGTCGCAAAGCTTGGTATTGTTGGTGTCTTCCAGAATCTTTAAGCTGTTTGGAGACCAGGTAGCGCAGGCATCAACTCCGCCGGACATCATAGCAGTAACCAGACCTGCTGCATCCATATCTACTGCCTGAATATCATCCATGGTTAAACCTGCAGAATTCAGACCCATCTTCAAAATGTCTTCACTGGAAGTACCGGAAGAGTAAGCAACCTTTTTGCCCTTTAAATCTTCAATGGTCTTAACATTTGGTCCGCCGATTAATGCGTCGCCGTTGGAAATGTGGGACAGAGCAAAAATCTTAGCCTGGCCGTTGATACACAGCTTATGAGCGCCCTGGCCAATGTAGCCCATGTCAATGCTTCCGGATTCCATTGCAGCAATGATAGTCGGGCCGTCCTGGAACTCTACCATCTCAACGGTAATGCCTTCCTCTTCAAAATAGCCCTTATTAATCGCAGTGGTTACGGACCATAAGCTTCCGTAGTTTGGCATATAAGCAACCTTCAGTGTAATAGGATCCTTTGCTGCCTCAGTCTCAGCAGGCGCTTCGGTCTCTTTTGCTGCCTCGGTCTCTTTTGCCGCCTCGGTCTCAGCAGGAGCCTCAGTTGCTGCTGCCGTAGTTGCCGCAGTAGTTGCAGCTGCTTCGTTTCCGCCGGAACATGCCGCCAGAGAAGCCACCATAGTTGCTGCTAAAAGGGCAGATAACACTTTTCTCATAATAAATTCCTCCTTAAATTATATATGATTATTTGGTAAAACATAGCTTTTTACTTTCTGACCTCCAGGTACTCCTGATATACCTGGCTCCAAATCCGGTTTTTCAGTTCAATAAATTCCGGAGACATCTTGGTTTCCTGAGTTCTCGGATATGGAATGTCAATGTCCACAATCTCTTTAATCCGTCCCGGACGGGCGCTCATAATAATAACCCTTGTAGCCAGCACAATGGCCTCTTCTACGTCATGGGTAATGAAGAAGCAGGTCTTCTTCTCCTCTGCCCAGGTCTTTAACAGTTCCGTCTGAAGCTGGGTTCTGGTCTGTGCATCCAGAGCTCCAAAAGGCTCGTCCATCAGCAGAACCTCCGGCTGTACTGCATAAGCACGGGCAATTGCCACACGCTGCTTCATACCGCCTGACAGTTCCTTAGGATAGCTGTCTACGAAATCTTCCAATTCTACCATTTTGATGTACTTCATTGCCACTTCTCTAGCCTGTTCATCACTCATGCCTTTTAATTTCAGGCCGAACATAACGTTTTTAATGACAGTAAGCCATGGGAACAATGCGTACTGCTGGAATACTACGCCTCTCTCAGTACCCGTTCCTTCTACCTTCTTGCCGTCTACGTAAACAGCGCCTGACGTTGCGTCCAGCAGACCGGCAATGATATTTAACAACGTGGATTTTCCGCATCCGGAAGGTCCTACCACGCAGATAAATTCATTTTCCCGAATATCCAGGCTGACGCCGTTTAAGGCTACCATTTCACCCTTACGTCCGTTATAAATCTTTTTTACATTATCAATTTTAACTTTTACAGGTCTCTCTTCTCTTGCCATCTGGTAAACCTCCCCTCCCACATCTTAATCAGCTTCTCACTGGTAATACCGATAATACCAATAATAATGATGTACAGCAGCATAGGTTCTACCTCAAAGCTGTTGTTCAGGGAACGGATTCTCATTCCCAGACCGGCAACGGCACCAGTAGATTCGGCTGCAATCAGAGTTGTCAGCGCTACAGAAACACCCAGACGAACTGCTGTTACGATAAACGGTGTTGTCGCAGGGAAAATAACCTTAACAAAAATATCCCTGTCCTTTGCGCCTAATACTCTTGCCGCCTTAATCAGCGTCTCATCCACATTCCGCACGCCCTGATAGATGGTAACGGTCATAATCAAAAAGGTTGCCATCCAGATAACGATTACCTGGGGTCTGCGGCCTACGCCTGCAGAAATAACAACTAACGGCACGTATGCCAGCGGCGGGATATTACGGATAAACTGAATCCATGGTTCTACAATGTAACGAACCGGACGATACCAGGCCATCAGAAATGCTACCGGCACAGAAGTGATAAATCCCAGAACAAATCCCATTATAACGGAAATCATACTGCTGGAAAAATCCTCCCAGAGAACCCCTCTCTCAATCATAGTCTTCAGCGAAGCAATGACTTTCGGTGCAAACGGAAAGCTTCGGGCCGTCTTCGGATAAATCGACAGACAGTACCACAGTGCCATCGCTGTTAAAAATGAAATCAGCAGCCAACCCCATTTGGGAATTTTAGAAATAAGATCCAATGATTCCCCACTTTTTTCTTACCTTCTTTGGACATATTTCTCTCCTCCTCCTCAATTTTTTTGCCAAAACCCCTTATCAACGTTTCTATTATATCACATTTCTCACAAATTGGATCCATATTTTTACGCAAACGTTTGTGCAATACTGACCAATTCAGTCATTCAAACGTTTGAGTAAAATTGTCATGGATTTTTTGCTGTTTTTCCAGTATACTTACTATATATTCCATTTCATAGGGAATTTTTCACAATTGGCGAAGGGGGAAAGCTATGACGCTGAAAGAAATTGCAAAAGAAGCAGGAGTTTCCATTTCCACGGTATCCCGCGTAATTAATAATAATTCCAAAGCCGCCAGCAAAGAGGTGCAGGAACGAATCTGGGAAATTGTCCGGCGCACCGGCTATACCCCAAACTCTGTCGCACAAAATTTAAAGCAGGGAGGGCTTTCTCCATCAGAAACCAAATCCCGCACCATTGCCTGTCTCTTTGCCCGTACTTCCAATGCCATGACTGATATGTTTTTCAGTTCCCTGGCCCGAAGCATTGAACAGGAGGCCTTTCGCCACAATTACATTTTAAAATATTCCTTTAGTTCATTTGATATCAGCAATCCTGCTACTTATCAGCTGATTACCGACAACAATGTCAATGGGATTGCTGTACTTGGACGCTGTGACAAGCAGACCCTGAAATTTTTAAAGCAGTATTTTAACAACATCGTATATGCCGGCCTGAACAGTCTGGATGCCAAATATGATCAGATTATCTGCGAGGGAAAGCAGGCTGCCATTACGGTGACAGAGCATCTGATCAATCTAGGCCATACCCGTATCGGTTATATCGGAGAAACCTCCTGCGAAGAACGGTATGCCGGATACTGTGAGGCTCTTGGACGCCGCCGGGTGCCTTTTCACAAAGAATATATTGCAAATGTAAAGCTGTCTTCTGAAGACGGCTACCGGGGTGCCAAGCTTCTTTTAGAACGAAATGCAGATGTCAGCGCAGTCTTCTGCAGCAACGATATTACTGCTATCGGAGCCATGCACGCATTTCAGGAAAGCGGTCTTTCCATACCGGGAGATATTTCCGTTATCAGTATTGACGACATTGAAACCGCCCAGTATCTGACCCCCATGCTGACCACTATCCACATTCCGACTCAGGAGCTTGGACAAATGGCTGCCAAAATCCTGATTGACCGAATCGAAGGCGGTCACCGCCTTCCTGTAAAAATGAACCTTCCCTTTTATCTGGCTAACCGGGAAAGCTGTGCCAGATATAAAGGTTAATGAAATGATTCTATAAGGAGGATAAGTTACTATGATTTTTACCATCAAAGATGCAAAAGCCACCGCTTCCATTGACAGTCTGGGTGCCCAGTTGATTTCCTATCAGGATTCCGACGGCCAGGAATACATCTGGCAGAGAGATCCGCAGTATTGGGCAAACTGCTCCCCCATCCTTTTTCCAGCAGTTGGACGGGTGCGGAACGGCAAAACAATGATTGACGGGAACTGGTATGAAATACCTCTTCACGGCTTTGTAAAAGTAACCGAATTTGAAACCGTATCCCAGAGTCCATCCCAGGTCGTTTTATCCATGTCCGACTCCGAGGCAACCCGGGCAATCTATCCGTTTGCCTTTTGTCTGGAAGTGACCTATACTCTGGAAGACGGCGCACTGACCATGAACTGCCGGGTTAAAAATACAGATTCCAGAGAGCTTCCGTTCTTTATCGGAACCCATCCAGGTTTTATCTGTCCATTGAAAGATGGGGAAACCTTTGAAGATTATGTATTAGAATTTGAGAAAAAAGAAACCACTGGTTACCGGTCTTTTGATGGTTCTAAAGGACAGTTTGACATGACCTGCTACAAACCATTCCCAGGAGACGGCATCCGGATTCCGTTAAATTACGAACTTCTGCTGAACGATGCCATCTGGTTTGACAAACCAGAATCCCGATCCGTTTCTCTGAAAAATCCTGCTACAGGAAAAGGAATTGAACTGGCTTATCCGGAGTTTGACACCGTTGCTTTCTGGACTCCTGCTGATAAAAAGGCTCCTTTCCTGTGCATAGAGCCATGGAACGGTTCCGCTGCCTGCTCCGATGAAGATGATGAATTTATTCACAAAAATCATCTTCAGACTTTACAGCCAGGGGAAGACAGGAGTTACCGTCTGATTTTCCGCTGCTTATAATCCAATCGGCATTAATCGGGCAGGTACCGTTCCATACCCGTCCGGTTCTTCCGTTTTCACCTATCTTCAAATAAAACTCCGTGATTGCTGGGTATCCCAGTTCACGGAGTTTTTGTTTATGACCACTATAAACTGTATATTGTCGAATAATGTCGATACTGTAATCGGGCTATTTTGCATTTTTCTTTCTTATACTTATTTAAACGGATGCAGCAGCGAAATTATTTCTTATATTTTTGGTAATACTATTTTTTGGATAATGCTGTCTGTCTGATTTTCAGTAAAGGAGAGGTTGTGCATGGATGTGGAGTTTATTCGAAAACGCATTACGGAACTCCGTGTAGCCCGCGACGTTTCGGAATATAAAATAAGTACGGATTTAGGATTCAGCAAAGGATATATCCAAAGCATTACTTCCGGCCGTTCTCTTCCTTCCCTTCAGGCTCTTTTGGATCTTTGTGACTATTTTCATATCTCCCCCAGAGAATTTTTCGACGAAGATGTTCTTCCGGAATCTCCTCTGGTTCTCCAGATTCTTCAAAATTTAAGGGAACTTTCTGATGAAGACCTGACTACCATTTTGGAAGTCACAGAAAAGTACCGGTACTACCGCCATCAAAAAAGACGGATGTCCGGAGCCCTGAAAGGGAAAAATCTGCCGAGACTTTAGTACCCGTACCGCTTTCTGTATCTGATAAACATTGCCCCGGAAAGCATGACTGCCAGTAATTCTGCCAGCGGGTTGGCAAGCCAGATTCCGGTAACGCCAAATAACATGGGCAAAAACAGCAGGCAGATCACCATAAATACAAACGAACGGGTAAATGCCAGAACCGCAGATACCACTCCATTGTTCAGCGCCGTACTGCACAGGCGGTTTCCGGTTACTGCCAGTTCATAAACCGGATTGTCCGGTCCGGTAAAGACCGATACCAGCGGTCTGGTAATTCCAATGGATACTGCTGCTGACATTACGGATATTACCCCTGTAATCTTCATGCTTGTATGAATCAGACGGCGCAGCTTCTCCTGGTTTTGTTCTCCATAATAATAGCTGATCATAGGCGCAACGCCGTAAGAATATCCGGTAAACAGAGAACTTACAAACATTAGTACATACATAATTATCGTAATGGCCGCAACGCCGTCTTCCCCGACATACCGGAGCATGGTCCAGTTAAAAATCAGGGTGGTAATACCGGTTACCAGAGCACCTGCCATTTCTGAAGATCCGTTTACCGCCGCTTTTTTTAATACTGAAAACCTCCATACCGGTTTTTCAAAATGGAGAAGACTGTTTTTACGGGCAAAGACAATGGCTCCGGCAGCCGTTGTAACCGAATATCCCAGTCCTGTTGCAATGGCAGCACCTCCTGTCCCCATTCCAAACTGCTTAATAAACACATAGTCCAGCACAATATTGGTAATTCCGCCTCCAACTGAACAGACAAAGGATAGCGCTGACTTTCCGCAGGCAATCAGATACAGGGAAAAGTTATTCATAAGCAGAATCGGCACGGTAAATACCAGATAACGGCTTAAATATTCTTTGCAGTATCCCAGGACCTCTGAAGACAAATTCATGCAGGAAAATACCAGATCCATAGAAAAATACCCTGCGGCCCACATGATAAGTCCAACTATAATATTGACCAGAATCAACGCAGTAAAATCTTCCCTTGCCTCCTGTTCTTTCCCCTCTCCCATTTTCATCATAATAACAGCGCTTCCTCCAGTCGCCAGCATGATAGAAATTGCTGTAACCAGCGAAATTACCGGTGCAGTCAGATTAATGGCTGACAATGCACTGGTACCAATCAGATTGGACACAAACAGTCCATCTGCCATCGTATAAAATGACATAAAAAGAGACATTGCAATCGTGGGAAGCGCAAACTTCATAATATTTCTTAAATTAACCGGTTTCTGATAGGCATTCTCTGTGATCTGATTTTTCATTTTCATAATCTCCCTGACTTCATTCTTCATTGTTTTCAGCCGGATCATAAAATATACAGTAACTGTATAGTCAAGAAGATTTTTATAAAATTTCAGACAGCAGCTGAATGATAACTTCAGAATACCATCTGTACCAGTACCATATAAAATACGGTTCCGGCTCCGATGCTTAACAGAGAATTTCGTTTCCAGCAGTGAACCGCCGCCGTAAGGCCCACTGCAAGCAGTTCCGGAATCCCATGATTTCCAGACAGCAGATTCACTCCTTTCAGGCAGAAGACTACTAAAAGTCCCATAGCCGCATAGGGCAGGGTTTTTCCCAGATGCTCCAGATATCCGGTTTTTTTTCCGGAAACAGGATAAACGGCAGGAACCGGGTAAGTACGGTCCCTGCTATCAATCCGCCCAGAATTAAAATCTGGTTTGTCATTTCTTCTCTTCCCCTTTTTTCTTCTTATCCAGTTCCCCCATCCACACAATTGCGCCTAAAATTCCTATCATTGCCGGAATAATAAACGCATCTGCGCCGAACAGCAGCAGACATCCCCCGGAAACAGCCAGCCCCGTAAGAGCCGGCCTGTGATCCCTGCAGTCCAGCCATTGTTCGGTAAATATCACCACAAACAGCGCCGTCAACGCAAAGTCCAGCCCTGTAATGTCAAATGCAATCCGATCTCCCAGCAGACTTCCCAAAATGCTTCCAGTCACCCAGTAACACTGGTTTAGAAAAGAAATCCAAAAATATACTGCCGTCT
>URUX01000075.1 GCA_900551135.1 uncultured Clostridium sp.
GATAAACGCTGAAGGCATCTAAGCGTGAAGCCCCCCTTAAGATGAGATATCCCATCGCAAGAGTAAGACCCCTTGAAGACTACGAGGTAGATAGGTCAGAGGTGGAAGTGCAGTAATGTACGTAGCTGACTGATACTAATCGGTCGAGGGCTTAACCAAGAAGGCAAGGTAAAGGGAAGAAGATTGGATGTAGTTTCAATGTGTGGTTTTGAGGGTATGTAGAGAGAAAAAACAGAAGAAAAGAAACATGCGCGAGTGGCTCAGTGGTGGAGCACCACCTTGCCAAGGTGGGGGCCGCGGGTTCGAATCCCGTCTCGCGCTCTTTTTAATTTCAGCGGAAGCCTTGAATTATAAAGACTTCCGCTGTTTTTGTATTTACTGAAAAAGGGTCGAGCAAAGTAGACAGTTGTAGACAGCCTAAGAAGTGATTTGCTCGATCCTTTCTATGATTTCGTTTTTCATTAGGGGCCGTTTATTTGATTTGTGCGCCCATATTATAAGCATTTTTCAGGGCAGGATGACCTTCCATTTCCCCTGGGTCTGTTACGCCGCCTGCAAATACAGAGCCGGCAAGTTTTGCTTTTTCAAAGCAGTCTATCCATCCTTCCAGTCCGTTTATGGCTTTTTCAGGTACTTCAGATCCGTCTTCTGCGGCAGATGTGAGTACATAAATATCTCGAAATGAATAATCAGAAGAAAACAGCGGGTTGGCCCGATCTAGTAACGTCTTCATTTGACCGCTCATTTCGTAGTAATAAATTGGAGTGGCAAAAACAATGACATCGGCACGGCACATTTTTTCAGTGATAGAAACAGCATCGTCTTTGATTACACATTTGCCGGTAGTTTGGCATGCCAGACATCCTTTGCAGAAAGCCAGGGTCTTATCTCTAAGAGTAATCTGTTCCACATGGTTTCCAGCCGATTGTGCGCCTTTGGCAAAGGAGTCGGCCAAAGCTTCGGAATTGCTGTTTTTTCTCAAGCTGGTGCTGATAATAAGAATTTGTTTTGACATTTAAAAACCTCCTAAGGGATGCCGTTACATTTTAATTATGTGTATTTGACATCTTTTTTTTGATTTGATAAAATCAGTATAAAACCTAAATCTAACTTTAGGTCAAGAGATTTTTGATAGGAGAAGGTTTTTTGATAGGAGAAGGGTATGTATTCAATTGGTCAAGTTTCAGAAATGTTTCACTTGCCGGTTTCGACGCTGCGTTATTATGATAAAGAAGGTTTGTTCCCCAATATGCAAAGGGATTCCGGCATCCGCAAATTTAGTGAGAAAGAGCTTGAAGCCATACGGGTGATTGAATGTCTGAAGAAATCAGGTATGGAAATTAAGGATATTAAGCAATTTATGGAATGGTGCAGTCAAGGCAGCGATACGTATCCCCAGAGACGGGAATTGTTTGTGAAGCAGAAAAAGCATGTAGAAGCGGAAATAGAACGGATGAAGCAGGTTCTGGATATGCTGAGATTTAAGTGCTGGTACTATGAAGAAGCGATGAAAGACGGAAATGAAGACCGGCTTGCATTGATGAAACCGGAAGATATGCCAAACGAGATTCGGGGAGCGTATGAAAGAGCCCATAAAGAGAATATTGAATAGTATCCGGCGGAAAGAATAATATCAGACAGAAACTGGAGATTTATACGAGGAAAAAAGAATGGAATTTTTATGGGAGCCATGTAAAATTGGTGAAATAGAAGGCGCGCGGATACTTCGGGTGCTGGGAGAAGACAGACAGGCAGAGATTCCGGAAGAAATCTGGGAGGACAGAGAATGCACGAAAAAACTTCCAGTGATAGAATTAGGGGATTATGTGTTTTCTTCCATGATGAGAAAGGAGCCGGAACGAAATCCAGATTTCGTGGATATACCGTCTGTCTGCGGAGATAAGCTGGAATCGGTAACATTGCCCAGGAGTCTGATTCGGATTGGCAGATATGGGTTTTACAATTGTGAGAACCTGAAAAAGATAACATCTTGGTCAACCATAAAAGATTTGGGAGCCGGACTGTTTACCGGCTGCAGAGCCATTGAGGAATTGGATGTATCTATGACGGAAGGTGAAAAATCCTGCCTTCCGGAAATGCTTGCAGAATTAAATCAGATGATTCGTCTGACTTTTAGAACCGGCACAGGAGAGATTTATGCAAAACTGCTGGTACCAGAGTTTTTTGAGGAATCCATAGAAAATACGCCAGCCAGGATTCTGGTTTTGGAAACCCATGGCTGCGGACACAGGTATCGATACTGTTTTAGGCAGACCCAGTTTCAGATGATGGAATATGACGCCCTGTTTCCTTATGTGTGCGTAGAAGAAAAGCCGGAGATAACGGCAGAACTTTCCTGGTATCGCCTTCAATATCCTGTTCAGTTAAGTGAAATATCCAGAAAACAGTATCTGGAGTATATTAATCAGCATCCCGTTTCGGCCGTGACTGCATTTGCACGGATTCAGGATATGAAGCTTTTGGGGCGAATTGCATTAGAAGAAAGGATAACGGAGGAAACTCTTGCAGCAATGGCAGAAGAAGCGGCAAAACAGGGACAGACCGAAGCGGTTCCTGTGCTGATGAATGCATGCCAGGCAAAAGGGCGTATGGTTTCATATGGCAAGGGTGAGGCAGATAACCCGCAGCCAGCGCCAGCAGCGAAAAAACGAAAATTTGAACTATAGACTTTAAGTAATTATTTAGGACGGCGGGAAATCTGGAGGGAAAAGCCGTGTCAAGCTTGTTTGTAAGCAGATTTTCCCTCCAGATTTCACATCGGAGAAATCTCCGATGCTTCTTGACCGGCAAAGCCGGACAAGAAGATGTCCCGTCCTAAATAGTTACGACTTTAATATAGAAAAGTGAGGATACAACATGAGAGAGATGGTTTTATACTATAATCCTGGAAATGCGCCAAAGACAGCCTTGATGAAAAGTGTCCTGGTAAGAATGGGCATCCGAATTAAAAACGTGTCAAAGGAACAGACCGGAGAAACGATAGGGAATTTGCTTGGAATTGAAAAAGGAGCAGACAGCTTAAAGGAAAAGCCAGATGAAAAATCAGACGAAAGACCAAATGAGAAACTGGACGGCACAATCGAAGAGCAGATGCTGGTACTTCATCAGTTTACAGAGAGGCGGCTGGATCAGCTTTTAATGGAATTAAGAAAGGCAGGAGTCCCAAAGATTGAATTAAAAGCAATTGTGACGGAGCAAAACAGCAGGTGGACACTGTACCAGCTTTATGAGGAACTGAAAAAAGAACGGGAGGCCTTTGCAGAGAAAGCATGATAGATCCGACAAGAGAACGCCAGCTTACAGAATTAAATCTGGTAGAGTTATGTGTGGAAATTCTGGGAAGAGCGCGCAATGAACTGTATTTTAATATGCATTTTTTAGATGTATCATTAAGCAGTCTGGGATTTGAAGCAGATTGGGGACTTTCCGGATATGGAATTGGCACAGATGGTTTCCTGATTTACTACCAGCCAGAGTATCTGGCAAGTTTATTTAAAAAAGGACGGGTATGGGTAAACCGCGGATATCTGCATATGGTGTTTCACTGTTTGTTCGGTCATTTAGATAACCGGATTTTACTGGAAACGAAAGATGTCAGCCAGGAAAAGCTGTGGAATCTGGCCTGTGATGTTGCAATGGAGTCTATTATTGATACGCTTTATCAAAAATGCGTCTATATTCATCCATCTGCCCAAAGAAGGGAATTTTACTTACGGCTGAAAAACAGGGGGCTGACAGTTTTTACGGCAGAGGGGATTTATCGTGCCTTAAAAGAAATGAATTTGTCAGACCGGGAACGGGACAGTCTGATAGCTGCGTTTACAGTGGATAATCATGGCTTCTGGAAAAAACAGCAGCCGCCTAAAGCTGCTATGGAACGGCAGAACCGATGGAAGGATAATCGGGAGAAAATGCAGGCGGCCATGGAGACTGGTTCCAAAGATGCTTCAGACGACAGTCAGAGTTTGTTGGAACAGGTTCAGGTGGAAAATCGGGAACGGTATGATTATAAGAGATTTCTACGGCGTTTTTCTGTGCTGAAAGAAGAAATGCAGGTAGATGCAGATTCCTTTGACTATGGTTTTTATACCTATGGTTTAAGCCTTTACGGAAACATGCCCCTGCTGGAACCGCTGGAAACCAAAGAAATCCGCCGCATCGAGGATTTTGCCATTGCGATTGATACGTCTATGTCCTGCTCTGGGGATTTAGTGAGACGTTTTTTAGAGGAAACTTATACCATTTTGGCAGAATCAGAAACGTATTTCCGAAAAATTAATGTCCATATTATTCAGTGTGACGACAAGATTCAGTCGGATGCAGTCATTACCAGTCAAGATGAAATGAACGAATATATGGAGCATTTTACAATTCAGGGACAGGGAGGAACAGATTTCAGGCCAGTATTTGAATATATCCGTATCCTTACTGCAAAGAGGCAGTTTCATAAGCTGAGAGGGCTGATTTATTTTACGGATGGAAAAGGTATTTTTCCTGTAGAAAGTCCGCCTTATGATACTGCGTTTGTATTTGTGAAAGAAAATTACAGTGATGTCGACGTTCCGGCCTGGGCCATGAAGCTGATTTTATCGCCGGAAGAGTTGACAGCAGAAGAACCAGGAGGAAGTATCCGTGAATATTAAACGGGCAAAACAGGAAATAAAAGACACGATAGAAGCATATTTGATGAAAGATGAGATGGGGGAATATGTGATTCCGTCCATCAGACAGCGTCCCATTTTGCTGATGGGGCCTCCAGGTGTGGGGAAAACACAGATTATGGAGCAGACAGCAAAGGAATGCGGCATTGGTCTGGTGGCATATACCATTACTCATCATACGAGACAGAGTGCAGTGGGACTTCCCTTTATCGAGAAAAAGCAGTTTGGCGGAAAAGAATACACCGTTACAGAATATACCATGAGCGAGATTGTGGCATCTGTTTATGACAAAATGGAAGAAACCGGATTATCAGAAGGTATTTTATTTATTGATGAAATTAACTGTGTTTCGGAGACGCTGGCGCCGGCTATGCTGCAGTTCTTACAGTGTAAAACCTTTGGCAGCCATAAAATACCAGATGGATGGATCATTGCAGCGGCTGGAAATCCTCCGGAATATAATAAGTCAGTGCGGGAGTTTGATGTGGTGACTCTGGATCGAATTAAAAAAATCAGTGTAGAACCAGATTATGGGGCCTGGAAGGAGTATGCTTCCAGGAAAAACATTCACCCAGCCATTCAGTCCTATTTAAGCATTAAGCCTTATAATCTGTGTCAGATAGAAACCACAGTAGACGGTAAACTGTTTGCTACACCAAGAGGCTGGGAAGATTTGTCAGAACTGCTCCTGGTATATGAAAAGCTGGGGAAAAAGGCAGATCGGGAGGTAGTGGGACAGTACCTTCAGTATCCCAAAATTGCAAAGGATTTTACCAATTATCTGGAACTGTATGACAAATACCAGAGCCGGTATCAGACAGAGGAAATTCTGGCAGGAGTGATTCGGGAGAATGTATGCGATCAGGCAGCCAAAGCTTCTTTTGACGAACGGCTGAGCCTGGTTGGCCTGCTTTTGGCAAAACTTTCCAGCCATTTTGCATCCTGTAAAGAACGGTCTGACCAGATGGAACTGTTGATGAAACACCTCCGGAGATTTCAGGAATTACCAGGAGAGACTTCACTGGATCAGATTGTATTGGAGTTTGCGTCGGAATATGAGGAGAAGAAACGGGCAGAACTGCTGACTCTGCGGGAAGATCGCCGTTATCGTCAGGTATTATCCGTTCTGGAAGAGTGGAGCCAGACAATCAAGGGCATGGAAAAGAAGGATGCCGGAGAAATCTGGAGCCAGCTTCGAGTCTGGTTTGGCGAAAAGAGCGATGACTATGAGGCCATGGTAGAACAGGGAGGTTCCATGCTGGAGCACGCCTTTGATTTTATGGAAGCTGCCTTTGGAGACAGTCAGGAGATGGTAATGTTTGTTACAGAATTAAACTCCCGGTATTATTCGATTTCTTTCCTTCAGGAATATCAGTGTGAACGGTATTATGAATACAATAAACGGCTGCTGTTTGATGACAGGGAAGCAGAAATTTTAAAACAGCTGGAAGAAAAACATGTATAAAAATAGAAATCTGGAGCACATTATCCATAGTATCACCAGAAATGGAGGAAATAAAATGGGTAATAAAGCGTTGGATTATACGGCACTGACAATTGGCATTATCGGGGCGGTAAACTGGGGATTAATCGGTTTTTTTGATTTTAATCTGGTATCTTTCCTCTTTGGAAGTATGAGCTGGCTGTCCAGAATTGTTTACGCTCTGGTGGGTCTGTGCGGATTATATTTGATTACATTCTATACCCATACAGAAGAATAGGGATGAAACCTGAAATGGCAGTAGACAGGAAGAACAGCCTGTTTTACTGCTATTTTTTTTGCATCTGCTGGATAAATCCGACAGGTTATGATATTATGAAAATCGAAATACTACTGAGTTTGGAACAGGGAGGAAGATATGGAGCAGAACAGGATAAAAGCAGTGATTTTTGATATGGATGGCGTGCTGATTGACAGCGAAATGCTGTATTTGGAAGATCTGCTGAAATTTGTCCGCATAAAGAATCCAAAAATAAAACTGGAAGATCTGGTCAGCGTAGTGGGAATGACAGATCGGGACACCTGGGAAGTCGTAGAACATGCAGTAAACAACGGACAGAGTTGGGCAGACATCCGGGAAGATTATCGAAAACAGCGCCAGATTTATGAAACCATTGATTACCGCAGCATCTTTAGAGAAGAGGCAGGGAGCCTGATCCTGGAACTGAAAAAAATGGGATACCGTCTGGCAGTGGCTTCTTCCACAAAGCTTCCTCTGGTTACCAGAGTTTTAACGGAAAATGAAATTATTGGCTATTTTGATCAGGTAGTCAGCGGAAATATGTTCCGCCGTAGCAAGCCGGATCCGGAGATTTACTGCTATACAGCAGAAAAACTGGGAGTAAATCCTTCAGAATGCCTGGTAATAGAAGACTCTACAGTGGGAATTACTGCAGCCAGCAGAGCTGGTATGAAGATCGCGGCGGTAATTGATGACAGATTTGGCTTTGATCGCTCTTTGGCTGATTTTGAGATTGAACATCTTGGCGAGGTACTGGAATGTCTGAAAAAACTGGAAGGGAACAGGTAAAACAGGAACAGGTAAAACAGGAGCAGGTAAAAGGAGAATGGGAGCGAGAGGTCTTGGAAGCCGCCATGGAGGCCGGTCACATTCTTTTGGAAAATGGCGCAGAGATCTTTCGGGTAGAAGAAACCATAGACAGAATCTGCCGTCATTATGGCGTAGATTTTGCAGAGGCCTTTGTCTTAAGCAACGGAATTTTAATGACTGCAGGGAATGTGAGAGAACAGTATTTTGCAAAGGTTCAGCACATTCCGGTGAGCAGCGCCCACCTGAACCGGGTAGCTGCGGTAAACCAGCTTTCCCGGGAGATTGAAGCTGGAAATTATACAGTGGAACAGGTCAGGCAGGCATTAACTGAGATTAAAAATATGCAGGGAAAAAGCAGACTCATGCAGATACTGGCTTCCGGAATCGGCAGCGGATGCTTCTGCCATTTGTTTGGCGGAAACGCTGCAGACAGTGGGGCGGCGTTTCTGGCCGGTCTCGTTCTCTACATATTTGTTTTATATATCAGCGCGCCAAAATTGTCTAAAATTGTGGGCAATATTACAGGGGGCGCGCTGGTAACCTGTCTGTGTATGGTCATGTATCATATGAATATAGGAGATCATTTAAACCACATGATTATCGGATCGATTATACCACTGGTGCCGGGGGTTCCGTTTACCAATGCCATACGGGATATTGCAGATGGGGATTATATTTCCGGTTCGGTGAGGATGCTGGATGCTCTGCTGGTATTTTTCTGCATCGCTCTGGGGGTAGGCCTGATGTTTACTGTTTATAACCGGCTGACGGGAGGTGCCATGCTGTGATTAGTCAGATCCTTGCAGCAGCGGTGGGAACCGTTGCGTTCTCCCTTCTATTTTCCGTTCCCAGGATTTACTATCCGTACTGTGGACTGATTGGAGGAGTGGGATGGTTGATTTACTGCGGTCTGGAAGGAGTGCTGTCTACGGCAGAAGCGACGTTCTTTGCAGCCGTAGGAGTGATTTTTCTTTCCCGTTTATTTGCAGTATGGGAAAGGTGTCCTGTGACCCTGTTTTTGATTCCCGGAATCTTCCCTCTGGTGCCGGGTGCAGGCGTTTACTGGACGTCTTATTATATCGTAATGGGTAAGCTGGATTTGGCACTGGTAACAGGATTTGAAGCCCTGAAAATGGCAGTAGCCATCGTGTTGGGAATTGTATTTATTTTTGAACTTCCCCAGGGAGTATTTACAAAAATCGCAAAAATTGCGCCTTTGGCGTGGAAAAAACGGCGGAATGCCAGATTGAAAATACCGTTTATCAATAAAAAGAAAAATTAACAGGAGGAGACAGTATGCTGGTAATAAAAGGCGGAAGGATCGTTGATCCGGGCAGACAGATTGACGCAGTGGGAGACGTCTGGCTGGACGGCGGCAAGATCAAAAAAGTGGTATTAGGCGGAGAAAATCTGGACAGCGGAACAGACGTACAGGTAATCGACGCATCAGGAAAAGTGGTTGCTCCAGGTCTGGTAGATGTACATGTACATTTTAGGGATCCTGGTTTTACCTATAAAGAAGACATTCACACCGGAGCGGCAGCGGCAGCAAAGGGAGGATTTACAACAGTTGTTTTGATGGCAAATACAAAGCCCATTGTAGACAATGCAGAAACCTTAAATTATGTGCTGGAAGAAGGCAGGAAAACCGGAATCCACGTGCTGAGTACAGCGGCAGTATCCGTAGGATTTAAAGGTCAGGAACTGACCGATATGAAGGCTTTGAAAGCTGCAGGCGCTGCAGGTTTTACAGATGATGGGATACCGTTAAAGAACGGCCGTCTGGTTCGGGAAGCCATGGAACTGGCGGCGGCTCTCAACATGCCTTTAAGTTTTCATGAAGAAGATCCGGCATATATCCAGCAAAATGGAATTAACCATGGAGCAGTATCAAAACAGCTTGGAATCTACGGTTCTCCGGATCTGGCAGAGGATGCCATGGTGGCAAGGGACTGTATGATAGCAAAAGATACGGGAGCATCCATAGACGTTCAGCATATCAGTTCGGCAAATTCCGTTGCTATGGTACGGCTGGCAAAATCATTAGGAGCAAATGTCTGGGCAGAGGTAACACCTCATCATTTTACCCTGACAGAAGAAGCCGTATTGAAACACGGCACATTAGCCAAGATGAATCCTCCTCTCAGAACGGCAGCCGACAGAGATGCCCTGATTGAAGGATTAAAGGACGGCACCATTGATATGATTGCAACGGACCATGCGCCTCACAGCGCAGAGGAAAAGGGCCGTCCCCTTACAGAGGCTCCCAGCGGTATTACAGGTCTGGAAACCGCTCTGGCGCTTGGAATTACAAGCCTGGTAAACAAGGGGCATCTGACCATGGTTCAACTGATGGAGAAAATGAGCCTGAACCCGGCGCGTCTGTACCACTTAGAATGCGGCCGCCTGGAAGAAGGAAGACCGGCAGATCTGGTGATTTTTGATCCGGAAAAAACCTGGACCGTAAAGGCAGAAGAATTTGCATCGAAAGCATCCAATAGTCCGTTTATCGGAGCAGAACTGACGGGTAAAGTGGCGTATACTATTTGCGGCGGAAAGGTAGTGTATGAAGAGTTATCGTAATGTTTTGCTGGATGTAGACGGTACGCTGCTGGATTTTGAAGCATCGGAAAAGCTGGGAATCCGAACGGTACTGGAATCTTACGGATTTGAAGCTAAAGAAGAGTTTATGGAGGAATACCATAGGATTAATAAAGCAGCGTGGGCAGCCTTTGAACGGGGAGAAGTGACCAAAGAAAAGCTGGTAAACCAGCGTTTTGAGGTGTTTTTTGAACAACTTGGAAAGCAGGTGGATGGAGCAGAGGCAGAGGGTATTTACCGGAAATTCCTGGACAGTTCTGCGATTTTAATTGACGGAGCAGCAGAATTGTGCCGTTATTTAAAAGAAAAGGGATATGGCCTGTACGTTGTTACAAATGGAACGTCCACAACCCAGTATAAACGTCTGGCTCTGTCGGGTCTGGATTGTTATCTGGATGATATTTTTGTTTCAGAGGATGCGGAGAGTCAGAAGCCTCAAAGAGAGTATTTTGAATACTGCTTTGCCAGGATTCCAGACCCAGACCCGGACACGATGATTCTGCTGGGAGACTCTCTGACTTCCGATATTCGGGGCGGAAATCTGGCGGGAGTGGATACCTGCTGGTATAATCCTAAAGGGGATTCTGGAAGGGCAGATATACAGCCAAAGTATAAAATCCGGAGTCTGGAACAGTTTCGGAAACTTGTATAAATAATAACAGTTCAGTTATCAATGTCATTTAGTTAATTTTATATTCATATGGTTAGATTCCAATAAAGAAGGGG
>URUX01000076.1 GCA_900551135.1 uncultured Clostridium sp.
GACAGCCATTTCTTAAAGCCCTTGTTAGTGGACATGCTCTTTTCCTCCTTATCTGAAGAATTTTTCGTACTTTTCTCCCGACAGCGCCCTGAGCCGGCAGCTTTTTAATATCGCTTTCCGGAACTGTTCCGCCTTGTCTGAATCCAGTTTTTCCATCTGTTCTTTCTGAAAAAAACCGGCCTTTCTCAACTGGCGTGCTGTCATTTTTATCAAATCTGCAAGATAACGGTAATGCTCATAAATTTCCATAGAGGTAAATTCCAGGGTATCTGCACAGGCAGTCAAAAAGCAAGCCAATTCCAGGCATTCTGCTTTTTTCCCCTGGCATGCTCCCTGAAACATTCTTTCATAGTCTCTGTCCTTCACCTGTCTGAACTGGCTGATAATATCCTGATAACATTCCTTTTGCCCGTATCGGGTCTCGCAGAACATCCGGAAGGGGAGGATGTCTGCCAGCATAAAACTGTCTTTTGCCTCCCCCAGCTGCCGGCTTTCTGCCAGCAGCTTTTGTCCGTCCTCCGGAAAGTTTCCTTTCCGAATCTCTTCTAATCTCTTCATAGGTTTATTTGTTTAATACTTCTTCAATGCCTTCCATTAAAATCTCAGCAGCTTCTTCCACATCATAATCTCCATAGCTTAAACCGCCCATTACGTCATAGTAAATACCGTCGGAGTTCTTTAATGCAGCTGCCTCAAACTTCGGATCCAGAGGGAATGCCACATGAGCCAGTACCTTGCTGTTTGCCTCTGCCACTTTTTCATTCAGAAGTCCGTTATCCTGGCAAACCTTTAAGCCTGCTGCAGAAGCCGGAATACCGCGTTCAGAAGCCATCAGCCTGGCGCCTTCTTCTTCATTTAACAGGAAGTTCAGTAATGCTGCACATTCTGCCGGATGCTCTGTGTTTTCAGAAATTGCAAAGCACATGGAAACTTTTGCAAATCCGCCTTTGAACTCACCCATATCCGTAAATTCTTCACCTACGACAAACTCTTCGCCTTCGTTTAAAGCGCCTTCAAATTTGGAAGCAGAAGAATCCCACTCAAAAATACCTGCATATCTGCCGTCCATCCACTTCGGGTTTTTATCCAGGGATTCTGCGCCATCATTTAACAGCGTCTGGATGGTCGGAATTACATGAGCATCTTCTAAAGAAGTAATGAAGTTTAATCCATCCTGAATTTCCTCTGCAGTATACTGGAGTGCATTGTTCTCAACCCACGGCTTGCCATACTTGGATTCCAGATAGAATACCATAAGGATGGTTCTGTCATACTCATTCACAGCCAGCGGATAGTAATCCTCTCCCAGCTTCTCTTTAAATACAGGTCCGGCTGCCATTAAATCTGCCAGAGACTTGGGAGTCTCCAATCCTGCTTCTTCATATGTAGACTTATTCCAGTAGAATATACGGCCAGTCATGGCAACCGGAATACCCTGAAGTTCTCCCGCAATGGTGCAGGCATTTAAGTTGGACTCAGAATACTGGGTTAAATCCAGAATATCCGATACCTTGTTTAAATCATAAAATGCAGAGCCGTCTGAACTGAAGGAGGTAATCCAGTTCCAGTTAATCTGGTTCACATCCGGTGCTGTACCGGTTGCAAAAGAAGCGCTCATCTTGTCTTCCCAGCCGGTCCATGCTGCATACTGTGTTTCCACTGTAATGTTCGGATATGTTTCCATAAACTTCTCAACCGCTGCAATGGTAGCTTCATGTCTGCCGTCACCGCCCCACCAGCTCATGGTAATGGTAATGGGATCAGTCGTATTTACTTCCAGTCCTTCTGCCGCTGCCGGTTCTGCTGCTGCAGTCTCTGCGGAAGCCTCTGTCTCTTTTGCAGTCTCTGCCGCTGCAGTAGTTGCCGCTGTATCCTTGCCTCCGCAGGCTGCCAAAGACATTGCCATAGCAGATGCTAAAACCAGAGATGCCATTTTTTTCATAGTTCTTCTCATATTTTTCTCCCTTTCTCTCTCCTGCCTCCTATGCACTCCTGTCCTGTACGATGGAATATTTTTCATTTGCAAAGGTTTGCAAGATAATTTAAAATTTTATGCATATCGCTCATAATATGTCGGCGTATTTCTTGCTTTTACGAGCAAATATGCATTATCTCTGTGGTGTTTTTATGATATCATCCCTATTGCCATCTGTCAATTGTGTATTTAGCTTAGTTTTTCAATATTTTTTTGTATAGTTTATCCAATTTCCTTTAAACAGCAGATATGATATGATTGTAATAAGTAAATAATAATTTGAATTTACCGAATTTGCAAACGTTTGCAAATAATTGTCTGATATTTATTTCACAATCATTTTTCATCACTTTAAAAGGAGTATCTGTATTATGGACATACTGGATCGCTATATTGATCAGCTTCTGGATAGAAGCACCCCTCAGGCACCAATCTGGAATATCGAGAAAATTCGGGAAGGAGCAAAGCCTTCCTGGAACTATATGGACGGCTGTATGATAAACGCTGTCCTGGAACTCTATCAGATAAAAAAAGAGCCGAAATATCTGGAATTTGCAGATTCGTTTATTGACTATTTCGTCCTGGAAAACGGACAGATTCGTTCTTATTCCCCAGAGGAATACAATCTGGACAATGTCAATGCCGGAAAAACCCTGTTTGATCTGTATGAATTAACCGGAAAAGAAAAATATCGCAAAGCCATGGATACAATCTACGGCCAGCTTAAGAGCCAGCCCCGTACTTCCACTGGAAATTTCTGGCATAAAAAAATTTATCCCAATCAGATCTGGTTAGACGGACTGTATATGGCCCAGCCTTTCTACATGCAGTATGAGGCCACTTATCATAACTGTCAGGGCTGCAGAGACAGCTTCGAGCAGTTTCTCCACGTATATGACTTAATGCGGGACACCCGAAACGGACTCTATTACCATGCTTATGATGACTCCAAAACTGCATTCTGGTGTGATAAAGTCACCGGATTATCTGATAATTTCTGGCTGAGAGCGCTGGGATGGTATGCCATGGCTCTCATTGATACCATGGACGTTATGCCCCCTTCCATGACAGAAGAAAAAAAGCAGCTTGGACAGATTTATAAAGAACTCATTGATTCCATGCTGCCTTATCAGGACGATGAAACCGGAATGTGGTATCAGGTTGTAAACCATGGCGGTATTTCTCCTAATTATCTGGAAACCTCCGGTTCTGCCATTTTTGCATTTGCCATTATGAAAAGCGTGCGTTTGGGATTTTTAGACGACAATTATTATGTTTACGGCAAAAAAGCCTTTGACGGCATCTGCCGCACCCGGCTTTCCGAAAAAAACGGGGATTTGCAGTTAGACGGTATCTGCCTGGTAGCCGGACTTGGCAATAAAGAAATGCGGGAAGGTACTTTTGACTATTATATGAGAGAGCCCATTGTAAAAAATGAAGCAAAAGGCGTTGCGCCTTTAATTCTGGCTTATATTGAAGTGATGATGAGAGAATCTTAAAAACATACGCAAACTGGCGGCCTGAATTTCGTTCAGACCGCCAGACATGTTCATTCAAAGCTGTTCTTAAATCCGGTAAGCTGCATAAACCTGGGTAGTCGCCATATCAGAATGCCCCAGCATGGCCTGTACCGCCTGAATATCTGCTCCGCTTCTCAGCAGATGGGCTGCAAATGAATGGCGCAGGGAATGAGGCGTAATATCTGTCTCGATTCCAGCCTTTTCCCCATAATATTTAATAATCTTCCAAAAGCCCTGACGGGTCATTGCCTTACCGTTGCAGTTTGTAAACAGCCAGTCACTTTCCTGGCCTTTCAGCAGTTCCAGACGAGCCTGTTCCAGATATACCGTCAGCGCCTTTGTCGCTTTCTTTCCAAAAGGAATTGTCCGCTCCCGCTGGCCATCCCGGCATACCAAAAAACCTACGCTTAAATTAATATCGTTCAGCTTCAGGCTGATTAACTCGGATACCCTGATTCCTGTTGCATACAGCAGTTCCAGCATGGCCTTGTCCCGAAGTTCCTTGGCATTTTTCCCTTCCGGCTGTGCCAATAGGGCCTGTACTTCATCTACTGTCAGTATGACTGGGGCTTTCTTTTCTACTTTAGGCGCTTTTAGCAATTCTGCCGGATCACGTTTAATCCTGCCATCTGTAAACTCATAATGGAAGAACGCCTTAATTGCTGCCAGTTCTCTGGAAATGGTAGTAGTTGCTTTCCCATTTTTCTCCAAATAGAGAATATAAGAATTCAGACTGGTCTTTGTGACTTTGTCCACATCTGTAATTCCCTGCCCTCTTAAATATTCTTCCATCTGCACCAAATCACGCCGATAAGAAATCTCTGTATTTTTTGAAGTTTTCTTTACATCTCTTAAATAAACTACAAACTCCTGTATATCTTCTGTCATACCTTTCTCCCTGCCTTAACTGCCTTTTCACGTTCAGCCCGTTCAAGATATTCTCTTATGGGCCGCTTTCAGATGCCTGCCCCCAAAACAGGCCTGAAATGAGCCTTTGACCTACATTATAGCGGCAAATTTGGATAAAATCAAACACATTTTTCCCACATTTCTTCCGTTTTCCCCATACTTTACATAAAAAATACAACATGTTGAAACCTGCATTTTTCTGCGCTCAACATGTTGTAAAATTTAAGTAAAATTTTTTATTCTTTTTTCTGCAATTTTCAGCCAGACGGCAACTATCCGGCAGCATTATGCCCGGTTATACACTTCTTTTAAAAATTCCACGTCGCTGTGATACCGCTCTTTATTGGAATTTTCCAGCAGCATGGTAATGTGGGGTTTGGCTTCTTTTATGTGTTTCATCAACGGCTCATACTGAAACAGTCCCTCTCCCACATAGCGGAAAATCTGATTATTTCCGTCAAATACAAAGTCTTTCATATGCAGCATGGTAATTCTGTCGCCATAGTAAGCAAAGGCCTGGTCAACGATCTCTTCCTGACAGGAAACCTCTTCCGGATGGATCAGATTAACAGCGTCTAAAATCACCTCCACATTGGGAGAGTCGATATCCTCTAAAAAGCGTTTCATCATTGCCGGGCTGTACAGCGTATGGTCAAATACCCCTTCTACCCCGACGGTAACTCCCAGCTTCTCTGCTGCCGACGCAATTTCTCTCATGCTCGTTAACAGCCGCTGGTAAGCAGTTTCTGTAAACGTTTCCGGCGTTACCTTCATGTCCGGCGACAAACGTCCGGTCTCTGTGCCTACCATGTCCGCACCGATTAGCTTCGCATATTTTAAATGCTCAATAAATTTTGCCACCTCTGCCTGACGCATTGATTCAATGGGATTGATTGGATTGATATAACATCCCAGCACCGCTACATGGATTCCATTTTTTTCCAGTAATCTGCCGATATAGCGGGCAAATCCCGGGCTGTAATGGCCTGGGGAAAAATCATAATCCGATATCGATTTTCCAAAAGCAAGCTGTATCTGGTCAATGCCATTTGCCCGCACCTCTTCAAACAGCGCTTCCATTGGCATTTTGGGACAAATATCATGACAGCGCATTCCAAAACTCAGCATTTTCTCCACTCTCCTTGCATATCCTTGTTTCAAACACCCCAGTCATTCCAGCTGTTAGTTTTCTGTTTCCAGGAAATCTTCTCTGCATGGAGTGAAAATGTCTAATAATTTTGTATGTTCTACTGCAACAACTCCATGAACCACATTCGGTTCTACATGGTAAATATCGCCGGCAGCCAGTACCTTATCTTCTTTCCCTTCCTCCTGATAAATCAGAGAACCTTCTACAATATACCCCATCTGCTCATGAGGATGGCTGTGCTTGGCTCCTACCGCGCCCTTCTCAAACTGAAGTTCTACTGCCATCAGGTTTTTGCTGTAAGAAATAATCTTGCGGACTACTCCTCCGCCTAAATCGGTCACTGGAATGGTCTTATTTTCTGTATACATAGTAATATCCTCCTAATCTGCCATTAATATGTTTTTTCTCTATTATACTCTTTTATATCCGGATACCGCAATCTCTTTTCTGAGGTTTTCAGGTTAAAAATCAACTGCTCTCTCATCTCCCGGATATGCCAAAAAGACCCAGAGCAAACATTCATCTGCCCTGAGTCTTTCCTATACATATTTTCGCAACTGTTTAGCCATGCATCTTCGCATAGCTGAACTGTTATATATTTTTAGGTGTCTACACTGTAGTTTGGAGCTTCCTTGGTAATGTGGATGTCATGTGGATGGCTTTCCTTTAAGGATGCTGCTGAAATCTTTACAAATCTGCCTGTCTCCTGAAGCGTCTGAATATTCTGTGCTCCGCAGTAACCCATACCGGAACGAAGACCTCCCAAAAGCTGGAATACCGTATCTTCTACCAGGCCCTTGTAAGCCACACGGCCTTCTACACCTTCTGGAACCAGCTTTTTCGCATCTGTCTGGAAATAACGGTCTTTACTGCCGTTTTCCATAGCAGCGATGGAGCCCATACCACGGTATACTTTATATTTACGTCCCTGGAACAGTTCAAAATCTCCAGGGCTCTCATCACATCCTGCAAACATGCTGCCCATCATGCAGACACTTGCGCCGGCTGCGATTGCCTTGGTCACATCTCCGGAATACTTGATACCGCCGTCTGCGATAATCGGAATTCCGTATTCTTTTGCCACATTATAGCAATCCATAACTGCAGAAATCTGAGGTACGCCAATACCTGCAACCACACGGGTGGTACAGATGGAACCAGGTCCAATACCAACCTTGACTGTATCTGCGCCAGCCTCAATCAACGCTCTGGTTGCCTCTCCGGTCGCTACGTTTCCTGCAATTACAGGAAGATCCGGAAATGCTTCCTTAATCATTCTTACGCAGCGGAGAACGTTGGCAGAATGACCATGAGCAGAGTCTAATACCACTACGTCCACATGAGCCTTTACCAGTGCCTCTACACGCTCTAACACGTTGGCCGTAATACCAACTGCAGCGCCGCAGAGAAGCCGTCCCTGTGCGTCCTTGGCAGATAAGGGGTACTTAATCTGCTTTTCAATATCCTTAATGGTAATCAGGCCTTTTAAGTTAAAGTCCTCGTCCACGATAGGCAGTTTTTCCACTCTTGCCTTAGCCAGAATCTTTTTTGCCTCCATCATGGTAGTGCCTTCCCGGGCAGTTACCAGATTCTCAGAAGTCATGCACTCTTTAATCTTTCTGGAAAAGTCTTCTTCAAACTTCAGATCGCGGTTGGTAATAATACCTACCAGCTTTCTGCCTTCTGTAATGGGTACGCCGGAAATGCGAAACTTTCCCATCAGTTCATCTGCATCTTTTAATGTATGCTCAGGAGAAAGATAAAATGGGTCGGTGATAACTCCGTTCTCAGAACGTTTTACCTTATCTACTTCCTCAGCCTGTGCCTCGATTGACATATTCTTGTGGATAATGCCGATACCGCCCTGTCTTGCCATGGCAATCGCCATACGGTGCTCTGTAACCGTATCCATGCCTGCACTCATCAGCGGAATGTTCAGTTTGATGGTTTTTGTAAGATAAGTGGTTAAATCCACCTGGTTAGGAATTACTTCCGAGTAAGCCGGTACTAAAAGCACGTCATCAAAGGTAATGCCTTCGCCAATAATTGTACCCATTCTAATATCCTCTCTTTCTTATAATTTGGCGACTGTTCCGGACAGTCATGTTTTTTCTTCCCTTCCTGAGGGTTATTAGTAATAAATACTAGCAAATTTTATATTGTTTGTCAAACCATAATTGAAAGAAAATTCATTGTATTTACTTATCATTATCTATCATTTATCTGATAGTTTATCCAGCTAACAAATTGATGCGTCACGGAAACAGAGTGTAGTATTTTCTGATAAGTTTACCTTTCCGCCTTCGCCAGATCCGCTATCTCTCCTACTCCCTTTAACACCATTCCAGGACGGTATGCATAGGTGTTCAAAGTTTCCATCGTCGATACGCCGGATAACACCAGAACCGTAGACATGCCGCTTTCCATACCGGAAATAATGTCAGTATCCATTCTGTCTCCTACCATTACCGCATCGCCGGAATGGCAGTTCAAAAGCCTGAGTCCGGTCCGCATCATCAAAGGATTGGGCTTTCCGCAAAAATATGCTTTGGTTCCAGTCGCCATCTCAATCGGTGCAATCAAGGCGCCGCATGCAGGTGCAATTCCCTCTTCAATCGGGCCGGACACGTCGGAATTGGCTCCTATGAGTTTTGCACCGGAAAGAACCAAATTCGTTGCCTTTGTCAGCGTCTCCAGAGAATAGGATCTTCCCTCTCCTACTACTACATAATCGGGATTGACGTCATTCATGGTAATCCCTGCATCATACAGTGCATTTAACAATCCGGCTTCTCCGATGGCAAATACAGAGCATCCTGGAGCCTGTTCCTTTAAAAATGCAGCCGTAGCCAGCGCGCTGGTATAAAAATGTTCCTCCGGAACGTCCAGACCCATGCGGGCCAGCTTCTGATTCAGTTCTTTTGGAGTGTAGCCGCTGTTATTGGTTAAAAATAAATATTCTTTCTGTTCGTCATGAAGCCATTGAATAAATTCTGCAACACCAGGCAGAATCTGATTCCCATGGTAGATAACGCCATCCATATCACAGATAAATCCAGTTTTTTCATTAAAGTTAATCATTTGATTTTCATTCATTTTTATCTTCTCTCTTTCTACAATTCTCACCTCCAATATAACCGCTTAAAAATTTTCTTTCTATCAACAGTTTGTAAAATCCTCGTGAAATTATCCACACACTCTTTCACACTGACTCTGAACTCCTGATACAAATAAGATCCCATACTTTATGACATTTTCTTTTGTATACCTGCAAGGCTGAACTGTTACGTATACCTAAAAAGGCATCATTTCATCTTTCTTAATGATGAAACGATGCCTTCTATTGATTACATAACTATTTTCCTGGGTGATGTATTGCGGATGCAATGAAGCAGACGCTCATTAGGCTCGAAAATCACTTTCATTCTCTGCTGGCCGTCCTGATAGAAAAATGCATATTTCTTCACATCACTCCGTCCAGAAGAGCAGTCTACCGTCTTCATTCCCTGAGCCTCGTAATCTTTCAAAACGTAGGAATCTAAAGGTGCTACCATAAGCAAAGAGTCTTTATCACACTCCATTACCTTTTTTCTCTTGTTCTGGTTCATAATCCGGTCAATGGACAACTGACCGTCAATATACAGATATTCAAATTCCGTATTCAGTCTGAGCATTACAAAATATGCTGCTGCGCCGACTGCAAGCAGAACCAGAATTCCAAACATAGTGGTTACTGCAAGAAACAGTGATACTGCAAAGAGAATGCCTAATAAAATCTTGACTGCTAAGGCATACGGCGGATTTTTACGTTTTACTAGCTGCTCTACATATGCATCTTGAATCATTGGTAAACTCTCCTTTTTGTTGGGAGAATGATTACATCATTCCGCCCATTCCTGCTCCAGCTGGCATTGCTGGTGTCTCTTCTTTAATATTAGCAACTACAGACTCTGTTGTCAATAAGGTAGATGCAACGCTGGTAGCATTCTGCAGGGCACTTCTGGTTACCTTTGCAGGGTCTAAGATACCTGCCTGAATCATATCGACATATTCTTCCTTATATGCATCAAAGCCTACGCCAACTTCTGCATCACGGACTTTGTTAATAATAACAGAGCCTTCCAGTCCTGCATTTGCAGCAATGTGGAATAATGGAGCTTCCAGAGCCTTTAAGATAATCTTAGCGCCAGTTCTCTCATCGCCATCCATTGTATCTAACATACCCTTAACAGCCTCTGCTGCATGTACGTATGCAGAGCCGCCGCCTGCGATAATACCTTCCTCAACTGCTGCCTTGGTTGCTGCCAGAGCATCTTCCATACGCAGCTTGGCTTCCTTCATCTCGGTCTCGGTTGCAGCGCCTACACGGATTACAGCTACGCCGCCTGCTAACTTGGCTAATCTTTCCTGTAATTTCTCTCTGTCAAAATCAGAAGTGGTTTCCTCGATCTGAGCGCGAATCTGTGCAACTCTTGCAGAAATCTCGCCCTTATCGCCGCAGCCGTCTACAATTACGGTATTTTCTTTCTGAATCTTAACAGATTTTGCACGGCCTAACTGATCCATGGTTACTTCCTTTAAGTCTAAGCCTAACTCGTCAGAAATTACCTGACCGCCGGTTAAGATAGCAATGTCTTTTAACATTTCTTTTCTTCTGTCGCCGTATCCTGGAGCCTTTACTGCAACTACATTAAAGGTACCGCGCAGTTTATTAACGATTAAAGTGGTAAGAGCCTCGCCCTCAACGTCCTCAGCAATAATCAGAAGTCTGGAACCGGTCTTTACAATCTGCTCTAACAGAGGCAGAATATCCTGAATGTTGGAAATCTTCTTATCTGTAATCAGGATGTATGGATCGTCTAAATTAGCTTCCATCTTATCCATATCGGTACACATATATGCAGAAACATATCCGCGGTCAAACTGCATACCTTCTACTAAATCCAGTTCGGTCTTCATGGTCTTGGACTCTTCGATGGTGATAACGCCGTCCTTGGAAACCTTCT
>URUX01000077.1 GCA_900551135.1 uncultured Clostridium sp.
CTTTGAGCCAGCAGACATTTCAGAAAAAATAGCAGGGGCTTTTCAGGAAGAAACTTTACGGGAAGGGTACATTCAGCTTCTTCCCGGACGCCATAGCAGCGATGGATTTTTCCTGTCTGTATTTCGTAGAAAGGACTGATACACTGCCTTATGGAAAAATGTGATATAAAATCCCTGACCTTTGAAGAATTATCTTCAGCCATGGAAAAAGAGGGACAGAAGGCGTTCCGCAGCAAACAGATTTACCAGTGGATGCACGAAAAGCTGGCTGACAGCTTTGACGAGATGTCAAACCTTCCCCAGGCTTTGCGGGAACAGCTGAAAGAAACATATTCCCTTACCTGCCTGAAGAAAGCAGGTGTCAGGATTTCAAAAATAGATGGCACCAGAAAATATCTGTTTGCCTTAGAGGATGGAAATATCATCGAGAGTGTATGGATGAAATACAGGCATGGAAATTCTGTGTGTATTTCCTCTCAGGTTGGCTGCCGTATGGGCTGCAGATTCTGTGCCTCCACCCTGGATGGCCTGGAAAGAAACTTAAGACCTTCGGAGATGCTGGATCAGATTTACCAGATTCAGAAAGATACAGGAGAACGGGTATCCAATGTAGTTGTGATGGGTTCCGGGGAGCCCTTGGATAATTATGAAAATCTGCTGCGTTTTATACGGCTTTTGACAGATGAACGGGGGCTGAATATCAGCCAGAGAAATGTGACGGTTTCTACCTGCGGCATTGTTCCGAAAATTTACGAACTGGCAGAAGAAAACCTGAATATTACCCTGGCCCTGTCTCTTCATGCGCCCAATGATGAGGTAAGAAAGACCTTAATGCCCATTGCAAACCGGTATGGCTTAAAAGAGGTTCTGGAAGCCTGCAGGGTTTATTTTGAAAAAACCGGACGGCGTCTCACGTTTGAGTACAGTCTGGTAAGCGGTGTCAATGATAATCTGGAAGAAGCCAGGGCATTGGCAGCCCTCATTAAGGATTACCACGGACATGTCAATCTAATCCCGGTTAATCCCATAAAAGAACGGGATTTTGTGCAGTCTGATAAAAAAGCGATAGAGGCCTTTAAAAATTATCTGGAGCGTCAGGGAATTGCCGTTACAGTCCGCAGGGAAATGGGGCGGGATATTAACGGAGCCTGTGGTCAGCTCCGCAAAAGTTTTATTGACAAAGAGTTAAACCTTTAGAAGACTGGAAAGGAGGATGGCAGGATGCAGATCAGCGCATATACGGATACTGGAAGAGTCCGGACTGCAAATCAGGACTATATCTATGCTTCCCAGCATAAGACCGGTCCCCTGTCCAATCTTTTACTGCTTGCAGATGGTATGGGAGGAGCCAATGCGGGAGACTATGCTTCCCGTTTTTTGGTAGAGAAGTTGGTGGCTTATATGAACCGTCAGCCTGACGGGGAGCCGGAAATCTCTGTCCTGAACAAGGGGATTTCAGAGGTAAACAGAAAGCTGTACAAAGAATCCCTGAAAGATCCTTCCCTGCAAGGTATGGGTACAACCATGGTGGCGGCTACGGTATCAGAGGGAATATTGTATGTTGCCAACGTAGGGGACAGCCGTTTGTATTTAGTCCGGGGCGGCCTGATTCAGGTGACCAAGGATCATTCCTATGTGGAAGAAATGGTGTCTCTGGGCCTTTTGAAACGGGAAAGCAGGAATTATCAGAAGAAAAAAAATTACATTACCAGAGCCATTGGCACAGAGCCGGAAGTAGAGGCGGATTTTTTTGAAGTTTCCCTCCATCAGGGAGATAAGATTCTGCTGTGTTCCGACGGACTCAGCAACATGGTCAGCGACAAGGAGATTTATTCGATTGTATCAGGAACAGGAAGCCTTTCCGAGCGTGCCTGGAAGCTGATACAGGCAGCCAATGACCATGGAGGAAAAGACAATATATCTGTAATTTTGGCAGATCCTTCCAAACAGGAGGTGACGCCATGCTAAACAATGGAGAGTTTCTGCAGGACCGTTATGAGATTTTGGAAAAAATCGGTTCCGGAGGCATGTCAGACGTATACAAGGCAAAGTGCCACAAGTTAAACCGCCTGGTAGCCATTAAAGTCCTGAAATCAGAATTTTGTGCAGATGCCGGTTTTGTTGCCAATTTTAAAATGGAAGCCCAGGCTGCGGCAGGTCTTTCCCATCCCAATATTGTCAATGTTTATGATGTTGTCGATGACGGAGATATCCATTACATTGTCATGGAGCTGATTGAAGGCATTACCCTGAAACATTATATTGCCAAAAAAGGCAGACTGGACAACAAAGAGGCCATTGGCATTGCAATCCAGATTGCCCAGGGGATGATGGCAGCCCATGAAAGCCATATTATCCATCGGGACATTAAGCCCCAGAATATTATTATTTCAATGGATGGAAAAGTGAAGGTGGCAGACTTTGGCATTGCCAAGGCCATGAGCAGGCAGACCAAAAATGCAGATGCGATTGGTTCGGTTCACTATATTCCGCCGGAACAGGCCAGCGGAAGCATCAGCGATGCCAGAAGCGATATTTATTCCTTTGGAATTACATTGTACGAGATGGTGACAGGAACGCTGCCTTTTGACGGAACGGATGCAGAGTCTGTGGCCATTGCCCATATGGAACAGGAACTGATGCCGCCGTCCCGTATTAACAGCAAGGTGGCTCCCGGGCTGGAGAAAATTATTTTAAAATGTACCAGAAAGAACCCGGACGAGCGCTACGGATCGTCGGCACAGGTTATCAACGATCTGCGCCATGCCCTTTTGAATCCGAAGGAAGAAGATAAATATAAAAAACGACCCAGATCAGAGGCCGGAGTACCAGACAAAACTCCGGAATCAGACCGTACAGAAAAAGACGTTCACAGAAGTCTGGAACGGCTGTTTTCCATTGGCGGCATTGCGGGCGCTATTTTTATTGTAGCTGTAGTGATTTTTTTGATTGCCCAGATCACAGGACTTTTTAATCTGGGGCCGGGGCTTGCTCTTCCCACAGACGGAGGCAGCGTTATCCGTACGGAAAGCACCATTGTCCTTTCCGACAGCCAGACCAATATCCCGGAAATGCTGGGAATTACGGAAGAGGGGGCAAAGGCCCGGCTGGCAGAAGTATCGCTGGTTCCCGATGTCAGCTATGCTTATTCAGAAACCGGCAGAGAAGGCTATGTGATTTCCCAGGATAATGCAGGAACGGTAGTGGAGAAAGGTTCCAGAGTCCGGATTACCATCAGCAGGGGAAGCGGAAGGACAGAAGTAGATTCGCTGGAACTGACGGGAAAGACGGATGTAGAGGCAAAAGAAATTCTGGATGCCCAGGATATTTCTGTCATTATGACAGCAGAAAGCAGTGAGACGGTAGAAGCGGGACGGGTAATTCGTACCATGCCGGAGGATATTGTATATAAGGGCGGTGATCCCATCATTCTTTATATCAGTTCCGGTCCCCAGGTAAAGAAGGTTCCGGTTCCCCAGCTTGAAGGACTTCCGGAAGATCAGGGGCTGCAGCTGCTGGAAGAAGCGGGATTGGTTCCGGGAGATGTGGAACTGGAACACAGCGATACGGTAGCAGAGTGGAGCATCATTCGCCAGAGCGTTGCGCCAGGAACCCAGGTTCCGGAGGGAACTTCGGTCGGATACGTGGTCAGCTATGGACCGGAGAAAGTGCCGGTACATCAGTCTGGATCGAAAAACAACAGAAATGTATACGTGGGTTCCATTGATGAAGAGTTTGATCTGAATCCCATTATCGGACCAGGCAGCGATACCACGCAGATTTCGATTAAGATTCAGCTGAAGCAGATTGTAAAAGGAAGGACGATATACAAGACTTTAATACCGGAGCACAGTGTAAACGGAAGCAGCACCATTACCATCAGTTTTCCGGAAATCATCGGAGAATATGGCATTGATGAAGGGGAAGTTGAGATTGTAAACACCCTGACCGGAAAGGTGCTTGAGACTTACCATGTGGAATTTGAACTGGAAGAGTAAATTATGACAGGAAAAATTATCAAAGGAATTGCCGGCTTTTATTATGTCCATGACGGGAGCAGCCGGATTTACGAATGCCGCGCCAAGGGAATTTTCCGTAACCGGAAGATTAAGCCTCTGGTAGGAGATGATGTGGAATTTACAGTTTTAAACGAAGAACAGTCAGAAGGGAATATTGATGCAATCCTTCCCAGAAAGAATCAGCTAATCCGGCCGGCCTCGGCGAATGTGGATCAGGCTCTGGTTGTATTTGCCATTACCCATCCGGAACCAAATTTAAACCTGCTGGATCGTTTTCTGGTGATGATGGGAACGCAGGACGTGCCGGTTATTGTCTGTTTTAATAAAATCGATTTGTGCGGTGAAGAACAGATGGAGGCCTATCGTTCTATTTATGAAAGGGCCGGTTATCGGGTCGTGTTCATCAGCACCTATGAAGAGGCCGGAATCTGCGAACTGCAGGAATTGTTGAGAGGAAAAACGACGGTTCTGGCAGGCCCGTCCGGAGTGGGAAAATCTTCTCTTACCAATTTCCTTTTGCCGGAAGCAGCCATGGAAACTGGCGGAATCAGCGAAAAAATCCAGAGAGGAAAGCATACAACCCGGCATTCCCAGCTGTTTTGCGTAGAAGATCATACCTATTTGATGGATACACCGGGCTTTAGTTCCCTGTATCTGGATATGCCTCCTCAGGAGTTAAAAGATTATTTTTGCGAGTTTACCCCGTATGAAGACGAATGCAGATTTTTAGGATGCGTCCATGTAGGAGAAAAAGTGTGCGGCGTAAAGAATGCCTTAAAAGAGGGGAAGCTAAGCAGGAGCCGTTATGACAATTATCTGCTGATTTATGAAGAACTGAAAGAAAAAGAACGGAGGAAATACTGATGAAGTATATCTTAGCGCCGTCTGTGTTAGGGGCGGATTTTACCAGATTAGGAGAAGAAGTAAAGACAGTAGCAGAGGCGGGAGCCGAATATATCCATTTAGACGTTATGGACGGGGCCTTTGTTCCAAGCATTTCCTTTGGAATGCCGGTGATTCAGTCTTTGAGAAAGGTTACGGATAAAGTATTTGACGTTCATATGATGGTGGAAGAGCCAGGCCGCTATATCATGGATATGAAGCAGGCCGGAGCAGATCTGATTTGCGTTCATGCAGAGGCCTGCTGCCATCTGGATCGGACCCTCCATCAGATTAAAGAGGCCGGCTTAAAGGCCGGAGTCGCATTAAATCCGGCAACTCCGGTGGAGGTTCTGGAATACGTTCTGCCAATTACCGATATGGTGCTGGTCATGTCCGTAAACCCTGGTTTTGGCGGCCAGAAATTTATCCCCTATGCAGTAGAAAAAGTAAAGAAACTGCGGAAGATGACAGCGGAAAAAGGCTTAACAGTCGACATTCAGGTAGACGGAGGAGTTACCCTGGACAATGCCAGAACTCTGATAGAGGCAGGAGCCAATATTTTAGTTGCAGGTTCTGCAGTATTTAAGAATAATGCGGCTTCCAATGTAGCCGGATTTTTAGAGATTTTTAGGGAGTATGAAAAAGACTGATTATGAAAACTTGTCTGGTGATTACCGGCGGCCCGATTGACCTGGGGTTCGCCGGAAATTTTTTAAAGGATAGAAGCTTTAATAAAGTAATAGCAGTAGATGCAGGATTAGAAGCGGTAAAGGCACTGGGAATTATGCCGGATGTGATTGTGGGAGATTTTGACACGGTAAATCCTGACGTACTGGCAGAATTTCAAAAAGTGAAGCATATTGTCTGGGAGGTGCACAGACCGGAAAAAGACGAGACGGATACAGAACTGGCGTTAAACCGCGCCATGGCATCGGGATGCGGTGAAATTGCGGTTCTGGGGGCCACAGGAGGACGCCTGGATCATATGATTGGAAATATTCATCTTCTGTATCCCTGTCTCCAGAAAGGCATTTTTGCCTACCTTCTGGACAAACAGAATAAGGTTTATCTGCTGGATGAAAGCAGAGACTTCTTCCGGGAAACCCTGTGGGGAAAGTATGTTTCATTTCTGCCTCTTACCCAGGAGGTAAAAGGAATTACCTTGACAGGATTTAAATATCCCCTCTGCGAAAAGGATATCGGGATTGGCACCAGTCTCTGCATCAGCAATGAACTGGCAGAGGAAGAAGCAAGAATCCGGTTTCGTGAGGGAGTTCTCATTTGCGTAGAATCTCACGATTAGTATTGTGTGTTGTATTCAGACAAGGATAAGGGGCTGCCCTGCGGGGCGGCTGGTTTGTTTTTCATAACTGGACTGGTTAAAAACTGGCAAACTGGATATTTAGAACAGCCCACTTTTGTGATAGGATTAGTTCGATTCAAAAAAGGAGTTGATGACAGATGAATACAACAAGCAAACAACACGAGAAAACCTACAAACTCGCACTGGCGGGCCTGATGGCGGCACTGTGTTATGCAGGATACGCATTTTTACCGGCATTCAGTGCAGACGGAACCAAGATTCATTTTGGCAATACCTTTGTAGTGCTGGCTGCATACTTATTAGGGGGCTGGTACGGCGGCCTGGCAGGTGCGGTAGGGCTGACTGCGGCAGATATTTTAGGCGGATTTGCAGAGTCTGCGCCCAGAACGTTTCTCTGCAAGCTGATGATTGGTTTAATTGCCGGATTTATTGCTCACCGGGTTGCCAGAATTGCGGAAAAACATCCTGCCGGATATGTTACCAAATGGGCAATTCTTGCCGCTGCGGCTGGACTTGGATTTAACTGTATTTTTGAACCCTCTTTAAAATATGTGTGGTATACATTTTTAACGCCTAATCCGGAAAAAGCAGCCAAGGCAATTGCTTCTTTACTGGCTCTGACCACCTATACCACATTTATTAACTCGATTATTAATACGATCACTTCTGTAGTGCTGTATACGGCTCTGCGGCCGGCTTTTGCAAAATCCGGACTGCTTGCCATGGCGGCGCCAAAGAGTGCTTATGAAAAGAAAAAAACAGACAGGACTGAGGAATAACCCATGGACAGGAATGGAAACCGCCAGAACATACAACATCAGAAAAAAATTATGATGATTAACGATTTAGCTGGTTATGGACGCTGTTCGTTAACCGTTGCCATCCCGATACTGGCGGCGCTGAAGGTACAGTGCTGTCCGGTTCCTACGTCCATATTTTCCAATCATACCGGTTTCCCTGCCTGGTTTTTTGATGATTACACAGAGAAGATGCCGGACTATCTGAAAAAATGGAAAGAACTGAACCTTTCCTTTGACGGAATTGCCGTAGGATTTTTGGGGTCTGCCAGACAGATGGAGATGGTAGAAGATGCGCTTTTAGAATTTAAAAGAGAAGATACCAGAGTTTTGATCGATCCCATTATGGGAGATCATGGCAAATCCTATGCCACCTATACGGAAGAAATGTGCAGAAGGATGGGGCGTCTGATTAAGACAGCGGACACCATTACTCCGAATCTGACAGAAGCCTGTATTTTGACAGGTACTCCCTATAAGGCAGAAGGCTGGAAACGGTCAGAACTGGAAGACATGGCCGTCAGGCTTCAGGAAATGGGGCCGGATAACGTAGTGATTACGGGAGTCCGAGAAGGAACATTTCTGACCAATACGGTAGCGGAAAAGGGAACCGGCATTCATTTTGTCCGCACCAGGCGGGCTGGAGAAGAACGGCCAGGCACTGGAGATGTCTTTTCTTCCATTGTGGCTGGAGGAATGGTGTCTGGGGAAGAATTGACATCGTCTGTAAAAAAGGCAGCAAAATTTATCGGAGACTGTATTCAGATTTCAGATGAACTGTCAATTCCAAGGGAAAATGGCGTATGCTTTGAAATGATTTTGGGAAAATTAATTTCCAAATAACGGCCGCCTTGCATTTATCAGGGATCTGTAGTATAATCCTACCCAGATTATAACCGTTTCCCCATCTGTTTTCAGACAGAAGGAAAGTGGACATACCAGGAGGAGATCATGTTAGATTTAAAGTTTGTCAGAGAAAATCCAGACATTGTAAAGCAGAACATTAAAAATAAGTTTCAGGATTCCAAGCTGCCCTTAGTAGATGAAGTAATCGACTTAGATGCAAAGAGCCGCGCTACAAAGGCTGAGGCAGATTCCCTCAGAGCAAACCGCAATAAATTGTCCAAGCAGATTGGCGCTCTGATGGGTCAGGGAAAAAAGGAAGAGGCCGAAGAGGTAAAGCGTCAGGTAAGTGAGGACGCAAAACGTCTGGCTGATTTAGAAGCAAAAGAGACAGAATATGAGGAACGCATTAAGAAGATTATGATGACCATTCCCAATATCATTGACCCAAGCGTTCCCATTGGAAAAGATGACAGCGAAAACGTAGAGGTTCAGAAATACGGTGAGCCGGTGGTTCCGGATTTTGAGATTCCGTACCATACCGACATTATGGAAAGCTTTGACGGCATTGACCTGGATTCTGCCAGAAGAGTAGCAGGCAATGGTTTTTACTATCTGATGGGAGACATTGCGAGACTTCATTCTGCAGTGATTTCCTATGCAAGAGACTTCATGATTAACAGAGGCTTTACTTACTGTGTGCCGCCATTTATGATCCGCAGCAACGTGGTAACCGGCGTTATGAGTTTTGCTGAGATGGATGCCATGATGTACAAGATTGAGGGCGAGGATTTATACTTAATCGGTACCAGCGAGCATTCTATGATTGGTAAATTCATTGACCAGATTATTCCGGAAGAAGAACTGCCCAAAACTCTGACCAGCTATTCTCCATGTTTCCGTAAGGAAAAAGGCGCTCACGGTCTGGAAGAAAGAGGCGTTTACCGCATTCATCAGTTTGAAAAGCAGGAAATGATCGTAGTCTGCCGTCCGGAAGAAAGCCCGATGTGGTTTGACAAGTTATGGCAGAATACTGTAGATTTATTCCGTTCCATGGATATTCCGGTTCGTACGTTAGAGTGCTGTTCCGGTGATCTGGCCGATTTGAAGGTAAAATCGATTGACGTGGAAGCGTGGTCTCCAAGACAGAAGAAGTATTTTGAGGTTGGAAGCTGTTCCAACTTAGGCGATGCCCAGGCACGCCGTCTGAAAATCCGCGTAAACGGCAAGGATGGCAAATATTTTGCCCATACCCTGAATAATACCGTAGTAGCACCGCCGCGTATGCTGATTGCTTTCTTAGAGAATAATCTGCAGGCAGACGGCAGTGTCCGTATCCCTGAGGTATTACAGCCTTATATGGGCGGACAGAAAGCCATCTGCAAGAAGAATTAATAAATCAGATTCATTATAATACCTTGAGGATAATCTCCATACTTTTCTCCAAACAGATTGATGCCCCCGATATGGCGGGCATCTTTTTTGATCTCAATTTTCAAGGAAATGTATGGATAGTCTGAGAGATTCAGCTGATTTAAGTTTATGTCATGATTTACCAGCTTTCCATCCAGATACCCTCCATTGTCCTGAACCGAGAATGTTTTCAGCATTCCATATTGAGTTCTGCCATTTGGCCAGGCAGCAGGAGTCAGTTTTCCACGTCTGGCTCCAAAATCTCCTGGAGAGCAATAGGTTGTGACAGGGTGGTTATTAATAGAAATGGTAATATCAGAAGGCCAATTTTCTAAAAAACCAGGGGCTTCCGAGCAAATTTCCATGCAAAAAGATAATTCATGTAGTTTTAACAACGGATTGGTTAAATTTGGAAAGCGGTATTCGATAAAGCCTTGTTGAAACCATAAGAGTTGTGCTTTGGAATGGAGCGGAGAGTAAAATGAACGGACATTATCATATACATCCAGAACTCCATTTTCGTCAGCAAGCCCACAGGTGGGTTCGATGTCAAAATGAAAATAATTTCCAATAGGCATATCCATGGAGATAGTGTTATCTGCCAGATCTGCATCTGCATCAAAGGTTTCTAAATGAAAGGACTGCATACTTGATATGCATACTCTCATGGAACCATGAAGGCCAGGCTGTGTTTCGGTTACAATTAATTTTGCTTCTTCTAAAATTTTGATGTGAAGAGCAGTGGATGATACTGGTATTTTTAAAATGGAAGCAATTTCCTGAAGTGAAAGAGCAGTATTTTTTAGGAGGTTTAAAATATTAAGCCGGATAGGTGAAGAAAGGGCTTTTCCTATCTGTGCAATTCTGTCATGATGATCGGGGTTGCCTAAGTGCAGTTCGATATCTCGTTCTCCGATGATTTTAATGGGTGCTTTTGTTTTTCCAGTCATAAGTAATCTCCTTTTCTACATTGTTTCTTTAAAACTGTAATGAAAAACCCTTATTTATTACATAAATAATATAATTAAATATCAATATACACAAGAATCTCCTTATAAATTTGTATGTTTATCACAAAATAGCAGAACAAATCAAAAGAATATTGCTAAAAACATGCAAATATGTTAATATAATTTATGTAATAAAACTTAAATATAGCTTTTGAAGAGAAAGAATTATAATATTTATTACATAAATATTATAATGAATAAAAG
>URUX01000078.1 GCA_900551135.1 uncultured Clostridium sp.
AGCTGTACCTGGCGGCAGGTCATCTGCTTCCGTAGGGATTATCGATTACCAGCATTATTTTCAAAAAAGATGATGAAATCGAGATTGATTTGAAGAGTGAACTGCGTACCTTTGTTTTTGTCATCATGATTCTCGGTTATATCTTACTTATGCAGGTTATTGGCTTTTTACTTGCAACCATTATCTTTTCCTGCGGTGCTCTGTTTTTTATGGAGACAAAAAAACCGATGCATTATGTTGTAGTAATTACTCTGTCTGTCCTGATTTTTATAAGCTTTAAATATGGACTGAGAGTTTCGCTGCCAACACTCATTTTGTAAAGGAGGAAGAAAAATGCCTGAGTTGATTCTTGGTGGATTACTTGATACGTTTACATTCACCAACATTTTTCTGATTTTTGCGGGTGCGTTTGTCGGCATTTTATTCGGCGCCATTCCGGGTTTATCTACGGATGTTGCAGTTATTCTGTTTCTGCCGCTTACCTTTAGTATGGATATATTGCCCAGTATTCTGTTATTGCTTGGCATTTATTGCGCAGGAACCCAAGGCAAATGAAAAAGGTGGGAGCACAGCAGACGGGGGCAGAGGAAGATACTGCTCTGGAGGATTAAATATGCCTTATTCTTGTTGTGAAATACCGTTTTTATGATATAATTACAATGGATATTGGTTTCTATATTTTTACAGAATGGAGGAAGCTGCTTTGAAAGTCACAATTAAATCGATTGCTCAGGAAGCCGGCGTTTCTATCGGTACAGTAGATAGAGTGCTCCATAATCGCGGCGGCGTGAACAAGGAAACGCAGAAGTGCATTCTCCAGATTGCGGAACGACTGGATTATCGGCCAAACAGCATCAGTAAAGCGTTAGCGTGTCTGCGAAACCCAAGAACCATTGCAGTCCTGATCAATTCACCAGATTATAACTATTTTGCCTCCGAAGTATATCGAGGAATTTCAGCCGTAGCAGAGGAAATCAGTGATTTCGGAATAGAAGTGGTATATTATTTTATGCACAGCACAGATGAGGCTGAGCAGCTCCAGTGGCTTGAAAAAATCAAAAACAGCAATCTGTCAGGTCTTATTTTAAAACCGGTTAATTATCCCAGTATTCGCCAGCAGATCGACGAGATTGCCCAAAGGGGGATCCCAGTCGTTACCTGTACCTCGGATATCAATAATTCCAGGCGTACAGCATTTGTTGGGCATGATCACCGAAAGGAAGGGCGCATGCTTGCGCGTTTGCTGGGAATGATTTTGAAACCCAATGCCTGTGCAGCCATCCTTGTAGGCGCAATGAATGTACTGGGGCATCAGCGGAAAAATGAAGGGTTTCGGGAGTGCCTTGCGTATTACAGACCTGATGTGAAATTGCTTGGTGTGTTTGAAAGCAATAATGATTTTGATACTGTTCAAACGATGATGAAAGCATTTGCCGCAGAGTATTCAATTGATGCGTTATGTATTCAGGCCATGGATTGCAGGGGGGTAGAACGTGTTGCAAGTTTATTCCCTAAAGAGAAACGTCCCATCATATGCACGTTTGGTTCCCAGGTCGAACTGGCTGAACTTATGGAGAGCAATAATCTGGACTTCGCAGTACAAGAAGAACCATTTGAGCAAGGGTATCGCGCTGCCAAGGTGCTGTTCGATATTCTTCAGGACAAAAATAATGTCCCTAACGATTTTATCGAAGTTGAAGCAAGAATTGTATTAGATGAGTGTTTGTAAAACGATTCTATAAAAGAACAGGTGCCGCTGGATCGGAATGGACGATCTGGCGGCATTTTTTACTGTGGCACAACTAACGACAAGGGGCTGTCGGTTAATACCGATTTTTAGGCACAAAAACCCCTCAACTTGCATATTTGAACGTACACATTTTCTAAGCAACTGTTTCTTCGATTTTTTCCTCAAATTTTTGGATTTTTTCATGAAGAAAACGATGGTATTTATTTATATTTCTTCCAATCGCATACAGCATGAATTCTTTATATACTTTTTCGGATGTCCCTCTGTCTGGATGGAACGAATCTGACGATTTAAGCTCCCTTTCTCACGCTTTTCTTTGATACATTGAGCCAGATTTTTTCTGACGTATTCCTGATCATCGGGATGAACTCCAGACAGGGCGTTTTCCTGATACATGTCCCAGTCTATTTCCTGCGATCTGACAGTAAAGAAGGCGGTAGGTATTTTTGTCTACAACATAAATATCATCTGCAATCTCTCCGGCAAGGGTTTGGAATAGCTGTATCTCGGGAGACAGATTGGAAAAGGATGGAGAGTTGAGATTTTGTATTTCAGCCATGGCGTTCCTTTCTATGGGAGTTGACTGTCTGCATATACAGAGATTGCGTGGATGTGCTTCTCATAACAGGCTTCAAAGTCCGGTAAAAGGGCCATTGCCCTGCCGATGCTGCTTACTCTTAAATATTCAGTCAGTTCATTAGAAAGCTGATACAATGCGTCAAAACTTAAATTCATACAGACGCCTTTTAAGGTATGGATGGCTCGGCAGTATATTCAAATCTGAATTTCTTTTTCGCTGAACCGGTTTAGGGAATTGACGGTAAGCTCTTCCTGAATGTGATCCTTAATATCAGTTAAACATTCTAAAAGCAGAGGATTAAAGGCTCCGCATTCTCCGTTCAGAATCATGGATATGGCAGTTTCAGAGCCGCCACACCGTTTTCTGCTTCTAAGATCTCATACTGTCCATCTAGCATATCCGTCAGCAGAGCGCCATTCATATCCGAATCGTCTACAATTAGAATTTTATTGAATTTACGTTTTTTTATATATGATTATTTTCTGTTCCCCCTCTGGTATCTCTGCATTGAGTGTAATACAAAGCGACCGGAAAGTATATGATAATCCGATTATTCTGTAGTTTGCCTGCGGATTAGTACCGGTGTAATTACTTTATGGACAGGAGAATCAGGCAGGGAAGGGCGTCTTTTTTTCCGTTCATTCATCTGTTCAACCAAAATTTCCATGGCAGTGGAGGCAATGACGTCAATCTGCTGGCTGACCGTGCTGGTGGGAATGACGGCTTCCCTGGAAATGGGAGAGTTGTCAAAGCCGACAATGCGGTAGTCGTCAGGCAGAGTGCCGTATTTTTGCACCAGAAGATTTAAGAGGATATTGGCAAAGGTGTCATTTGGCATGAAAATTCCTTTCCGTTTTCCCTGGTATTTTTTATCAATGGTTTCCAGAAAGGTTTTGATAATGTCACGGCTTTCCTCATAGGAATCTCCCCAGGGCTGCAGAACCAGCTCGTGAGGCAGATGGTGTTCTTCACAGATGGAGAGAAATCCCTGGATTCGCCCATAGGCTGGAACGTCAGGGGAAATATGGTTGTTGCCATGAATCAGGATGTCGCAGTGGTTTTTATAAAGAAGGCTGGTTGCCTGTACGCCGCCCATCAGGTTGTCCGTGTTGACACTGCTGGTATACCGATCTTCCCGTTCAATGGTAACAACTGGAATATTGTAGGAAGCCAGCTCTTTGGACGGAATAGTATGGCTGAGGACAATGAGGCCTTCAATGTTGTAGGCCAGCAGTTCTCGGATGTAGCGGCGTTCCACTTCCTCTTTATTGCTGCCGGTAAATACGATGAACTTATAACCGTACTGTTCATAGCTGGAAAGAATCTGGTTCAGCATTTCAGCATGATAGTGGAGATAGAGGTTGGGGACAATGACTCCCACAAATTCGGTTTTGCCGCTTGCCAGGATTCGGCCTACTTTATTTTCCTGATACCCCAGCTCGTCCAGGGCACGGGCAATAATATCCTGATTTTCCAGGGTCAGGGAGTCGGGATTGTTAAAATATCTGGAAATGGTGGTTTTAGAAAAATGAGTGCAATCTGCAATGTCCTGAAAGGTTACCTTTTTTTTATTTGATGCCATGATGATAGTAGCCTCCTGTCAGTATAGTTTCAATAAGCCTAGTATAACAGACTTAATATGGGAAAGCAATGATAAAATAAGCGATTACGTAACCGGTTATGTGCAGAGTATACAAAGCTGAAAAAGGTTTTTTGTTCAGGATGCTAAAATTTAAGTTTTTATAGGAAAAAGATTGACGGCAGACTATGCATTGTATATAATCAAATCATAAAGTAACCGGTTACTTTACCGGTAATGCACCAGCGGGCCAATGAAATAAATCTTGTAAGAAAGAGGTCTGTGTGAAGAAAGAAAGGGGAAGGACATGAGTGGAAGAATGAAACAGAAAATCGGTTACATCCGAAGAAACTGGCAGCTATATCTGTTGTTTTTGCTTCCGGCAGTTGTAATCACAGTAATTTTTAAGTATATCCCAATGGGCGGCGTACTGATTGCATTTGAAGATTTTAACGTCATCAAGGGTATATTTGGAAGTGAATGGGTCGGACTCAGCTATTTTAAACGTTTTCTGTCCTCACCGGATTTTATGAGGTATCTGATGAACACGCTGAAATTAAGTGTTTACGGACTCTTATGGGGATTTCCGGTACCCATTATTTTAGCGCTGCTGCTGAACCAGATTCGCAGTACCGGCATTAAGAAAAACATTCAGCTTTTGATTTATGCCCCCAATTTTATCTCTGTAATCGTTCTCTGCGGTATGGTTCGGATGTTTTTATCACCAGTAGGACCGGTCAACAAACTGTTTGGCATTCAGACCAACTGGATGACTATGCCGTCTGCGTTCCGAAGCATTTATATCGCAAGCGGAATCTGGCAGACTGCCGGATGGGCTTCCATTATGTATACGGCAGCTTTGGCAAATTCCAGTAAAGAACTGGAGGAAGCGGCAATCGTAGACGGAGCAAATATTTTCCAGCAGATTCGTTACGTTCAGATTCCGGCTATTAAAAACATTATTGTGATTCAGTTTATCCTGCAGGCAGGCAACATTATGAGCATTGGTTTTGAAAAAGCCTATGCCCTTCAGACCGATATGAACCTTCCGGCATCTGAAATCCTGTCAACCTATGTATACCGGATTGGTCTTTTAAATGGTGATTACGGTTATTCTACGGCAGTAGGCCTGTTTAACTCGGTCATCAACGTGATTTTGCTGATACTGGTCAACTATGTAGTCGCCAAGTTAAATGACGGCGAAGGCATTTAAGGAGGAACGGGTAATGGAAAATAAGAGAAAAATGAAACTGGGAGTTGCCGACAGGGCAATCCTGGGAATCGGCTACGGCCTTTTGGGTATTTTCTGTATCTTAATTTTGATTCCTCTTGCTTACGTAGTGGCGGCCTCCTTTATGGACCCGACCGTATTAAACAATCAGGGAATCAGCTTTGATGTGAAAGACTGGACGATTGACGCTTACCGCCGCGTACTGGAAAATGATATGATTTGGCGGGGATTTATAAATTCTTTCTTTTATTCAGCAGCGTTTACACTGATTTCCGTCTTTATCGTACTGCTGGCAGCATATCCCATGTCCAAAAAGAATCTGGTAGGCAGACCGTTTTTTAACATCCTGTTTTTAATCACCATGTTTTTTAACGGCGGTTTAATTCCCACCTTTATCCTGATTAATAAGCTTCACATGGTCAACACAATCTGGGCGATTTTAATTCCAAACGCCTTTAACGTATGGCACATGGTTCTTGCAAGAACCTATTACCAGTCCATTCCAACAGAACTTCGGGAAGCGTCCCAGCTGGACGGAGCCAATGAGGTACAGCATTTCTTCAAAGTAATGATGCCGGTGTGCAAACCGATTATCGCAGTTTTGGCTCTGTGGACCTTTGTTGGCATGTGGAACAGCTATTTTGACGCTCTGATTTATATTAATGACGCCAGTTTACAGCCGCTGCAGCTGGTACTTCGTTCCATTTTGGTACAGAATACCCCACAGCCTGGTATGATTGCAGATATTCAGAGCACGGCAGAGATGGCAAAAGTGGCGGAACTGTTAAAGTATGCTACCATTGTGGTATCCAGCCTGCCTCTGCTGATTATGTACCCATTCTTCCAGAAATATTTTGACCAGGGCGTAATGGTTGGTTCTGTAAAAGGTTAAAGGAGGCAGATTATGAAGAAAACATGGAAACATTGGCTGAGTCTGGGACTGGCAGCAGCGGCTGTGCTTTCCCTTGCAGGATGCGGCGGCAGAGAGATTGCGGCAGCAGATATTAACCCTGATACACCAGTGGAAGCAGTGGCATTTCCACTAAAGGAAAAGGCAGAGCTGTCTTTTATTACCAATGCTCCGGCCCGTACCACCCAGGACCCCAACGCCAGAATTATTTTTCAGCGTCTGGAAGAGCAGACCAACGTGCACATTGACTGGACCTGTTTTGTAACGGACCAGTATGCAGATAAGAAAAACCTTGCCCTTGCCCAGTTCGGTAATCTGCCGGACGGATTGTTTACCGCAGGCATGAACGATACAGACCTTCTGCGCTATGCAAAACAGGGGATTATTATTCCACTGGAACATCTGATTGACAAATATATGCCAAATCTTCAGGCAGTATTTGAAAAATATCCGGAATATCGGGTTATGTGCACAGCCGCAGACGGACACATTTATTCTTTTCCATGGATTGAGCAGTTAGGTTCTGGAAAAGAGGCAATTCAGGCTATTGGCAGCATTCCTTACATCAATAAGAAGTGGCTGGATTTTCTGGGACTGGAAGTGCCGGAAACCACAGAAGAACTGGAACAGGTACTGATTGCCTTTCGGGATAATGGAGATCGGATTCAGAAGGAATTTAACATTGAAGGAACCATTATTCCCATGTCTGGGATTATCAACAATGGAGACCAGGACCCTGCCATTTTGATTAATGGATTTGGAGAGGGCTACGGAGACGTACCGGATCATTTTGCAGTAACCGACGAAGGAAAGGTAATTTATACTGCGGTGCAGGAAGGCTACAAAGAGGGCATCCAGTGGCTTCACGGACTGGTAGAACAGAATCTAGTAGATCCGGAACTGTTTACCCAGGACTGGGCTACCTATGTAGCCAAGGGAAAAAATCACCGCTATGGACTGTGCTTCACCTGGGACATTGGAAACATTGACAATTATGATGATTTTGTAATGCTTCCGGCCCTTGCAGGACCAGAGGGGCTGGTGAATATTACCCGTCAGAACAACAGTGAAACCAGCGGCTTTGACAGAGGACGCTGTGTGCTGACCGTAAGCTGCCGCAATACAGCTCTGGCAGCGGCATGGATTGACCAGATGTATGCGCCGATTCAGTCTGCACAGAACAACTGGGGAACCTACGGTGAAGAAGGAAAGGCAAACATTTTTGAAATGAGCACCAACGAACAGGGAGAACCAATGTTGAAACATATGCCTCTGGGTGACAATTCTCCGGTAGAAGTCAGAGAAAACCAGTCGGTAAACGGCCCCCTTGCAGTGCTGAATGAGTATTACGGCACTTACGTAACCATGCCGGATGATGCAAAATGGCGTTTGGACAACATGCATGAGACGTATCTGAATGCCATGAATTCTAAATATGTATACCCTAATGTATTTATGAGTACAGAAGACGCCAATCTGGTGGCTCAGTATGATACGGATATTAAGAAGTACGCTGAGCAGATGAAGGCAAGCTGGATTTTAAATGGCGGAATAGAAGAAGAGTGGGACGGCTATTTAGAGAAGATGGAGGCCTATGGACTTTCCGAGTACCTGGCAATCAAGCAGAAGTATTTTGACAGTTATCAGGAGTCCCTTAAAAACAACCAGTAAACCACAACAGAAATCAATGACAGCGGCTAAGAAGCGCTGAGAAACGGAGAGGACAATGAGCGAGTTATTGAAGAAAGCAAGAGAATATGAACAGAAGAAGATGGACACCATTCCCCAGTCACAGCGCCCTGTTTTTCACTTTTCAGCGCCTTGCGGCTGGAACAATGACCCGAACGGATTTTCCATGTTTGGCGGGGAATGCCACCTGTTTTTCCAGTATTATCCCTATCAGACCGTATGGGGCCCAATGCACTGGGGGCATGTGAAAACAAAGGATTTTCTTCACTGGGAAATGCTTCCGGCTGCCCTTGCGCCGGATGAAAGCTATGACAATTTTGGAGTGTTTTCAGGGGGAGCTGTGGAGGCAGACGGCAGACAGTATCTGATGTATACCGGAGTTGAGGAAACCATTCTTCCAGACGGTACCAAGCAGGTACGGCAGAATCAGTGTCTGGCAGTAGGAGACGGAATAGATTATGAAAAGGCAGAAGGTAATCCGGTGATTACAGCCGATATGCTTCCAAAGGGAAGCAGCCTGGAAGATTTCCGCGATCCCAAGCTGTGGAAAGAAGATGGAACCTATTATGTGGCTGTGGGAAGCAGACATGAGGATGGAAGCGGACAGGTAGCGCTGTTTCAGTCGGAAAACCTGTATGACTGGAAATACGTAACAATTCTGGATCGAAGCGCAAACCGGTATGGAAAAATGTGGGAGTGCCCTGATTTCTTCCCGTTAGATAACAAACGAATTTTAGTAGTATCGCCTCAGGATATGCTTGCAGAAGGATATGAGTTCCACAATGGCAACGGAACCATATTCCTGCAGGGAGATTATGATGAGAAGGAGCATAGATTTACCCGTACTGATGTTCAGGCAGTGGATTATGGACTGGATTTTTATGCGCCTCAGACTATGGAGACGGAAGACGGCAGAAGGATTATGATTGCATGGATGCAGAGCTGGGATAACCATATGCTTCCAGGATTGGAATGGAGCGGCATGATGACGGTTCCAAGGGAACTTCGCCTGGAAAATGGCCGTATCTGCCAGATGCCGGTACGGGAGGTAAAAGACTGCCGCCGCAATCCGGTCAGCTATTCGGGAGTTTCCGTAAATGGAGAAAAGACGCTTTCCGGAGTTTCCGGCAGAGTTGTGGATTTGGAACTGGAGGTATCTGGAGAAGATTATCAGACCTTTGAAATCCAGGTGGCAGCAGATGAACGTTTCCATTCTTCTATTAAGTATGACCGAGAGGCGGGAACACTGACCTTTGACCGTACCTTTAGCGGCTTTTGCAGAGATTTTATCGCTCAGAGAACCATGAAGGTGCGTGAGATAGAAGGAGTGCTGAAACTGCGGATTCTGCTGGATCGCTATTCCTGTGAAATCTTTGTAAACAATGGAGAACAGGCTATGACGTGTCTGATTTACACCCCTCAAAACTGTGAGGAAATCCGTTTCTTCTCCAAAGGCCTGGCAGAACTGAATATTGAGAAATACGATATTATATAAGGAAAGGCCGGAAACAGATATGAATTCATATGATGTGACAGTTCTTGGAGAACTTTTAATCGACTTTACCCAAAATGGCTTCAGCGCCCAGGGCAATCCGCTTTTTGAGGCCAATCCAGGAGGAGCGCCCTGCAACGTACTGGCTCTTTTGCAGAAAATGGGACGGAAGACGGCATTTATTGGAAAAGTGGGAAAGGATGGCTTTGGAAACCAGTTAAAGAGGGCGCTGGAAGAGACTGGGATTTCGGCAGAGGGACTTTTTATGGATGAAGATGTCCATACCACCCTTGCCATTGTACAGACCAAATCCGATGGAGATCGAGATTTCTCCTTTTACCGCAGGCCTGGCGCTGACATGATGCTGACTGATAAACAGGTGCCAGAGGAATTGATCCGAAACAGCCGCATCTTTCATTATGGGACGCTGTCCATGACCGATGAACCGGTACGCAGCGCCACCAGAAAGGCCATTGCCACAGCGGAAGAGGCAGGACTTGTACTTTCCTTTGACCCAAATCTTCGGCCGCCTCTTTGGAATACGCTGGAGGAGGCCAGAGAACAGATTCGTTATGGCCTGGCTCACTGCCATATCTTAAAGATTTCAGATGACGAGATTACCTGGCTGACCAATGAAGAGGATTACGGCAAGGCGGCCGCAGCCATCCGCGCCCAGTTCCCTCAGATCCGCCTGCTTTTAGTATCCCTGGGAAAAGAAGGCAGCCTGGCATATTACAAGGGTATGGAGGTATGCGTAAAGCCGTTTTTACACCCAGATACCATTGAGACAACCGGAGCAGGCGATACCTTTATGGGAAGCATCCTGCACAAGGTACTGGAAAAAGGTCTGGATGATTTAAGCGCAGAGGATTTGACGGAGATGCTGACCTTTGCAAATGCAGCAGCCTCCATCGTAACCACCAGAAAAGGCGCGCTGCGCGTAATGCCTGAAGTGGAAGAGGTTGAGGCGTTTATCAAATCCAGAGCTTAAAAGGAACGGAATATGCTTTTTAATTCCCATATTTTTATGTTACTGTTTCTGCCGCTTCTGCTGGCAGGATGGTATTTTCTGAACTGGAAAAAGAAATTTCAACTGGCACAGGGATATCTGATCGGGATGTCCCTGTGGTTTTATGCGTATGCAAATCTGCAGTATCTGTGGCTGCTTCTGTTCAGCTGTCTGATAGGCTGGCTTCTGAGCTGTCTGCCTGAAAAAATTTCCTCGGAAAAAGGGAAAAAAGTGCTGACTGGTG
>URUX01000079.1 GCA_900551135.1 uncultured Clostridium sp.
CAAAATAAAAGTCTTTTACATCCATGTTTTTACTCCTTTTTCGTGCAGCTACTCTGCCTGAGTACCTTCAATCTCTATCTGTACGCTTTCCGACTCCAGGGTGTCACTTTCGTTGGTCTCAGGCATCCCTCCTGCCGGGACGATAGACACAGAACTCCCCTCTCTGGTTTCCTGAGTTTCTCCCACAACAGGATTTTTCTGCAGTACTCCGTATACTCCCGCCAAATCAGAGTCGGTCTCCAGTGCCTGTCTCAGTTTTGCATAAACCTGGGTTCTTAACAGAATCAATTCATCTGTCTTTTCTGCTTCTTCAAACTGCTGGAGAACCACCCCATCCTGCTGACTGCTGTCTACCATCTGAAGACTGCCGTCTTCTCCGGTAATGACATACACTCGGAACAGGCCGGGTGCCAGGGTTTCTGCGTGTTTAAATTTCAGATCGTAGCTGATATATACCAGATAGCTTCCCTCTGCAGGTCCCGGCTTGGTATAGCACACGATATTCTCATAGCCGTCTGTGTATCGGGATGTATAGCGGTATTCACTCTCCAGTTCTCCAGCGCCCTCCATATCCGTGCGTCCAAAAATCCGGTATACCGTCTCAATATCTGCTGCCTGCTTTGCCGCAAAGTACCGTTCTGCCAGTTTATTTATTTCTGGAACTCCATCCTTTAAGAAAGCATCGGTATTTTGCATCTGCGTCTCTGTTTCCTGAGGCATTTCTACTGATTCCCCGCTTTCCAGAGGGATTTCTGCAGCATCGGAAGGGGATTCTGAAACCGGCTGTTCTGTCTGAACCGCCTCAGAAGCCTTTCCGCCATTCTTGCTTTCAGCCAGATTTTTTGCAAGAATGACCGCCAATATTACAAGTACAATCAGTCCCGGAATCATCAGCAATTTTAAATATTTCCGCAGTTCTTCTTCTGTAAATGAGGAATAACCGTATTTATTATCTTTTCTTCTCAAATCACTACCTCCTGACGTCTCTTTTCCCGCATGGGGCTATTTTAACAAAAACAAATTAAAAAAGCAATCAAATTAGGGCTTGCAGTTCTGGAAAAAATATAGTACAATACAAGAGATGCGTCTGTAGCTCAGTGGATAGAGCAATGGCCTCCGGAGCCGTGTGCGTAGGTTCGATTCCTATCAGACGCATTCTTTTTTTCTTTATTTTCTATGATTTTTCTTGATTTTTTCATTATCTGCACCTTAATCCCTGTTTTCCATTTTAACATGTTTTTTCAAATATGATATAACGATTTTCTTAATTATTTGGTAACCGTTCAGCCATGCGAAGATTCAGACAGGAAGCTGCCCGGCTGCTCCATTGCCACTGCATGTCAGAACTGCATTCGCAGATTCTACAAATATATTCTAAAGGAGGTATACTGTCTATGGTATACAAAACATTTCTCAATCAGGTAGCATCTCACATCCAGGCTCTTCTCGGGAACCGGTGCAGCGTTCATCTGGAACAGGTTCAAAAAAATAACGGACTGCTGCTGGATGGCATCTGCATCGAAACAATGGGCGAACTGATTGCCCCCACCATTTATCTGAATTCCTATTATCAAACCTATCAGCAGGGGTATTCCATGGAGGAAATCTATGACCTGATTCTGGAAGCTTACCACACCAGAGGCTCCTTTTCCGGACTGTCTCCAACCCTTTTTCAGGACTTTTCCAATTTGGAAGATAAAATTATCTACCGTCTGATCCATGCCCAGTCCAATCAGGAACTTTTGCAAACTATTCCCCACATTCCCTATCTGGATCTGGCTGTTGTGTTCTGCATTTATCTGACAGATGATGAAAATACCCAGCAGATGACTGCTTTCGTCCGAAACCAGCATTTAACGATCTGGAACCTGCCGATTGAATACCTGGAATCCTGTGCAGAACAAAATACTCCAAAGCTGCTTCCTGCCAGTATTCGCAGTTTAACCCAGGTAATGAATCATTTCTCGGATGAATCTTCCATTCTTTCCCCGCTGTCTTCCTCTCCGTTTCTGCCCGATCCAGAAGAAGCAGTTCAGGAACTTCCCCTTTATATCTTAAGCAATCAGAATAATATTTACGGTTCCGCATGCATACGGTATCCGGACGTATTAAAAAACTTCGCAGACAGCCAGAATGCAGATGTGATAATCCTGCCTTCCAGTATCCACGAAGTACTGCTTACCGCTGATAGTCAAACGGCAGATTATGAACGTTTAAGCCAGATGGTGTATGAAATCAATCAGACTGAGGTTCCTGTGGAAGATCGTCTGTCAAACCAGATCTACCGCTACTGCCGCATGGACGGTTCCATTTCCATCGTTTCTCATTGTCCTGAATCAGTCGGAAAATGGAATCCATAATAAAGATTGCAACTGCAATCGCACCTGCAATCTGCAGGGTTTCTACCAGATAATAGGTAGCCAGACTCCTGTCATTCCGAATGACATAAAATACACACCGATAAATAGACGCTCCCGGTACTGCCGGCAAAATCCCGGCTACCAGAAATGCCGTTACCGGCGCTTTAAACCAGCGGGCAAATATATGGCTGATAAATGCAACTACCAGGGTGGAGGCAAATGCCGCCAGAATATTGGAGCCGCTCCACTGAACTGTCAAAAGGTAGACAAGCCAGGCGGCTCCGCCTACTATCCCTGCATCTATCAGATACCGTCTCGGCATTTCCAGCAAAAGGCCAAAAAATACCACCGCAAGAAATGCCGCTATAGTCTGTACTGCTATCTGTGTCATTGCAATCTGCCTCCTCCTGCCATATTTCCAAATATTGTCATGGCAGTACCAATTCCTACCGCAACAGACAGCGCTACCACCAGTGCTTCCATCATCCGGCTGGTTCCGCAGGAATAATCTCCATTTAGAATGTCCCGGATTGCCGTTGTAAATGTAACACCTGGCACCAAAGGCATGATAGCGCCAGTAATCACTGCATTTCCATTCATTCCGGGCATTATCCATTGTTCAATGACCAGTGCTGCAAACCCTACTGCAAATGCCCCCAGGGCATTCACGCAAAAATCATTCAGCCGAACCTTTGCCGTAATCAGACAGACGGCCGCTAAACATGCGCCGGCAATTCCAGCCCCCAGCCCTTCCTTCCAGGTTCCGCCAAGAAGCAATGCAAAAAACGCAGACACCCCGATATAGCCAATGGCTTTTGTCCAGGCTCCGTACTGGGTTTCTGTCTGAATCTCTGTTAAGGCTTCCCTTGCTTCGGAAAGTCCCATGGCTCCGGCACAAAGTCTCCGGGATACTTCATTGACCCTGCATACCCTGTTCAGATTAGTCGATCGGTTTCGAATCCGGCGCATAACCGTCAGACTTTCGTTTCCGGGTCTGTCCAGCGTCACAATCAGACTGGTTCCCAATGCCACATTTTCAGCCTGACGTCCTGGTTCCATGGAAAGAATCCGGCCCACAGTATCCTCTACACGGTATATCTCCGCACCGCTGACCAGCATAATCTCTCCGGCAGAAACTGCTGTTTCCACCAATAATTTATCATTCGATACATCTTTTGTTTTCTTACATGCTTCTGTCATAATAAAAGTCTTCCTATCTGGTAAATAAATGTGGCAGCCGTCCATGCCGTTATCAATTGAACGACCGCCATTTTCACTGTCCACTTTATCGATCCCGTCTCTCTCCTGACTGCGGAAACCGCCGCAATGCACGGGGTATACAGCAGGCAGAAAACCAGCAATGCACAGGCGTTTAACGGCCCAAACCCGATTTCTTTCAAAATCATGGATAATTTCATCATTCCGGCAGGGGAATTAATATTTCCAATGTTATATAATACGGAAAAACTGGCTACTACTACCTCCTTGGCAGAAAGTCCGGAAATCAGCGCTACTGCCGTCTGCCAGTTTCCAAGACCGCAGGGACGAAGAACTGGCACAAGCATCTGTCCCGCCTTAGCAGCAAAACTGTCTGATACCTCTGCCACAAACCCATCTGCTCCTGTATTTAAAACCAGCCAGAGTACAATGGATGCAAAAAAAATTGTCGTTCCGGCTTTGCCTAAATAGTCTTTTACTTTTTCCCACACATAAACCGAGACCGTCCGTATATCCGGTATCCGGTATTGGGGAAGTTCTATCAGAAGGGCATTTTCCTCCCTGTCAGTTTCCTTATAAAACACCATCGCGGTTAAAACGGCTGCTGCCAGTCCAATTGCATACAAAGAACAGACTGCTGCCATTACATGTTCTGGAAAAAATAGTTCTGAAAACAGCAGATAAACAGGCAGTTTGGCAGAACAGGACATAAACGGTATCATGAAAATAGTTCGTTTTCTGTCTTCCATCGCTGAAAGGGTTCTGGAAGCCATAACTGCCGGAACACTGCAGCCAAATCCCAGAAGCATGGGCAAAAACGCTTTTCCTGACAAGCCGGCTTTTCCCATAATATCATTCATTACATATGCTATCCGCGCCATGTAACCGCTGTCTTCTAAAAAAGCCAGTGCCAGAAACAACATTGCAATATTTGGCAAAAAGCTGAGGACTCCTCCTACCCCGGCCACGATTCCATCCACTGTCAGCGATACTGCCCAGTCTGCAGTGTGAATCGCTTCTAAAAATCCTCTAAGCAGCCTGGAACATTCATCCAGCCCTGTCAAAAAATATCCTTTCAGGCAGTCTCCCAGCGCAAAGGTAACCCAGAATACCACAGCCATAATTCCTAAAAATATCGGTATTCCAAAAACCGGGTGGGTTACATACCGATCTATTTGATCCGTAATGGCAGTTTCATTCCTGCCTGTTGTATTTTTTACAGCCTTTACACACTGTTTAACCAGTTTTTCGATATATTCCGTTCGGGTTTCCTGCCGGCTGGAGCGGAATCCAGAATAAGGCTCCGGAGTCTCAATCCAGTCTTCCTGAGAAACCCTCTCCACCGTATCCATAAGGATATCCAGCCCGATACGGCTTTTTGCCGACAATGGAACTACCGGAATCCTTCCCAGCCCTTCTGACAATCGCTTTATATCTATTTCCATTCCTCTGGATTCTGCCTCATCCATCATGTTAAGTGCCAGAACTACCGGCTTTTTCAGTTCCAAAAGCTGCATGGTTAAATACAGACTGCGTTCCAGAAGGGAGGCATCTGCTACATTGACAATAACATCTGCTTCTCCATCTTCCAGAAATTTCCTTGCCACCGTTTCTTCCATGGTATAGGAATCCAGGCTGTAGATTCCAGGAAGGTCTATCAGCCGTACCGTCTGGCCATGCCAGCAGATTTCTCCTTCTGTCCGTTCCACGGTAACGCCAGGCCAATTGGCTGTTTTTAATCTTGCACCTGTAAAAGCGTTAAACAGCGTGGTTTTTCCACAATTGGGGTTCCCTGTCAATCCCACTGTAACCGATGATTGGACTGTATCAGTCATCCATTGCTTTCCTTTCTTCTACTTCAATGCCCTCTCCTATCCGGCGTCCCAGCGCCAGTCTGGTACCTCGCACCTTAAGAATTAAGGTTCCGCTGCTTTTTCGGCTGATTACAGTAATCCACGTTTTCTCTCTTAACCCCAATGCACCCAAACGCCCTTTCAAAGGCCTGGAAAGATGGATTTCTGTTATCTGATATGCTGTGCCTGCTTTACACTGATACAGTTTCATGTTCTGACTTCCCCTCATTTTGAGTTTTTCCGGCATCTGTCTGGCGCCGCCTTCTTCTCTGTCTGTTCAGGAAGTCCGGTATCCTTATTCCAGGTCTAAAAGAACCTTTTTAACTTCTATCATTCTGTCACGCAGCTTTGCTGCTTCCTCAAAGTTCAGTTCGGCTGCTGCCTGATGCATTTTCTTAGTCAGTTCTTTTACTAACTGGTTCAATTCCTTCTCATCCATAGATTCCGGCTCTTTCTTAAAGTCTTTCTCCGGCTCTACGGCCGCCTTGGAAATGGCAATCAAATCCCTTACTGCCTTTTTAATTGTAGTAGGAGTAATGCCGTGCTTTTCATTGTAGTCCTGCTGGATTTTCCGCCGTCGGCTGGTTTCTTCTATGGCATTTTTCATGGAATCGGTTATGGTGTCTGCATACATGATGACATGGCCTTCGCTGTTCCGAGCCGCACGTCCGATAGTCTGAATCAGTGACGTTTCCGATCTTAAGAATCCTTCTTTATCAGCATCCAGGATGGCTACCAGGGTAATCTCCGGAATATCCAGTCCTTCTCGTAAGAGGTTAATTCCAACCAGAACGTCAAACACATCCAGACGCATATCCCGAATGATCTCCGCCCGTTCCAGAGTATCAATATCTGAGTGAAGGTACTTCACGCGGATTCCCACCTCGCGCATATAATCCGTCAAATCCTCTGCCATCCGCTTGGTCAGAGTCGTAATCAGAACCTTGTGGTGCTGCTCTGTCTCTTTATTTACCTCCGAAATCAGGTCGTCAATCTGTCCTTCTACGGGACGGACGAAAATTTCCGGATCCAGCAGACCGGTTGGGCGGATAATCTGCTCCACCCGCATCAGTTCATGCTGGCTTTCATAAACGGACGGTGTTGCCGACACAAACATCATCTGGTTAATTTTACTCTCAAACTCGGTAAAATTCAAGGGGCGGTTATCCAGTGCAGATGGAAGACGGAACCCGTAATCTACCAGGGTTCTCTTTCTGGACTGGTCGCCTGCATACATTCCCCTGACCTGGGGCAGCGTAATGTGGGATTCATCTACAATAATCAGAAAGTCATCCGGGAAATAGTCCATCAGAGTCCAGGGCGGCTCTCCCGGCGCTGTACCGGTCAAATGCCTGGAGTAATTCTCAATGCCGGAGCAAAATCCCGTCTCTCTCATCATTTCCACATCAAAATTGGTTCTCTCTGAGATTCTCTGAGCCTCTAAAAGCTTATCTTCACTCTTAAAAAAGGTCACCCGCTCCTTCATCTCTTCTAATATGTTTTCTGTAGCAAGAAGCATCTTTTCTTTGGGGACTACGTAATGGGACGCTGGGAAAATTGCCACATGCCCCAGCTGTGCCTTAATCTCTCCGGTTACAGTGTCAATTTCCGTAATCCGATCTACTTCATCTCCGAAAAACTCCACCCGATAGGCTTCATTCCCAGAATAGGCCGGATAAATTTCCAGGGTATCTCCCCGGACACGGAAGGTTCCCCGTTTAAAATCCATGTCGTTTCTGGCATACTGAATGTCGATCAGCTTGTGAATGACCTCATCCCTGTCCTTTATCATGCCCGGCCTGAGTGAAATTACCATTTCCTTATAGTCTATGGGGCTTCCCAGACCATATATGCAGGATACAGATGCCACAATAATCACATCTCTCCGTTCAGACAGAGCAGCAGTTGCTGAGTGACGCAGCTTATCGATCTCGTCATTGATAGCCGAGTCCTTTTCAATATATGTGTCTGTAGACGGAACATATGCCTCCGGCTGGTAATAATCATAATAGGATACAAAGTATTCCACTGCGTTACTCGGAAAATACTCTTTAAACTCACCATAGAGCTGTGCTGCTAAAGTCTTATTGTGCGCTATTACCAAAGTCGGCTTATTTAACTGGGCAATCACATTTGCCATGGTAAAGGTCTTGCCGGAACCCGTAACCCCCAGTAAAGTCTGGAATTGATTGCCTTCCCGGAAGCCTTTGACCAATGCTTCAATGGCCTGCGGCTGGTCGCCGGTGGGCTGAAATTCTGCGTGCAATTTGAACTCCATAATGTGCTTTTCACCTCCAAGTGACCTAAAAAAAGTTCGAGTATAGGCCAGAAATTCGTAAAATGAACAGTTTTTCGCCTGGCCTATACACGAACTTTTCTCATTTTACGAATGAAAGTCACTAAAACCATTTTTCCGGGACGCCGCAACACCAAATAAAATCAGGTGGAATTGGCAACACGGAAAGTCACTAAAAATTATAGCACAGCCCCTTCAAAAAGTATAGCCACGACCGAACATAAGTTTTCGGCGGTGGCTATCTTTGGCACGCAGCTTTATTTATTATAGGAAAGAATCAGCCGCAACTACTACATCAATGTCCTCTGTGACAAGCATACCTTCTGTTTCCATATCCGGCATTACTTCGTCAATAAAGGGCTGTAACTCATCTACACAGTCAGCGATTATTCCTTTATTATCTCCATAAACATCTATCGTAATCAATTCTTTTGCATGGCCCATCAGCTTCGATACCGCCTTGGGATTGAAATCATTTTTCAACAGAATCGTGCAAAAGGTACTTCGCAAATCATGCCAGCGAATATCCGGCAGGCCATTCTCCTCCAGCAACCTTTTGTAATGTGTCCAATGGAAGTCCTTACTTCTCGGCCTCCCATAGCTGGAACAACATATATACCCCAAGTCCTGAAATGTATTATTTCTTCTGCTTTTCTGCCGCTCATAGATTTTCCGCTGCTCCAGAATCGCCTCAAACACATAATCCGGTATCGGCAAATCCCGATAGCTGGATGAGGTTTTCAACCTGACCTCCTGCTTTGTAAAAGTCTTAGGTGCAAAATCTTCTTTTTTGCTTCTTATCTTCTTTCCCAACTGCCGCTGAACCTTCAGCGTCCGGTTGATATAATCCACATCTGAATATTTCACACCGTTAATTTCCCTGCGCCGTAATCCCATCAATACATTAAACAACACCTGCATATGGATGGGCGTATTCCTGCTGGCCTCCAGCAAAATCAAAATCTGATCCATCGTCAACGTCTTTTGCGTGTCGATGTTCCGAGTATGATATTTCTTTTTCACTACTTTCTTTGGCAAATCCACACCCAACGCAGGATTTTCAGCTATTACCTTTTTATCCACTGCATACTGCATGGATACATTCATAACCGTTTTTACCAGCCGGGCCACGGATACTGAATAATCTGCTTTCTGATTATAAAGCTTCTGAACGTCTCCACGGTTGATCTCCACCATTTTCCGTCCACCAAGGACAGGAACTATATGATTTTTTACTATCCCGGCATAGGTTGCATATGTCTCGCTGCTCTCTACTCGATTTTGAATCTCTTCCTCCACCCAAAACTCCATAAAGTCTTTCACGCGTACATTTGCATACACAACATAAGTGCCAGAATACAACTCTCCAATAGTTTTATCTCTGGCCGCATTTGCTTCCTTTTCCGTATCAAATCCGGCTTTCTGCTGGGGCTTTTTTGATCCATCCATATAGATCAGGAACACCCGGTATCCAAACTTGCCTTTGAGCGGCATAACATTAGATACCTCCCATTCCACATATTTTTGAAAGTTTAAATCAAACTTCATTGTTACACCCCTCCTATGCACTGATTGGAACAAACGCATTATTCATAAACGCCAGTATATTTTCATTTTCATCCATAACATCACAGTAGTATTCAAATGTGGTATGTATGGAACTGTGTCCAAGTAATGCCGAGATTTTTATTAAGGCCACTCCCATCTCTATCAGGATCGTTGCGTACATATGCCGAAGCCCATGCACTGTAACATGGGGCAGCGCATTATGGCTGCATAATTTCGTCAAAGCGCCGTTGATAGAAGCCAGGCCATGCGGACGGCCATTTTCCTGGCAGCTAACATAGTCATTGTCCCGATAATCCAAGCATTTCATTTTATTAGCCGCAACCAATAACTGCCGCTTTTTTACTTCATTCATCACTACTTCCGGAACCCGCAAAACGCGAAAACTATTTGGTGTTTTGGGATCGCGCTCTATAAGGCCACATTCCTGTATCTTGCTGCCGCCTTTTTCAATCACAGGATTTGAAACAATTTGGCGACTGATATAGACCGTATTTTTTTCAAAATCAAAATCGCTAAACTTCAGACCCAGAATTTCTCCTTTACGCAGGCCGCAGAATAATCCCAGCAAAATTTCAAGATACCAGCCGCTTTTCGATGCTGCTTTCAGCAAAACCTTGATTTTTTCTTTACTCAGTATGGTAATCTTAGGCTTCACACGTTTATAGGGCTTTGTACTGACAACCGGATTTGTCTTAATATATCCGGCAATCACAGCCTCCTTTAAAGCAAGGTTCAGCATTTCTCTGGCTTTATTTCCGGCTGATTTGCTGCACTTCGCAATATTCGCCAGTAATGCATCCAGATATTCCACATTCACATACCGTACCTTTATATCATACTCGATATAAGGAAGAATCAGATCATAAATCGCGTAGGCCCCAACCATACGGGTGGTCGCTTCAACCCGTTCTGAAAACACTTCCTCAAACCAATAAATCAGGTAATCCTTGAACATGACTTCCATGTTTACTTTATGAGCCAGCTCATAAGCCCGGTATGATTTCTTAAATTCAGCTTCGTATTGGTCATAGCTTTTATCTGCTTCCTGACTCGTTGCAAAGCCGCCCTTCTTGCTGTACTTTATCGTACCGTCCTCCCGG
>URUX01000080.1 GCA_900551135.1 uncultured Clostridium sp.
TACCTGGATTTTGGCAAAGCTTCCTCAGAGATATATTATCAGTGGGGATGAAATCACACCGTATCTGGTCTTTATGAACAGCCATGATGGAACCGGATCAATTAAGGCAGCCATGACACCAATCAGGGTTGTGTGCCAGAATACGCTGAATCTGGCACTGTCTACAGCAAAGAGAAGCTGGTCAACCATCCATACGGGGGACATTCATGGCAAGCTGGAAGACGCCAGAAATACCCTTTTATATGCAGACCGGTACATGGCAGAACTGGGAAAAGCCATTGACCTATTAAACCGCCAGAAGCTTTCAGACCGTCAGGTATTGGAGTACATAGATAGTCTGTTTCCGCTTCTGGATAATGCCAGTGAAACCCAGAAGAAGAATATCCTTAAAATGAAAGAGGATATGAAGTGCCGTTATTTTGAAGCGCCGGATCTGGCACATGTGGGAAAGAACGCTTACCGCTTTGTAAATGCAGTCAGTGATTTTGCCACCCATGCCAGACCGTTAAGGGAACGCTCCAATTATCGGGAAAGCCTGTTTGGAAAGACGGTTGACGGAAATACCATGATTGACAGGGCTTATGAGATGGTAAAAGCAGCATAATGGAACCAGCTTATGTAGAAGATAGGCAAAGATATATGTGAAACGGCTGGATATTGGATATATGGGCTTCACAAACTACTTGTTGGTACATAAAGCGTTGGATATAATAGATAGCAAAAGGAGGCAGTATCCATGACGGATGAAATGAAAAACTTGATTTTACAGTATGTAGATTCGGTGCGGAATATATATGGAACACATTTAAAGCAGGTTATTTTATATGGCTCATACGCCAGAGGGGATTATACAAATGACTCGGATGTGGATATTATGCTTCTGGTTGATTTGAATGAGGAAGAGGCAGAGAAGTTTTCTGATGAACTTTCGGAACTGGGATTTGAGTATAATGTTGGTTATGACATTTGGATGATGCCGCTTGTGAAAAATATACAGAGCTTTTTCAAGTGGAGCGTTGCGTCTCCATTTTACAGGAGTGTAAAGGAAGAGGGGGTATCTTTGTATGAAGCTTCCTGAGGCAGAAAAATTATAACATGATTTAGGATGGGAGTATCAGTCAATGGTACTCTCTTTTTTATGCAAAAATAGGAACAGGAGTGATTGGAATGGAACAGAAGAAAATCAGGCTGCTCCGGCCGGATGAGATCGAGTGCCGGATTGGAACAATCAGCGAGAAAGGCCTGAGTTTGCTGTTGTTTATGGATGCAAGAGCAGCACAGAACATTTTGGATGAAAGTTTTACATCCTTTGGGTGGCGCAGAACCCATCAGGAGATTGGCGGAAGGCTGTACTGTACGGTAGAGGTCTGGGATGGAGAAAAAAAGCAGTGGATCAACAAGCAGGACGTGGGAACGGAAAGCTTTGCGGAAAAGGAGAAAGGGGCGGCTTCTGATTCCTTTAAGCGGGCCTGTTTTAACTGGGGGATTGGACGGGAACTTTACTCCGCACCGTTTATCTGGATTCCGGCAGACCGAGTGAGTATTCAGTATGATGGAAAGCGGTATACCACACTGGAACGCTTTACGGTAGCAGCTATCTCTTACAATGAGAATCGGGAAATCTGCGGGCTGGAAATCCGCAACGGCGCTAACAGGCCGGTATTTGTAAAACGGGCAACTGGGGAACATGTGCCAGCCGCAAACGGAGAAACAAAGCAGGAAGTGAGGGAACAGGAACCAGCTTCTGCAGCACCGAAAAGCAATGGTGCCGATCCGGCAGAAACAGTAAAGAAGCAGCTTACGGCAAAGATGAAACGGGACATGCAAAAGGAGCTAGACCGGACCGGCGTACCGCTGGAGAAAGTTCTGGAGCGATACCATCTTACGGATATTACCCAGATGACGGCAGAGCAGTACAGGGATGCCATGACCGGACTGAAACGCTCCCAGTCCAGAACAGCTGCATAAGAAGAAAGAAGGGAGAAAATATGAGAGAGCAAAGTCAGAAAGAACGGTTGGAACGCTTAATAAAGCGGCCTGTTCCGAAAAAGAAGGTGGGAATTGTCCGGCTGGAAATGGTAAAGGAAAGCCGTTGCCTGTATGGAACAAAAAAATTCCGGAAGCCGGAAGAAGCGGCAGATATGATAAGGCCGCTGTTAAGGCCAGCGGATCGGGAAATGCTGGTGGTTCTGGCCCTGAATAACCAGATGGAACCTCTGGCACTGGAGATTGTGGCAGTAGGAGGATTGAACCACTGTTATATAGAGCCAAGGGATATTTATAAAATGGCGGTATTAAATAATGCGTCCTATATTATCTGCTTTCATAACCATCCGTCCGGCGACTGCAGGCCAAGCAGGGAAGACCGCCTGATTACGGAACGGTTACGGAAGGCAGGAGAGATTCTCGGCATTACGCTGGTTGATCATATCGTGGTGGGAGAAGACCGTTTTTACAGCTTTCGGAAAGAAGGAAAATTAATCGTTCAAGAGACTATAGCAGCATAAAGGAGAAGAGCATGATTCAGATTATTATTATCATTTGTATGGCAGTATAGGAGAAGAGCATATGAAAAAATTAGTGTCAACGTTACAGTTATCAAGAGAAGAATGGCTGCGTTACCGCAAGCAGGGAATTGGCGGTTCTGACGCAGGAGCCGTATGCGGATTAAACCCGTACCGGACAGCCGCCCATGTGTATCTGGATAAGATTACAGAGGATGTGGAAGAAATAGATAATGAATCCATGCGTCAGGGAAGGGATCTGGAAGAATATGTAGCCAGGAGGTTTATGGAAGAAACAGGGTTAAAGGTAAGACGGAGCAACTATATGTATCAGCACGAGGAGCATCCGTTTATGGTAGCAGACGTAGACCGTATGATTGTGGGGGAACGTGCAGGGCTGGAATGTAAGACAGCCAGTGCATACAGCGCCGGAAAATGGAAGGATGGACAGATCCCTCCCCATTACCTGATTCAGTGTGTTCATTACATGGCTGTAACTAATGCGGACTGCTGGTATCTGGCAGTAGTGATTCTGGGGCAGGGATTTCAGTGGACGAAGATTGAACGGGATGAGGAACTGATTCAAAACCTGATTCAGATCGAGCAGAACTTCTGGGAGAATTATGTACAGGCAGGCGTACTGCCGGAGGCAGACGGATCAGATGCGTATACCGAGCTGTTGAATCAGCATTTTCATACGGCAAGAAAGGGCATGGAGATTCAGCTTTCCGGTTTCCAGACGGATTTAAAACGCCGTCAGGAGATTGTGGAGCAGATAAAAGCACTGGAACAGGAGAAGAACCAGATCGAACAGACCATCAAAAAAGAAATGGGAGAGTCCGAGTGGGCGATAGGAGAGGATTACCGGATTCACTGGAGCAACGTGGAGAGCACCAAAATTGATACCAGACGATTAAAGGCAGAGCGGCCGGATATTTACACGGAGTTTTCCAAAGAGGTAAAGAGCCGGAGATTCCAGATTTTGGCGGCATAAAAAGGAAGATGGAATGGGAACAGAAGAATTTTTCAGAATGATGTTAAACGAACGGATATGCAGCGTGATTCAGGAAAAATACAAACAGGATGATGAACGGAGAAACGCATATCAGAAGGCTGTGGAGCATTGGGAACAGGTGTTAAAAAAACAGGGAAAGGAGGTGGAACAGGAATTTGACCAGTATTTTTCTACAAAGGAGGCGTGGGAGGCCGAGGAACAGGAGGCATTGTATCTGGCTGGTTTTTCAGATGCCATTCAATTGATAAAAAGGATGGGACTGATTGGTTAAGGTTGTATCTATATCAGAATAATAATATAATATTGATATTAAAAGACGGGAGGGAAGAAAATGGAAGCAGAATTGGAACTATTAAAAATACTGACAGAGGCCCAGGATGATGTGGAAAAGGGATGCGTAGCCCCCATTCAGGACACCTTCCAGGAAATCAGGGAAACCCTTTTAAGAAGAACAGGATTATGAGGATTTAGTATTGTAAATAATACAAAAAGGTCAGGGGACAGCCGGTGTGCTGTCCTCTTTTATTGTGGAAAAGGAGGAACAACATGGAAATTCAGGGATTAGAAAAGGCAGAAAAGCGCACACTGGACATTCAATGGGTGAAAGAACATTTGGTATGCCGTCTGGTGAACCGAAAGAATAACGAAGAACTGTTAAAAGAGATTCCGTATCGGAAGGTTTATGATTTGGCGGTGGTTTATTATGTACCAATGCAGCAAGTAGAAGATGGAATGCTTTTCTGGACTATTCGGAAGGAACAGGCGGAAGTATTGGGACTGGAAGAAGAAAGCCTGTTTACACTGGCTCTGGAAAACACCAGAAGACGGTTTCCAATCCAGTTTACTGCTTTGGAACAGGCAATCCGGCAGTTTACGTTAGAGGCAGGGATTGATTTGGAAGAAGAATGTAATGAAGAGGCTGAGACGGAACAGGAAACAGGCAGTATGTACCTGTTGTCGAATACATTTCATACGTATGGAGCTGTTGCAATGCTGTATCCAGATGTGTGGGAAGGGATTGCAGACCGTTTTCGGTCAGACTTAATTATCCTGCCATCCAGCTGCCATGAAGTATTAGTACTTCCATACACAGAAGAGATTTCTGTTTCAGATTTGGCGGAAATTGTATTTACCGTAAACAGGGAGTGTGTAGCGCCCGAAGACATGCTGTCTGATTCCGTTTATTTATATCGGAGGATAGAAAAAAGGATTGTAATGGTAGGGAGAACCGAACAGGAGGAAATCAAATGAGCATTATTAAGTCAGGGAAGAAAAAACTGGACAGGGGAAGAGGATGTGTGCTGATAGAAGGAGATGGAAGAAGGCTTGACATGCTGGAAGATGAAAGCATAGACTGCATCATTACGGATCATCCATGGCTGGATATTCTTTCCAACCGAGGGGGAAACCGTTCATTTTCCGACTATGAATGTTTCCGGTATGAGTTGGAGGACTTTCAGGAGAAGGCCAGAGTATTAAAAGCCGGATGTTTTTTAGCGGAGTTTCTTCCGGCTGAAAATGAAAGCAATTACCGGTATCTGTATCAGATAAAGGAATTTGCCAGCCAGTGCGGTCTGGAGTATTACAGCAAGGTAAGCTGGAAAAAGGGGAGTTTTGTAAGCAATACGGGAAGAAAAGCCAAGAACAGCCAGGACATTATGATTTTTACCAAGGGAAAGGCTCGGTGCATGAGGCTGGACAGCAAGAAGATCAAAAAGGACGGAGGGATTCATTACATGAGTGGGGCGGCAGGGATGCTGCCCGCCATGTTTGATGTGGAACCCGTTCCCAGAAATCAAAAGATTCATCAAAGTGAACTGCCCGTAGAACTCTGCGAACAGCTGATCCCGTATCTGACAAGGGAAGGAGAAGTAATACTGGATCAGTTCGCCGGAAGCGGAGCAGTAGGGGTGGCGGCTCTGAGACTGGGAAGAAGGTGCATTATGATAGAAAAATCCCATGGGGATATGGAACAGATTCGGAAACGGGTTGGGTAAGGTGGCTGTCTTTTAACAGAGTACATTTGTTTTTGCTTTTTATAAAACAGGGGTTCGCTTAATGCTGTGGTTATGTTACAATGGAGACAGTGTAGAGAGAGAGGAATGTCCAATGGAGTTAAAACGAGATATTTACAAACAATTACTGGATTGGAAGAAACGGGATTCTCACAAGGTTTTGGAACTTAGGGGAGCACGTCAGGTAGGAAAGACCTATATCCTGAATAAATTTGCACAGGAGAATTATCCGATTTATTTATACATCAATATGGTGCAGACAACAGGGCAGGAGTTCTTGGAATGTCTGGAAAAAGCCACTGCATGGGAGCCTGGAACACCTAGAAAGGAACAGCCGCTCCATGAAGCAATGAGATTGTTCGACGGGCGCTTTCAGGACACAAAAGATACGATCGTTATCATTGACGAGATTCAGGATTCGGCGAAAGTCTATTCTCTGATTCGTCAGTTTGCCAGAGAATTTTCCTGCCATTTTGTTGTTACGGGAAGCTATCTGGGAAAAACTTTGTCCAAAGAGTATTTCCAGCCAGTTGGCGATCTGGACATTATGACACTGGATACACTGACATTTGAGGAATTTCTGGATGCCGGAGGAAAACGGGACTTATATGATACCGTAGATTTGCTGGGAGGAAGTCCGCATAAGGACTACGATGAACTGAAGCGATATTATGATATTTACTGTCAGATTGGTGGTTATCCTGCGGTTGTGAAAACATATCTGGAAACAAAGAGCCTGGAAGCGTGCAGGATAGAACTGGAGCGTGTGATTCATATTTTTACTGAGGAATCACAGGGTTATTTTGATGATATTCTGGATATCAATCTGTTTGAACAGCTGCTTCCGGCGGTTGCACAGACCATGATAAGAGAGAAAAAAGGTTCGGAAGATCTAATCTCTGAATTATCAAAGATTGTTTATAAACAGGAAAGCAATCGGTTCAGTAAAAAGAGTATCAATCAGGCCATTGCATGGCTGTATCGTTCCCATATCCTGGATTTTTGCGGAAAAGCCAATGACTGTAATCCTACGGATGTTTCAGCGAACAGCCGGTTTTATTTCCTGGATATTGGAGTATGCAGAAGCTTTCTGGATATGGCAGGAGCAGATTTTTCGACGCTTCGAGGCATCATAAATGAAAATTTTGTTTATATGGATTTATTAAAACGGGTACGTTCCAGAAAAATTTCTGGAACAGCCCCCATGTTTGGCCTGTATAAAGAAGGCGAAATTGATTTTCTGGTTAACAGCAGAGAGAATTATAAAACGTATGGCATTGAAGTGAAAGCTGGAAAATCAGAAGGGAAAACGGCTCAATTACTTTTGAAGGATGGAAAAGTAGAGGCTGTTTATTTCTTGAAAGGTGATACCTATGGCGGGGTATCTGACAGAAAAATTACTGTACCGATTTATCTGGTAGGACGGTTACGATTTGATTTTGTGGATAAATAAAATGAAAAGTGGAGAAAAACAGGTTCATTTGAAAAAGACGTGGGAAACTGCGTCTTTTTCTGTACCATTTAAAGGTTTAAAGGATAGCAGAATTATTTCTGTATAAATTTGTATGAGAGTCTGGTATAATGGAGACAGTGTTGGAAAAGGAGTGAAATTATGCGGATTGAACTGGAAAGAACGGCATATAAAAAGCTACTCGAATGGAAGAAAAATGCAGGACGATCCACGTTGGAAGTATCAGGTGCAAAACAGGTAGGAAAGACGTATCTTGTAAATAAGTTTGCAGATAAGGAATACAAGCAGAAGATCTATATTAATCTTCTGGAACTTTCAGGAGAACTTTTCTTAAATCAGTATGAAAAACTCTGGAGCGAAATGACGCAGGGGAAACGCTTTGAAAATCCGGTATATGAGTTAATCCGCCGTTATGAGCCATCTTTTACTGATTCGCCGGATACAGTGGTTATTATTGATGAAATTCAGGAGTCAGCAGAAATCTATAATCGGGTTCGTGAATTTACCCGTCAGCTTTCCAGTGATTTTATTATAACAGGAAGTTATTTGGGTAGAGTGTTGAATAAGGAGTTTAAGTATTCAGCAGGAGATTTGGATTCCATTGAAATACAAACTCTGAGTTTTGAAGAATTTTTAAGAGCAATGGGAAAATGGGAACTGTACGATCAACTGGATATTTATGGCGGCAGTGGAGAAACGGTTTACAAGGAACTGGAAGAACTTTATCAGATATACTGCACGATTGGCGGCTATCCGGCTGTGGTACTGTCTTATCTGGAACAAAAGAATATCGAGCAGTGTCAGGCAGTTCTGGAAAAGATTGTTCACCTGTTTGCTAATGAGAGCAGACGGTATTTTGAGGATATTCTGGAATATGATACGTATGAAAATATCTTTACCAGCGTAGCCAGAATTCTTGTAAAAGAGAAAAAGGGTCTGGATGCAGATAGTTTTAGCGAGGAACTGCAGAGCATAGTCGTAAAAGAATATTCCAGCAATCTTTCAAAGGCAGGGGTGAATCGTGCGATTGATTGGCTGTACAGCGCTGGGATTATTGGCTTTGCCGGAAAACTAACGGGATGTGATATACTGTCTTATAAAGCCAAATCCAGAGCCTTTTTTATGGATCTGGGATTGACAACCTATTTTTTGACCCAGACCGGATGCGCGTCAGGAGATATACAGGAAGTAGTGAACGAGAATTTTGTATTCCTGGATTTACGCCGGCGAATTTCATTTCCAAGAGAAATTGCTTTGGAGACTCCGGCTTTTGCCACATGGGGAAACTATGAGATCGATTTTTATGTAAAATCCATCAAAGGACAGCATACCTATGCAATAGAAGTGAAATCTGGTAAAAACAGCAGCCGGACAATGGATGAGGTGCTGGAAAAGAAGAAAGCAGATTATATTGTATATACCAAGGGGAATACCCATGGAGGGGTAAAGGATCATATCTATACAATACCGATTTATGGTTTGGCGAAATTTCGGTTTGAATGAGATTAAGGAGCGGATAACAGGATGACGTTGAACAATCAGTTTTTTATTCCCAATGAAATTGAATTAGAGAGAGACGTACAGCAGGAATTGCTGAGATGGAAAGAAAAACGCCATAAAACTGTACTGCAGGTAGAAGGGCCTCGTCAGGTTGGAAAAACGCATGAGGTAAAAAAGTTTGCCAGCAGTCATTATGAACAGGTGATTTATGTGAATCTGGTTCGTGATGAGTACGGATTTGAGGATTCCATGAGTGAACCGGCTTTCATGGAGGCATACTGCAGCCGTTCAGGTCTGGGGCATTATCAGGATGATGAAACCACCATTTTGATTATTGATGAGATACAGGAAAGTCAGGCTGTGTACAATTCCATTCGTGATTTAAGAGAACGGTTAAACTGCGATATGATTGTCAGCGGAAGTTATCTGGCAAGAACCGTGAATTCAAGGGACTTCTTTTTACCGGCCGGTATCGCATATCTTCGGATGTTCCCGTTATCTTTTCAAGAGTTTTGTCGGGCAGAAGGATTAGAAGAAATCTTTGTAGGATTGAAATTAAACGGCGAGTCTGATCCGGAGGATTACGAGAAATTAGAGCAGGCATATCGGGTTTATCGGCAGATTGGCGGCTATCCGCAGGTTGTAACCACGTATTTAAACGGCCATAGTCTGGGAGACTGTCTGGATGTACTGGAAGATCTGGTTCGTACTTTTACGGCAGAGTCCAGCAGATTCTTTTCCAATAGTACGGCATTAAGTATTTTTCAGGAAGTGTACAAGGCCGTACTGGTTCAGATGGTAGAAGAAAAGAAAGGAACCGGAAGGAATTTCATTGAAGAGGTAACGAACTTTGTGAAAGATTCTGTAAAAGAACCAGTGAGCCGGAATGAGGTGCGGACGGCAGCTTCCTGGTTACTCTATTCTGGTGTGATTGGATACTGTGATTTATATAACAATGGAGATGTGACGGATGTAGTGAGCAATCGCAGGGCGTACTTTGCTGATACGGGAATTGCCAATTATGTAGCGGGAACTGTAGCTATCCCGGTGGATGCGATAGAGGGAATACTGACAGAAACCTTTGCTTATACAGAATTAAACCGTCTCTATCAGTGTCCGGCCAGCAGAAAAACAGTGCTTGGAGATAAACCATGTTTTTCTGTGTGTGGAGACTATGAGTTGGATTTCGTAGTAGTTGATAAGGAACGGATCCGGTATGGCATTGAAGTAAAGAGCAGTGATAACCGGGCGAGATCTTTGCATTTTTATAAAGAAAAGGGATTTGTTGACCGGGCGTTTCGGGCTGTACCGACACATGGAGATCATGGAGAAAAGATTGAGACGATTCCAGTTTATGCGATTGGGAAAGTGTTGGAACAGTAGCTTCTATAATATGATTATCGAAGAAATGAAAGAAGAGTTGGGAGAAGAACATTCAGAAGTTAAAAATTTGGTCGATGAGCTTGAGTTTGACAGTTGGAAAAAAGAGGATTATAAGTGTTATTGGTAAAGATAGTGTACCAATAGTGAACCAAACCAGTGGGAAGGAAGTGGAGATGCTGATAAAATAAGGGCTGGCGGCTGATTTTACTATGGTCTGCAACACCCTGATCACCAGTTCAAATCTGGTTGTCGCCTCTATCCGAAGAGCCTCAGAAACCTTGTAAATCAAGGCTTCTGAGGTTTTTTCATTGCAAAATTTCATGTTTGCGCTTGTTTGCGTGGATTGTAAGTTCTTCAAAGCTGGTATGCCGCCGGACAACATTCATAAACGTAAATGGTAAATAACTCGTCGACTTTCCTTCAACTCGATAATTCGAGATAATTG
>URUX01000081.1 GCA_900551135.1 uncultured Clostridium sp.
TTCCCTTTGGGGATAACCAATACAGGCATTTAAATTGAAAATATTCTGGGCTTTTGAAATTTCCTCAAGGGCTTCATAAAGCTTTCTGCCAATCCCCATCTGTCTTCTGGTCTCTTTTAAATAAATGCTGGTTTCTGCCGCCCACTGGTAAGCAGCCCGCTTTCCAAAAGGTCCTGTATAGGCATAACCCAGGATTTCCCCTTCTTGTTCTGCCACTATATAGGGATACTTTTCTAATGTCTCCCTGATTCTCCCTGTAAATTCTTCCAGCGAAGGCACCGTATATTCAAATGTAATCGCCGTCTTTTCTACATAAGGAGCATAGATTTTTAACAGTTCTGGGGCATCCGTTTCCTCTGCAATGCGGATTATCATGCCGTCTGCTTCTGTTTTCATCTCCGGTTCTGTTCCTCCTGCAACTAGCTGCATCTGGCAGAAAAAACTGCTGCAAAACGAAATCCGGCTTCTCTGCCAAAGCAGATTCCCCACTTTTTCATCCTGCAGCAGTCTGTTAAAACCGTCAGAAACAGTTCTTTACTTATTTCTTAAATACTCGTCAATTCCTCTGGCTCCGGCTTTTCCTGCTTCCATTGCCAAAATTACCGTAGCTGCTCCGGTTACTGCATCGCCTCCGGCAAAAACGCCTTCTCTGCTGGTCTGGCCGTTGTCTTCCCTGGCAACGATGCACTTATGTCTGTTGACCTCTAATCCTTCTGTTGTAGCAGAAATCAGCGGATTGGGAGAAGTACCCAGGGACATGATAACCGTATCTACTTCGATGGTATAGTCTGAGCCAGGAATTTCTACCGGACGCCTTCTGCCAGAAGCATCCGGCTCTCCTAATTCCATTTTGCGGACTACCATACCGGTAACCCAGTCATTTTCATCGGTCAGAATCTCTACCGGATTGGTCAGAAGATCAAAAATTACGCCCTCTTCTTTGGCATGGTGTACTTCTTCTGCACGAGCCGGAAGTTCTGCTTCACTTCTCCGGTAAACCACATGAACTTCTGCGCCTAAACGAAGTGCTGTTCTGGCGGCATCCATCGCTACGTTTCCGCCTCCTACTACAGCTACTTTCTTTCCGGCAGCAATCGGAGTATCGTAATCATCCCGGAATGCTTTCATCAGATTATTTCTGGTCAGGTATTCATTTGCAGAAAATACGCCGTTGGCATTTTCTCCCGGAATTCCCATAAATTTCGGAAGTCCTGCTCCGGATCCGATAAAGACTGCCTCAAATCCTTCTTCATCCATTAATTCATCGATAGTAACAGACTTTCCAATAATCACATTGGTCTCAATTGTTACGCCTAACTTTCTGACATTATCAATTTCAGAACGCACGACCGTATTTTTGGGAAGACGGAACTCCGGAATACCATAGGTCAGCACGCCTCCCGGTTCATGAAGAGCCTCAAAAATCGTTACCTCATAGCCCATCTTGGCCAAATCCCCGGCGCAGGTCAGCCCGGCAGGGCCGGAACCGATTACCGCTACTTTTCGGCCATTGGTCTTTTCCGGAGCAGCAGGAACGAATCCATTTTCCCTGGACCAGTCTGCTACAAATCGCTCCAGCTTTCCAATAGAAACCGGCTCTCCCTTAATTCCCCGGATACATTTGCCTTCACACTGGGTTTCCTGAGGACATACCCGACCGCATACAGCCGGAAGGGTGGAAGATTTGGCAATAACTTCTGCTGCTCCTTTAAAATCTCTCTCTGTTATCTTTTTAATAAATGCCGGTATGTCAATGGAAACCGGACATCCCTGAACGCATAACGGCTTTTTGCACTGAAGACAGCGCTTTGCTTCCTCCACTGCTTCCTCTTCGCTGTATCCCAGACATACTTCTTTAAAATTTGTCGCTCTTACCTTTGGGTCCTGTTCCCCGATGGGAACTCTCTTCATTCCGTCCATCAGTCGTCACCTCCGCAATGTCCGCATCCGCCGTGATGCGTTGCACCCTCCTGGGCTTTTAACATATCCCGGCCCTCCTGGGTCTTATACATCTGCTGTCTCTTCATGGCCTGGTCAAAATCGACCAGATGGCCGTCAAACTCCGGTCCGTCTACACAGGCAAATTTTACTTCGCCTCCTACGGTAACACGGCAGGCTCCGCACATTCCTGTGCCGTCTACCATAATCGGGTTTAAGCTGACAATTGTTGGAATCCCCAGTTCTTTTGTCAGTTTCGCTACAAATTTCATCATAATCATCGGGCCAATGGCTACGCAGACATCGTATGTTTTTCCTTCATTTTTTACTAAATCTTCAATTACTGCTGTCACCATGCCTTTTCGGCCGTAGGAGCCGTCATCTGTCGTAACATACAGGATTCCGGCAGCCGCTTCCATCTCTTTTTCCAGAATCAGCAGATCTTTATTTTTAGATCCCACAATCACATCTGCATCTATTCCATGGGCTTTCATCCACTTTACCTGCGGATATACAGGAGCAGCGCCTACGCCGCCTGCCACAAATAAATACTTTCTCTTTTTTACTTCCTCCAGCGGATCGCTGACAAATTCCGATGGATTTCCCAACGGTCCCACTACGTCCTGGAATGCATCCCCTGTTTTTAAGAACGCCATTCTGTAAGTAGATGCGCCGACTGTCTGAAATACAATGGTAATCGTTCCCTTCTCTCTGTCATAGTCGCAAATAGTCAGCGGAATCCGTTCTCCTTCTTCGTCTATCTTTACAATAACGAACTCTCCTGGCTGACAGGATCTTGCTACCCTGGGAGCTTCTACGTCCATCAGATATATTTTATCAGCAAGCTGTTCTGCCTTTAAAATCCTGTACATCTCTTATTCTCCTCTTCTTTCTTTTGATAGCGTTGTAATACATTAAAGTTCTGACTTGAGCATTTTTCTTAATATTATCATTGATTCTGGTTTCTGGCAATACTTTTTTACGGTTTAGCCTCAAAAAAAATCTAAAATCACCAAAAAAATATTTTTATTTGATAATTCGCTGGTACATACGAAATTCATAGCACAAATTAAAGTAGGTCTGCTCGTCGCTTTCCGCCTTCAGTTCCCACTCGTTTGCTTTCTCCAGATTCGGAAAATACGTGTCTGCATCGTATTCATAATCGATCCAGGTTACATGGGCTGTATCGCAATAAGGCAGAAACAGCTCATAAACCTCCTGCCCCCCTGCTACGTAAATATCTTCTGACGGATACTTTTCCAGTTCTTTCAGCGCCTCTTCCAGGCTGTGTACCGTCACAGCCCCTTTTACAGAATAAGATTTGTCCCTGCTTAATACAATGGTAGTGCGTCCGTATAACGGCTGTCCTCCCGGAAGGCTTTCCAGGGTCTTCCTTCCCATAACCAATACTTTTCCCAGAGTTTCTTCCCGAAACATTTTCTGATCTTCCGGTATGGAAACCAGAAGCTGGCCCTTATTGCCAATGGCCCAGTGCTTATCTGCCGCCACTATCAGATTCATTTCTGCTCCTCCTGTTCATCCTCCGCGATAATCAGTTCTTTCCCATAAGGAAGAGTCTGAATCCAGTCGCAGAATGTATGCCATTCTGCCAGCTTATGATTTCTTCTGGCATAATAAATATTAACCAGAGTTTCATAATTAAAGGTACAGGTACGCATCTGATTATAGCTGGAGGGCAGAAGCTGAATCATATCATACCAGTCTGCCTTATCCTTGGTTTCCAGATAACGGAGCCGGATTTCTTCCAGTTTTGCAATGACCGTATCCATAAATTCCAACGTGGATTCTGTCATATGATCCACACTGAAATCCTCTCTTTCAAAAGCTTTACTGTGAATTTTATGCATGGTGCTGGTGGAATTTGCCACTGTCGCCACCTTATAGGTGTCATATTCTTTCCACCAGTATAACGGTGCAGTAATGTCTACAGACACAAAAATCTGACGGATAAATTTGCGGTGGTCGCTTCCTGCCTTCCGAAGGCGGACTGCCAGACTTAAATCATTGGGGCCTAATACATACTGTCCGTCTTCATCATAACTGCTGTCCATTCTGCCCCAGCTGTTCATGGGATTTCTGGCGCCTCTCATGGCATTTTCCAGATTCATTACACTGGTTCTTTCTAATTTAATCATCTGTTTCTCCTTATTGTTTGTTTTCTGTATGCTGCATCAAAATTTCTGTTCCTAAAGCAAAGGAATAAATAATCTGTTCCTTTACCTGTTTTCCTGTAATCTGTTCCAGGCTGCGTTTGTAGTATTCCATCTGGGTGCGGTAGCGGAAAACCAGTATCGGTTCCTTGCCTTTTTCTATCTGATCTGTTTTATAATCAATCAAAACCAGACCGTCCTCTTCTTCTATCCAGGCATCTATCATTCCCTGAACCAGAACCAGTTCATCCGACTGGGCGATTTCCATATCCCGTGCCGGAATCCCTACCATAAACTGCTGTTCCCGGTGGAGACTTCCATTTTTTTCTGCCTCGGTCATCCTTCTTCCAAGAGGACTGAGTACCAGTTCTGCCACCTTTGGAATCTCTACCAGTTCTGCATCTTCTTTTAAAATCAGGTCTTTTTCCACCATATTTTCTATATCGGCTGCAATATTTGCACAAACTTCTGCATCCGTTTTTCCTGCGGAAACGGATTCTAAATGCAGCAATTCCAGTACCCGGTGGAAACTGGTTCCACGGACTGCTCCGTTCACCGGCTTTCCTGGCATTTTAACGGCAGGCCTGTCCCGTTCCTCTCCCTGGCCAGCCGCCTCCAATGCCTGTCTGCGCCGTTTGATTTCCGACACCGAAAGCATGGCGTACAATTCCATATCTGCCTGAAATGGATACTGGTAAGAAAGCTGGCGTTTCAGACTTTCTTCAACTGCTTTATTATATACCAATGTACAGTCCAGCGCCAGCAAATCTTCTTTTGAGTTTTTTCTGTCTATCTGTCTCATGACCTCATCTCCTACCAGACTGGCCACCGGAACGGTTTCCATGGTCATAAGGCCCAATGCCTTCACTTCCGCAAAAGCCATCAGGAGCCAGTCCAGATAAGAGTTTGCGCCGGATAACATTGCAGACGCAATTCCGGTTTGCTCCGGTTCTCTCTTCACATCCCATTTCTCCAGTTTTTTATCCAGCGATTTTTCAGAAGCAGTCATAATCAGTTTTTCTTTTGCCCTGGTCATGGCCACATAGAGGATTCTTAATTCCTCTCCAAGGGTTTCTGTATCCATACGGCGTTTTAAAACCTGTTTTTTCAAAGTAGGCATCTTCACCCTTCTGTCCAAATCCAGATAGTCCGATGCAATTCCCAGTTCCGGATCAATTAAAATCTTTCCCGTCAAATCCTGTTTATTAAACCGCTTTCCCATTCCTGCAAGGATTACCACCGGAAATTCCAGACCTTTGCTTTTGTGAATACTCATAATCCGGACAACATCGGAATGTTCGCCAAATACAGAGGCCTCTCCAAAATCCGTCTCGTACTTTTTCAGCTTTTCAATATACCGGATAAAGTGAAACAGCCCTTTATAACTGGTTTCTTCATAAGAAGACGCTTTTTCTGCCAGCATATCCAGATTGGCCTGTCTGGTACGTCCTGCCGGCATGGCAGAAACATAATCGTAATATCCGCTGCGGCGGTATATCTGGTAAAGAAGTTCGTGAATCGGCAGACAGGTGGCTAAAAAGCTGTATTCCTGCAGCATTCCCTCCAGTTTCTGAAGTTTTCCCTCTATTTCCGGATGAAGAGCCTTCTCACTGGATTCTGATTCCGGTTCTTCATAAAGCCAGTGGCGTACTGCCCCGTAAAGCCCTCTGTCTCCATATTTATTTTTACCGGAATACCGTTTATAATCTGCCATCAGCCAGGCCAGTTCCTCTTCATTCATTCCAATCATGGGGGATTTTAAAACGCAGGCCAGGGGAATATCCTGAAAGGGATTGTCTACCACAGCCAGCAGGCTTAACATGGTTTCTACCTCTGCGGTATCAAAATATCCGGTCTGGGTCTGGGCAGCTGCCGGTATCCCTGCATTCATCAGCACATTTACCAGTACCTCTGCCCACCCGGTAACACTTCGAAGCAGAATCACAATATCTCCTAATTCTGCCGGACGGTACGCTTCTTTCTTTTTATCCCAAATCAAAAGTCCCTTTTCCTTATCCGTAAGGCTTCTGATTTTTTCTGCAATCATTCGGGCTTCCAGTTCTCTTGCCGTATAATCAGCGGCGTCCTCTTCCAGCCCTTCCATCACCTGACTGTCTGCAGGTACGACCAGCAGTTCTGTCCTGGTTCCCGTCCGCAGTTCCTGTCCCGGCTCTGCTGCTGCAAATTCTGCCCCCGGATACAGCGCCGTTTCCTCTGTATACCGGATTCCTCCCAGATTTTTCACCATAATCTGATAAAACACGGCATTAATGCTGTTTAACACCGAGACCCTGCTTCGGAAATTGCGGCGCAGTTCGATTTTCTGGTAACATCCCTGATCCGGGGAATACGTTTCATATTTTTCCAGAAACAATTCCGGCCTGGCAAGACGGAACCGGTAAATACTCTGTTTTACATCTCCCACCATGAAAACATTGGGCCGCCCCTCTTTTTCTCTGGAAATTGCCTTGATTAAAGTTTCCTGCACCAGATTGCTGTCCTGGTATTCATCTACCAGTATTTCTTCAAAACGGCTTCCGATTTCCCAGGCGGCAGCAGAAGGCCGCCGCTTCCCGTCTGTTTTCTCCCACAGCACTTCCAGGGCAAAATGTTCCAAATCATTAAAATCCACCATATTCCGTTCTTTTTTTGCTGCCTGAAACCGGTCGGAAAACTCTCCTGCCAGCCGCAGCAGCAGTCCGGTCGTCTCTCTGGTTTCAGACATGGTCTGGATTACCCGGTCCAGAGACTGTCTGCCATAACTTTCTTTCCAGCCCTTTACAATCTTTTTTACCCGGTCCCGAAAAGCGGTTACCACGCTTTTCTTCTCCGGATCTACTTCTTTCTTCCGGACAGCCGGAAGCCTTCCAAAGGAAACCTTTGCCAGCAGTTCGTAAAACCGCTGGTAATCCGATATATTCTGAAAATGTTCCATCATTCCAGCGTCTTCTAAAATGGTGTCCCGGTAAGAAGCAGGGCCGTCCTCTTCTTCACAAATCTTTGCGCACCGCAAAAGCTGATCCTTCATTTCCTCTGCCTGAGTCTGGATGTCCTTTATTAAAAATTCCATCCACAGGCTTCCTTCTACCTGATCCGGGGAAGTTTCCTCCAGCTCCTTCCCACACTGGAAAAGCCACTCATCCGGCCAGGGATGGCTCTGGGAGAAACGCCACACCTGAAAAATAACGTCTTCTATTCCATAATCACTTTTCCCCAGCGCATAAGTTTCTACAAAATGGAGAAATGCCGGATCGCCAGACCCATACCAGCCTTCTAACAGCTGCCGCATCACATCACTTTGAAGCAGGGAAATCTCTCCCGGATCTCCGATTCGAAATGCCGGATCAAGATCTAAATGATTGTAATATTCCCGAATCAGCCCCTTGCAAAAACTGTCAATGGTAGTAATCTGAGCCCTTGGAACCAGAATCGACTGAAGTTCCAAATGCTTATCTTTTGGATTCTCTTCCCTCTTTTTTTCAATCGCATCCCGAACCCGTTCTCTCATCTCCGCTGCAGCAGCATTGGTAAAGGTCATTACCAGCAGATTGTCAATGTCAATGGGATGCGTTTCATCTGTAATCATTTCCACAATCCGCTCCACCAGCACTGCAGTCTTTCCACTTCCCGCTGCCGCAGAAACCAGAAGATTTCCGCCTCTGTAATCAATTACCTGGCGCTGTCCTTTGGTCCATGCCACTGCCATCCTCTTCTTCCTCCTGTCCTTCAATCTCCTGCCAGATTTCCTCTGGTTTTAAGGTTCTGAGACGCCGGTAACCATAACCGGCTGTTTTTCTGTCAAACCCGCAGACCGCGTGGTAAGGGCAGTAATCACATCCAGTCCGGTTTCCCTGCTTATATGGATTTACCGGAATCGTTCCGGATAAAATCTCCTGTCCTGCTGTTTTCAGCTTCTGCCTGACATATTCAGTCAGGGCCTTAAACCGTTTCCGGCTGGCTACAGAAGATTTTGCTTCCACAATCAGCCCATCCTTCATTGCCACCGGAATCACCTGGGATTCTGTCTCAATTTCCCGATCCATATGGCGGATGACTTCCAGTTCACTGTCTGCCAGCCCGCTCATACGGAGTTTTTTCAAAATCTTTTCTTCAATGGTTTCTTCACTTTCCTCCGGCTCCCAGTCTACTACCGGGTCCTGTATGTGGTAATAGAAAATCCCGGCCGGAACGGCCTCTTTCCCCGGATGGCGCTTTTCTTCCCGTTCCAGAGCCGCATCCATATACACCACCAGCTGCAGCTGCAGTCCATAATACAAAGCCGCCAGATCAAAACTGGTGTTTCCCGATTTATAGTCAATAATCTTTACATATACGTGATTTTCATCTTCGCACAAATCCAGACGGTCAATTCTTCCTTTTAAATGGAGTTCCTCATCTTCCGACAGGGAAATCTTCATGGCTTTCAGATTATCAATGGCAGAAAAAGATACTTCAAAGCCGGCCGGCACAAAATCTCCTTTTTTTATCTGCTCAGCCAGAGCCCAAATGGTCCTGTCCGTAATCCGTTCAATCCGCTCTGTCAGGTATGCGTTTCGTGCAGAACTCTTTAAAATGGTATTGCCATACTGTTCTGCCACCTGCGTTACACATTGGCGTACCAGACTGCGGCGCTCCTCTTCCCCCAGATTTGACCAGTCTATTTTCTGCTCTCTGGCAGACTGAAAACAAAGTTCAATGGACTGATGGAACAGATTGCCCATATCCGAAGCTGCCACTTCATATTCCCGGCGTTCCATCAGTTCCAGACCATACTTTAAAAAATGGGCATATGCACAGGAAGCATACTGTTCAAACCGCGTTACACTTCCCTGTAAAATAGTACCATACAGCGCCCTTGCCGCCGCCTTTCCAATCCCGCTTTCTTCATAAGAATGAAAGGCTGCTTCCGTCAGCTGCTCTACCTGTTCTTTCCAGTTTTCATCTGAGAAAAACCACTTATAAAGTTCCAAAAAACTGTCATCAAATTCCGGATTTTCTGATGCCATTCCCGCTTCCTGACTGTCTGTCAGTCCTTTAATCAGATGCCGGATTCCTTCCCGTTCTGACTGAACCGGCCAGGAAACCTGCTCTTTATCCAAAATACCCACATCTGGAAATAACCGGCGCACATCCCCAATCAAACCGGAAGGCCGCCTTGCCTGGCCATCTGAAGCCATGGCAGAAAAGGTCAGAACCAGCCTCCAGGACGGCTTTGACAAAATCAGATACTGATAAAATCTCTGAATACATCCGTCTTCTTTGGCCGTTGGAGCCAGTTCCAGATTGTGCGCCATAAAGAACTCCCGATCCTGATCCGTAAGGATGCTCTGGCGCTCCTTTTTTTGAGGAATAATTCCTTCATTTACCCCGATAAAAAACAGAATTTTCACTTCATCCAGACGAGTTCTGGTAACATCTCCCACCACTACCCGATCAATCACTGCCGGAATGGCTCCCACCTGAATTTCCTCAAATCCTGCCTCCAGTATCCCGGCATATTCTTTTCTGGTAACCCTTTCTTCCCCCAGAAGGGCAGTCAGTCTCTCAAACAATTCCTCTACCAGATCATAGGCCTGACCATATTCTCTGGACAGGCTTTCCTGTCCCTGTTTCTCAAACCGCTGCTGATACCACTCCAGCTTTTCCTTTGCCCCTTCCTCTTCCAGACAGCTTTTTAACGCCTCTGTAACCGATGCCACAGATACGTCTTCTTCCAGAAATGCCTGACGAAATTGGACAAGCGGTTCCATCACCTGGTTTTTAAACCGGTTTAATTCCTCTAAATTGATGTCCTCTGCTCCCGGGTACGTCCATTCCCATGGAGAGTTCCACCTTTTGTATCCGCGGATTCCCAAAGCACGCACATAATTTTCCAGCCGGTCGATCATCAGGCTGTCTTTCCAGGGGATTTCTCTTTTTTCACAGAGTTCCTTCCCGTATACGTTCTCTTCTGAGTTTTCTTTTGCGTTTTCTTCTGAGTTCTCCTCTGAGTTCTCTTCTGGACATTCTGTAAAGCTGCTCTGAGAGAGACCGCATTTTAAGTACCGGAACATGCTCTCGTAGGAAAAATCCCCGCTGATTACATCCAGAAGGGAACGGATTAATTCCACCAGGGGATTCTCTGTAATCATCCGTTTATCGTCAAGAAAGCATGGGATCTCTGAC
>URUX01000082.1 GCA_900551135.1 uncultured Clostridium sp.
GGTGGAAACACATCATCAGCGGTGAGTACAGCCAGTATTTTGATAAGATGTATGGAAACAAGTTAAAATAAAGCACTGCGCAACGGGGCGCCTGGAAACAGAAGAGGAGGACCGCGCAGCAGGTTGGCTCCTGCTGCATAAGGATTCTGAAGTTTTCGGGCGCTTTATTTGCAAGACATCCGGAAAAGCGGCGGCAGAGCAGTTTTTCCGACAAATAGGAGGAGCAGGAAATATGAAGATTCTGATAACCGGATCGAAGGGCCAGTTAGGCCATGATTTAATGAATGAACTGTCCAGACGGGGGATTGAATACATTGGCGTAGATGTAGAAGAAATGGACATTACAGATGGGGAGGCATGCTGTCGGGTTATTACGGAAGCAGCGCCAGATGCTGTTATCCATTGTGCTGCATATACTGCAGTAGATGCGGCAGAGGAGAATGTGGAACTGTGCCGCAAGATTAATGCAGAAGGAACCAAAAACATTGCAGAAGTCTGCCATGATCTGGATATTAAAATGATGTACATCAGTACCGATTATGTGTTTAATGGCGAAGGAACCCGCCCATGGGAGCCGGATGATCACAGAGAGCCTCTGAACATTTACGGATTAACCAAGTACGAGGGCGAAGTGTATATTGAAAGACTGGTAAAGAAATTCTTTACTGTGCGGATTGCCTGGGTATTTGGCGTTAATGGCAAGAACTTTATCAAGACTATGCTCCGTCTGGGCGAAGAACGGGGAGCAGTCAGCGTAGTAGACGATCAGATTGGTTCTCCTACCTATACCTATGATCTGGCCCGTCTGTTAGCTGACATGATTCAGACGGAAGAGTATGGCCGCTACCATGCTACCAATGAAGGACTGTGCAGCTGGTATGAATTTGCCTGTGAGATCTTCCGTCAGGCAGGCATGAATGATGTAAAAGTAACTCCTGTTGATTCTTCTCAGTTTCCGGCTAAGGCAAAACGTCCGAAAAACAGCCGGATGAATCGTGAGAAGCTGGTTGAAAAAGGATTTACCCCTCTTCCAACCTGGCAGGATGCATTAGGCCGGTATTTAAAAGAAATCGGCTATTAAAAAGCAATAAAGCTGGAGGATGATATTATGGGAAAATATTTTGGAACCGATGGATTTCGCGGAGAAGCAAATGTAACCTTAACCGTTGAGGACGCTTTTAAAGTAGGACGTTTTCTGGGCTGGTATTATGGACAGAGAAAGCCGGACGAACGCACCAGAGTGGTAATCGGAAAAGATACCAGACGCAGCAGCTATATGTTTGAATATTCTCTGGTTGCCGGCCTGACTGCTTCCGGAGCAGATGTGTACCTGCTTCACGTTACGACTACGCCAAGCGTTTCCTATGTTGTCCGGACAGAAGAATTTGACTGCGGCATTATGATTTCTGCCAGCCACAATCCGTTCTATGACAATGGCATTAAGGTCATCAACGAAAAAGGAGAGAAGCTGGAAGAAAGCGTGATTACGGAGATTGAAAAATATCTGGACGGTGAGATGGGAGAGATTCCGCTGGCCAAGAGAGACCAGATTGGCCGTACTGTGGATTTTGCTGCAGGAAGAAACCGCTATATCGGATATTTGATTTCCATTGCAACCCGCTCCTTTAAGAATATGAAGGTGGCTCTGGACTGTGCCAACGGAAGCGCTTCTGCCATTGCAAAAAATGTATTTGATGCATTGGGAGCAGAAACCCATGTCATTTCTAACGAGCCCAATGGTATCAACATTAATACTGGCTGTGGTTCTACCCACATTGAAAACCTTCAGGCATTTGTAAAGCAGGAAGGATGCGATGTAGGCTTTGCATATGACGGAGATGCAGACCGGTGCCTGGCTGTGGACAAAGACGGCAATCTGGTAGACGGCGACAAGATTATGTATATCTGCGGCAAATATATGAAGGAACAGGGAACCCTGGTAAATAACACAGTGGTTACTACGATTATGTCCAACTTCGGTCTTTATAAGGCATTTGACAGAGAAGGCATTTCTTACGAAAAGACCGCTGTAGGCGATAAATACGTATATGAAAATATGTCTGCCAATGGACACTGCCTGGGCGGAGAGCAGTCCGGACACATCATTTTCAGCAAACATGCCACAACCGGAGACGGCATTTTGACATCCTTAAAGCTAATGGAAGTCATTCTGGAAAAGAAACAGCCATTAGATAAGCTGGCTTCGGAGATTCAGATTTATCCTCAGGTATTAAAGAACGTCCGTGTGAAGGATAAAACTGCAGCCCAGGATGATCCGGACGTAAGAGCAGAGGTGGAAAACGTGGCGGAAAGCCTTGGAAATACAGGCCGTATTCTGCTGCGCCAGAGCGGCACAGAGCCGGTAGTTCGTGTCATGGTAGAAGCGCCGGAACTGGAAACCTGCGAGAAATATGTGGATCAGGTGATTGAGGTAATGGGCAGTAAAGGACATTTTGCATAAAAGTCCGGCTATTTTGTATTTCAAAACAGATTGATATGTAAAAACGGTTGTGATATAATACAAAAAATATTACAGCCGTTTTTTCATAGGAAAAAGCGATATAAAATAATCAGCAAAGGGATGATGAAAGATGGGGTTAGACCTGTAAAGACCACTCTGTTCATTGTAATTCGATACGGTGTGATTTACCGACTCCAACGCCCGGAACAGGTAGCAGGATAGAACTATACAAGAGGAATGAGCAGGACATAAAAATCAGAATGTCAGAAAATGGAGGAAAAAATCATGTTAAATTATCAAAGATATAAACGGGTCCCAGTAGTGGATTTTCCAGAGCGTACCTGGCCCAATAAAGAGATTCAGAAAGCGCCCGTCTGGTGCAGCGTAGACTTACGGGACGGCAATCAGGCGCTGGTAGAGCCGATGGTGGTTGAAGAAAAGATTGAGATGTTCAATCACTTAATCAAACTGGGCTTTAAGGAGATTGAAGTTGGATTTCCGGCAGCATCTCAGATTGAGTACGATTTTCTGCGTCAGCTGGTAGAACGGAAATTAATTCCAGACGACGTAGTGATTCAGGTGCTGGTTCAGTGCAGGGAGCATTTGATTAAGAGAACCTTTGAGGCCATTCAGGGTGTGAAAAAGGTAATCGTACATATTTATAATTCTACATCCACGCTTCAGAGAGATGTAGTATTCCATAAGGACAAAGAAGAAATCAAAGACATTGCAGTCATTGGCACAAAGCTGGTGCAGAAATATGCAAAAGATTACCAGGGCGACCTCCAGCTGGAGTATTCCCCGGAAAGCTTTACCGGCACAGAACTGGACTACGCTCTGGAAGTGTGCACAGCAGTTCAGGAGACATGGGGAGCGACCAGCGAGAATAAAGTAATCATTAATCTTCCTGCTACTGTGGAGATGAATACGCCTAATGTGTATGCAGATCAGGTTGAATGGATGAACACCCATTTTAAAAACCGCGACAGCATTATTTTAAGTATTCATCCGCATAATGACAGAGGTACGGGAATTGCGGCTACAGAACTGGCTTTATTGGCTGGCGCTGAGAGAGTAGAAGGGACTCTGTTTGGCAATGGCGAGCGTACCGGTAATGTGGATATTCTGAATATTGCATATAATATGTTCTCTCAGGGAATCAATCCGGAACTGAATCTGGAAAATATTACAGAGAGCATTGATATTTACGAGCGCTGCACCAAGATGGATATTCATCCCAGACATCCTTATGCAGGAAAGCTGGTATTTACGGCATTTTCCGGTTCTCATCAGGATGCCATCAATAAGGGAATGCAGGCGCTCCATGAACGCAACGGCCAGTACTGGGAAGTTCCGTATCTTCCCATTGACCCAAGTGATATTGGACGGAAGTACGAGCCTATTGTACGAATTAACAGCCAGTCCGGAAAAGGCGGCGTAGCCTTTGTTATGGATACCTTCTATGGCTACAAGCTTCCGAAGGGAATGCACAAAGAGTTTGCAGATATTATCCAGAAGATTTCCGAGAAGCAGGGCGAGGTTGCTCCAGAACAGATTATGGAAGAGTTCCGCAGCAATTATCTGGATCGCAAAGAGCCAATGCACTTCCGCAAGTGCCGCATCAGCGATGCAGATGTTGGAAATGGCGAATTTGCAACCCTTGCCAAGGTTACCTTTACCGACCATGGCGTTGAGAAAACCTTTGAGGGCGTAGGAAACGGCCCGATCGATGCAGTTCAGAGAGGTTTGGAAGAAGCTTTGGGAATCCAGATTCGGGTTATGGACTACAACGAACATGCATTGTCCATTGGTTCCGGCGCGCAGGCAGCTTCTTACATCCATCTGGTAGATCTGGCAACCGGCAAGGCCACCTATGGCGTCGGCATCAGTTCCAATATTACCAGAGCGTCTATTCGAGGCATTTTCAGTGCAGTAAACAGATTGTTCTATTAAATTCTATTAAAGATTCGGCAGAGTTCATGTGCCTTATGCAAAAATCCGGAAAGATTCCCAAATAAATGGGTTCTTTCCGGATTTTTCAATATATACAGAGTATATTATAAACTCTTTACTGCTTCCACAATATGTCTGGAAGTCAGGCCGTATTCTTCTAACAGAGCAGCCGGAGTGCCGGATTGTCCAAATCTGTCAGTGATTCCAACCTTCTTAAACTTGAAATCGCCGTTTCCAATCAGAACGTCTGCAACTGCATCGCCTAAACCGCCGATGATGGAGTGCTCTTCTACAGTAAGGACTTTTCCGCACTTGGAAGCGCTTCTTAAAACAGTCTCTCTGTCGATTGGCTTAATGGTATGGACATTGACAACCTCAGCATGGATACCTTCGGTTTCTAATGCCTTCGCGGCTTCCAGAGCTTCATTTACCATAATGCCGCAGGCAAAAATAGCGACGTCGCTGCCTTCGCGGAGGACATTGGCTTTGCCGAGTTCAAATGGCATCTCTTCTTCAAACACTACGGAAGGCATTCTGGCCATACGCAGGTATGCAGGCCCCTCCATATCTACAAGAGCCTTAACTGCACGCTTTGCCTCATTGGCATCGCAGGGAACCACTACAGTCATCTTCGGAATGACTCTCATCAGGGCAATATCTTCAATAGCCTGATGGCTTCCGCCGTCTTCCCCCAGGGTAACGCCTGCGTGGGAGAATGCGAATTTTACATTAAAACCTGGGTAAGCACAGCCGTTGCGTACCTGGTCGTAAGCGCGTCCGGTACCGAAAATGGCAAATGTACTTACAAAAGGAATATATCCCATGGTGGACAGGCCGGCAGCCATATCAACCATATTGGCTTCAGCAATGCCGGCGTTAAAGAAACGTTCCGGGAACTTGTCAGCAAATTTATACGTCATGGTGGAGTGGGAGAGATCCGCGTCCAGAGCCACGATTTTGTCATTGACTGCTCCTAATTCTGCCAGGGCCTCACCGTAGGCAACCCGAATGGCTTTCTTCTCACTCATATTTAATCCTCCAATTCTTTCAGCGCTGCCTGACGTTCTTCTTCGTTAGGGCCTTTTCCATGCCAGCCAACCTGGTTTTCCATAAAGGAAACGCCTTTGCCTTTTACGGTATGAGCCAGAATACATTTTGGCTTACCGGAAACGGGGGTATGGAATGCATCGCTGATGGCCTGCATATCATTGCCGTCAATCTCAATGACCTCAAAACCAAATGCCCTGAATTTATCAGCAATATTGCCAAGGCTCATAACCTGATCGTTTGAGCCGTCGATCTGAAGGCCGTTGTTATCAATGATGACAGTTAAGTTGTCCAGTTTGTAGTGGGCAGCAGCCATAGCAGCTTCCCAAACCTGACCTTCCTGAAGTTCACCGTCACCTAAAAGAGTATAGACCCTGGCGCCCTTGCCCTGAAGTCTTGCTCCTAAAGCCATGCCGACAGCAATAGAAACACCCTGTCCCAAAGAACCGGTGGATGCCTCTACGCCAGGACAGCGTTTGCAGTCCGGATGTCCCTGAAGCATGCCATTGATTTTACGGAAGCCTGTAAATTCCTTTTTGTCGAAGAAACCACACTCAGCCAGAATCCCGTACAGTGCAGGAGCAGCATGGCCCTTGGACAATACAAAACGATCCCGATCTTCTTTGCGTGGGTTCTTAGGGTCGATATTCATCTGATCACAATATAAAACAGTAAGGATCTCAACTGCAGATAAAGAGCCGCCTGGGTGTCCAGAAGCTGCGTCAGCGGTTAAATTGATGATGTCACGGCGCACAGCACGGCAAGTCTTTTCTAAACTTGCAAGATTCATGATCTACCTCCTAAATTTTTACGCATAATCGGTTTAAGAATATCAAAAAATGGGGGAATTGTCAACGAGGCAAGAAAATTTAGAATACTTTTAGAAACAAACCTTCTGAACTATGTTATACTATTAAAAAGTAAGCCTATACAGGGAAAGCAGGAGGAAGACTCCGTTGGGAGAAAGGATATTGTAAGATGAAATTAAAAACTCGACTTGTCGTCGCCTTTGTGACGATTACGCTTATGCCGATTTTTTTGATATACATGGTAGCAGTAGGGCTTTCCACCTATCAGACCAGGGCTTTCAGTGAACAGTATGGCCTGACGGAACAGATTGACCTGTTTTCCGGCAACTCGGTACAGGCCTTTAACCGTTTAACCCAGAGCTTTGAGAAAAAAATCAGAAAAGTTGCCGACAGTTCTCCAGAGAAATTTGAGGATCAGGAGTATCTGACCGTTCTCAATGACGAACTGAAAAATTATTACGCCTATTTAATAGTAAGAAAAGAAAAACAGATTATTTTTGCAGGGGATGAGGACCTTTGCATAGATGAAGACATTCTGGTCCAGCTTCCGGACTACGGAAACGGACAGGAAGGCGGAGAGGGCGGCCTGTATCTGGACGGGGAGAGCCAGCATCTGGTAAAACAGATGGATTTTACCTTTGGAGATGGAGATAAGGGAAGTATTTTCCTGATTTCCCAGGTAGACGAACTTTTGCCGGAAGTAAAGGCGATGCTTCGGGAAATGCTGATTGCGGGAATTATGATTTTAATCATTGCCGGAACGGTTATGGTAGTCTGGATTTACCGTTCCATTATCCAGCCTCTGGGCAAGCTGGAGGAAGCCACAAAAAAAATCCGGGACGGCAATCTGGATTTTTCGTTAGAGGTAGAAGAGGAAGATGAGATCGGACAGCTCTGTCAGGACTTTGAGGAAATGCGTATCCGCCTGAAAGAGTCTACAGAAGAAAAAATCCAGTATGATAAGGAAAGCAAAGAATTGATCAGCAACATTTCCCATGACTTAAAGACTCCGATTACGGCGATTAAAGGTTATGTAGAGGGAATTATGGACGGTGTGGCATCTTCGCCGGAAAAGCTGGATAAATACATCCGTACCATTTATAATAAAGCCAACGATATGGACCGGCTGATTGATGAACTGACTTTCTATTCCAAGATTGATACCAATAAGATTCCATATGCCTTTTCTAAAATTAATGTCAGCCGCTATTTTAGGGACTGTGCAGAAGAAGTGGGGCTGGATTTGGAAGCGCAGAACATTGAACTTGGGTATTTTAATTATGTAGAAGATGACGTATGCGTCATAGCAGATGTAGAGCAGCTGCGGCGTGTGGTAAACAACATTATCAGCAATTCAGTTAAATATCTGGATAAGAAAAAGGGAATTATCAATATCCGGATTAAGGATGTAGGAGACTTTATTGAAGTAGGCATTGAGGACAATGGCAGAGGAATTGCCGCCAGAGATTTGCCCAATATATTTGACCGGTTTTACCGGACAGACGCTTCCCGCAATTCCCAAAAAGGAGGAAGCGGCATTGGCCTTTCGATTGTGAAAAAGATTATAGAAGACCACAATGGACGGATCTGGGCCACCAGCAAGGAAGGAATCGGAACGGAGATACACTTTGTTCTTAGAAAATACCAGGAGGTTGTTCAAGATGAGCAGGATATTAATCATTGAGGATGAAGAGAGCATTGCAGAGTTGGAGAAAGACTATTTAGAACTGTCGGGATTTGACGTAGAGATTGAAAATGACGGTGCGGATGGTCTGGAAAAGGCTCTTGGAGAGGACTTTGATCTGATCATACTGGATTTAATGCTTCCAGGCATGGACGGATTTGAAATCTGCAAGCGGTTCCGGGAAAAGAAAAACACCCCGATTATTATGGTTTCTGCGAAAAAAGAAGACATTGACAAAATCCGGGGATTAGGCCTTGGAGCAGATGACTATATTACCAAGCCCTTCTCTCCAAGTGAGATGGTGGCTCGTGTAAAAGCCCATATGGCCCGTTATGAACGTCTGATTTCCAGCGGCCTGCCTGCCAATGACATTATCGAAATCCGTGGTTTGAAGATTGACAAGACGGCCCGAAGAGTGTGGATCAATGGAGAGGAAAAGAACTTTACCACCAAAGAATTTGATCTTCTTACATTCCTGGCAGAGCATCCCAATCACGTATTTACGAAAGAAGAACTGTTTAATAAGATTTGGGATATGGAATCCATTGGAGATATTGCTACCGTTACGGTACATATCAAGAAAATCAGAGAGAAGATTGAGTTCAATACGGCAAAACCCCAGTACATTGAAACGATTTGGGGAGTTGGGTACCGGTTTAAGGTGTAAAAATCTTGACAGCAGTTTCAGTTGCTGATATAGTTAGTTTCTGTACGAACGAGAGGATGAAAAGCCTGAGCGTGGCTGACCGCCTCTCGTTTTTGATGGAGAGAAATAAAAACAGAAAACAGGCAGGAACAGAGAGGATTAAGGAATTTATATATGGAGACAATGAAATTTGAAGAGTTAAAGCTGGATGATCGGATTTTGCGGGCAGTTGCAGATATGGGATTTGAGGAAACTTCCCCGATTCAGGGACAGGCAATTCCAGTGGCATTAGAAGGAAACGATCTGATTGGACAGGCCCAGACCGGAACCGGCAAGACAGCCGCCTTTGGCATTCCTTTGCTGGAAAAGGTCGATCCAAAGCTGAAAAAGCTTCAGGCAGTTGTGCTGTGCCCGACCAGAGAACTGGCTATCCAGGTGGCAGAAGAGATTCGCCGCCTGGCAAAATACATGCATGGAATTAAGGTACTTCCGGTATATGGAGGACAGGAAATTGTAAAGCAGATCCGGTCTTTAAAAGACGGCACCCAGGTGATTATCGGTACCCCGGGCCGCGTTATGGATCACATGCGCAGAAAGACCATCCGTACGGAAGAGGTTCACACAGTTGTGCTGGATGAAGCAGATGAAATGCTGAATATGGGATTCTTAGAGGATATGGAGACGATTTTGGGACAGCTTCCGGAAAATCGTCAGACCATGATGTTTTCTGCAACCATGCCTCCGGCAATTTTGGAAATTGCCCGCAAGTTCCAGAAAGATCCGGTTACGGTAAAAGTCGTAAAAAAAGATTTGACTGTGCCGAAGGTTACCCAGTATTATTATGAAGTAAAGCAGAAAAATAAAGTTGAGGTGTTAAGCCGTCTGCTGGATTTATATGCCCCCAAACTGTCTGTGGTATTCTGTAATACCAAAAAGGGAGTAGAAGAAGTAGTAGAGGCTCTTCAGGGACGGGGATATTTTGCAGAAGGCCTTCACGGAGATCTGAAACAGATCCAGAGAGACCGGGTTATGAACAGTTTCCGTAATGGAAAAGCAGATATTCTGGTGGCAACGGATGTAGCGGCCAGAGGCATTGATGTGGATGATGTAGAAGCGGTATTTAATTATGATATTCCCCAGGATGACGAATACTATGTTCACCGGATTGGCCGTACCGGAAGGGCTGGACGGGAAGGCAAGGCCTTCAGTCTGGTAGTGGGAAAAGAAGTATATAAAATGCGGGATATTCAGCGCTACTGCAAGACCCGGATTATTCCCCAGGCCATTCCGTCATTAAATGATATTACATCAATTAAGGTGGACAAGGTTCTGGATCAGGTTCGGGAAACCATCGAAAATCAGGATCTGGACGATATGATTGATGTAATCGAAATGAAACTGATTGAGGAAGATTATACAGCCATGGATTTGGCGGCAGCGCTGCTCCGGATTGTGGTAGGCGATGAGAACGAGGACATTGCGGAAAGCAGCCGTCCGGCTCGTTCATTAGATGATTTGGACTTTTATGGCGGTAAAGGTTCTGGAAAAGACCGGGGAGGCCGCAGAGGAAAAAATGATGCTGCCGGCAGAGGCCGCAGGACGCGGGCTTCGGAAAAGGTGTATGATTACATTACAGGCGAAGGAAATACCATGG